>NZ_QWFC01000058.1:0-161689 GCF_003576265.1 Pseudomonas sp. 91RF
AAAAAACATCAGAAGAACCTGTGGCGATGGAGTTGGTGCCATGCCCTGGTAAAGGGCAGTTAGATGGGTCGCTCTTACGCGCAGCCGGCTTGGCCATGGTGACGTCCTGTCAAAAGCTCTCTTGGGCGGCAGAATCTATCACGAACTCCACGCCCATTATCACTTTTTGACCAATCGCGGATCTTGGTAGGGGACTGCTTTCGGCCAAAAGCAGCCGGTCGTTCCCTCAAATAAAAGTATCTACTTTGTTAATGATCTGGCGTGATAGTGGGCTAAGAGATATTGTTTGCGCTCCCGGTAGATTGCTGGCACAAGGAGAGGTTATGGAGAATCTAACAAGGAATCAGCATTTTATCTCTCAGTCCGAGCAACGTAGTAATTGCATCGACGAGAGCAGACCAAAGGATAAGCAACGAATCTACAAATTTGAAATTGTAGATCGAGAGAATAGCATTGTCCGCCTGACTAATGCAGAGGGCGTTAGAATTAAGAAAAATCTCTCTTTTGATGATCTTTTTAGTTTTGACGTCAAGAGCTCATCGGTAAGAAAAAATCTAGAGGATTTCTTTCAGAGATTTGAAGCGGATCTAGCTCCAGCCGCTGACCTTCTTATTTCAGAGTCAAAAGTCAATTCCGGAGGTGATGTTTTGAGGGGCGCCGCTGAAAGCGTCTTCAAATCGAAGTTTATGGGGTGGATAAGAAACCCATATTCTATTGCTCGAACAATTGATATGTTTAAGGGGCTTGCGGGATTGTACCCAACCGATCCTATTCTGCTAGCCGATTTCTGTGACATTCGCACGGGAATAAAGCCTCACCTACCTGCTGTTTGCGCAGAGTTTGGGGTGACGAGCGATCAGTATTTCCAGTGGTTAGAGATTATTTTTCTGGCATTAATGATCCCTCCTGGCGGCACAAAAAGTATTTTGGAATCGTCCGTCGAGAAGATTATTGAGTCAGAAGGGCACATGGGGCATGTCATAGTAGCGACTTTTGATGACATTGCTGGTTCCCGAGTTGCTATACCTGATACAGGTTATCTTCAAGGAACAAATGACCCCAATCACAATATGTTTCTTTTTAACTTGAGTCGCAGTGCGTTTGCTTCGTTCAATGTCGTTAACTTGTCAAGGCAGACCCTTGTGGAAGTGCCGGCGCAGATGAGGGGAAAAGTAAAGTTATTCAATATGAAGTTCTCGGCGCAGTATCATCATAATGTTATGAAACTACTTGAGAGGTTTAACGTGCTTGCCGCGTATCAAGCCCATTCTCATATTTTTTGTGCCGACCCCCAGATCTTTGGAATTACCACTTTTCAATGAGTGCTATTGCTTTACTCTGGGGGATTGAGCCGATTAGCGCCCGCTTCTGGCCGGAAGCGGACGGTCAGGAGCCGCAGCTAGCGGCCAAAAGCGGTTGTACCCAAGCGGCGGCCTTCGACCCTAGCAGCTCTTCGCTTAGGCACGCTATCCATTCTAGTGGTGAGTTGAACTTATGAAATTTTACGCCAGTGGTCCCTCGATACCAGATGTTTTACTAGAGCGTTGCGATGCCGGTCGCGTGGTGTTTCTATGTGGTGCAGGAGTCTCAATTCCGTCTGGAATGCCCACATTTATCGGGTTGACTCAATACGTCATCGAGTTCTTCGGCCCGCCTGACGATTCGGAAATTATGACCTCGTTTCTGCCGTGGTTGATTCGTGAGTCGGATTCGAACGTGCCGCTGGACCAGATTTTTAACCTTCTTCATTTAGAGTATGGCAAGGATGAGGTTAATGCCCTGGTCACAGAAAGGTTAAGTGTTTCTTTGGAAGGTCATGATTTTGGGCGGCAACACAACCTCATAAAACGCATTTCTTCTAGTCAGGGTGGAATGCCACAGATCGTAACGACAAACTTTGATAGGTTGTTTGAGTTGCCAGGTGACGCTGGTCAACTGAAGTTGCATGTTCCTCCTGCTTTCCCAAATCTTAATTTTGGCTTGAATATAGAAGGTATTACCTATCTGCACGGAAGACTAGTAGATACAACCGCAGAAAGTCATCCTTATGTCTTAAGTAGCGCCGATTTCGGGCGAGCCTATCTTTCCGAGGGCTGGGCGACAAATTTCATTAGGCATCTCCTTGAGCGCTATACGGTTGTTCTGGTTGGTTATAAGGCCGAAGATCCGCCGGTAAAGTATCTGCTTCAGGGGCTAAATCATGATGGCCAATATGATCGATCTAAGCTCTACGCCTTTGACCGGGGGACAGTTGAAGATGTCGAAGTCAAATGGCGTGATCGAGGTGTTACTGGTATTGCTTATTCCGATTACTCAGACTTGTGGAAAAGCATGGAGGCTTGGGCTGAGCGGTCCGATGATCCGCGCAAGTGGCGTTTATCCACGATTGCTAAGAGTCAGAGGGATCCAAAGGAATTAATGCCCCATGAGCGAGGTCAAGTTGCCCATGTGCTTCGCACTGTGCGGGGTGCGAGAGCGTTTTCAGAGGCTGAGCCTGTACCACATCCAGAGTGGATATGCGTGATGGATGCTAATGTCCGATCAGGCGAGAAGAGTAGCGGTTATGGGAGTGAAAGAGAAACATTCGATCCTGTTTCCCATTATGGGCTTGATGATGATCTGATAGATATCTCTGAAAATGAGCGCAGGCAAGGGGTCACTAATGACAATCTTCTTGTGTGGCGTGAGGAAGATGATAATCCGCACGACTCTCATCGTTTGGGTGGACGACAGGTGGAGGGCTTAGAGAGTACGCCAAAAAGGCTTGGCCACCTTATATCTTGGATTTGCAAGTCTATCAATAGTCCTGTTTTGGCCTGGTGGGCAGTTCGCCAGAATGGACTGCATCCTAGGTTGCTTCACCAAATTCAGTGGCATTTGAGGCATTCCAAACTCCTCTCCGAACGTGCTCGCCATTTATGGCGGCTACTTGTTGAGCATCATCAAGACCCTCGCAATCGTCGATGGAATGGTGAGTGGTTTGACTTTAAAAAATTGATTGATGCAGAAGGTTGGACCCCTAATGCTCTACGAGAGTTTCGGAGATTCGCGACGCCAAAACTGCAGATTAGCCTCCCGTCCGGCTTAGGGAAGTCAATGCCTCCATCAGCATCTTGGGAGGAAATAGATTTTGACGACTTAGGGCGGTTTGAGGTCGCGTTCCTTGATCGGAGCAATGAAGAATTACAGGTTCCAGATAGTCAGTTAAGTCAGGTTTTTGGGATTTTGGAACACCAGTTGACTGTTGTTTCCAGCTTGCTGGAAGATGTCGACGTTAAATTCTTCGATACACCTACCTGTTATCCAGAGCGTGATATAGGTGGGCGGGAGCGGGTCACAAGTACAGCTGAGCCTATGATTTGGTTCGTTCAGCTTTTTGACAGAATGGCTTCCACCTGGCCAGAGATTGCAAGAGCGCATGCAACTATCTGGTCTATGGATGAGCAATTTTTCTTTAGGAAGTTAAAGTTATACGCGTTTAGTAAGGTTGATATCTTTGATGCGGATCATGTAGCGCAGGCGGTTTTGGGCTTGAGCCAAGATGCATTGTGGGACACTGACGTGGTTCGTGAGCTGCTTTTTTTGCTTAGTGATCGGTGGGCAGAGTTTTCAACTGAATACCAGAGAAGAATTGCGGAGCGGATCATCGCTGGTCCCGATCAGCAATCTCACTGGTCTGATGAAGAGTTTCATGAAGTCAGAGATAGGATTGCGGCCAAATATGCTCGATATCTCGAAATTCAGGGCTGCAATTTGGCTGACGACCTCAGTCAGCGGCTTAAGGAAATTATTAGCGGGATTTCTGAGTGGAGCGACGGGTGGGCAACCTCTACAGTAACCATACATGGTTCGAGGGTAGGTTGGGTGGGTACTGACGAAGCTCCCGACAAACTTATGAATGTACCCGTTAACGAAGTGATTCCCAAGGCTAAAGAAGACCATCAGCGCGACTTCGGCAGCTTCACTGATAAGCGACCTTTTGCAGGATTGGTGAAAGCCAATCCTAGGAAGGCGCTTTCTGCGCTAACACTTGAAGGTAAGAGGGGTGAATACCCAAGTGCGTTTTGGAACTCCATGATCAACGATCTTCCAGCGGATATTTCTCCCAGACTGAAACGATTATTTATAAATAGACTGGCGCGCCTTCCGAACGTAGTTGTAGTAGAGCTGCGATACGTATTGACAAGATGGCTGGAGCAAAATATTAGGTCTGCCTTGGATCTTGATAGCGCCCTCGCTTGGGCTGTCTATGACAATGTTGTCGACGGAATTTTTAGTGGTGATGCTGATGCTACTGAGAGCGGAGTGGGTGAGGTTCTCCGTGGTGGGAAGGCTGTCGAGCGATCACGTCGCACTTACAACTATGCAATCAATGGTCCCATTGGTATGTGCGCCGAAGCTCTTCTACATGCACTTTCAAGTAATCAGCAGGGCGCGAATTCGTTAATCCCAGCTTACATAAAGTATCGTGTTGAGCGGCTTTTTTCTGCCCAGGGAGAGGGCGCGGATCACGCTGTTTCTATCGTGTTTCGTGAATTGAACTGGCTTATGTTTGTCGATCCAATTTGGACTCAGCATAAACTTATCCCAATGTTGTCGTTCGATCATCCAGTCTCAGAGCCTGCTTGGAATGGATTTCTTCATGTAAATATGCCCGCAACTGAATTGGTAGAGGTCATTAAGCCACTATTGCTTAATTTAATTCCGTGGATTAACGGTCTGTCTTGGGAACGCGATCTATCTCAGGTAGCCTCTCAATGGTTGGGGTTGATGAGGATTTTTCATCCGGATAGCCCAAGCGGGCTCACCCGAAGCGAAATGCGCTCGGTGCTCCGGGACATGTCCGACGATGAGCGAAATCAGTTCATTTTCTGGTTGGGGCTAGTTGGGCGGCAGAATGAAAACGGTTGGGTAGAGCACGTGATCCCATTTATTAATATGGATTGGCCAAGGGAGCGCCGATATAGGACATCTGCTTCGATAAAAGCATGGATCGGCCTACTTGATGATACGGGCGAATATTTTCCAAAGGTGTATGAGGCGGTGAAGAAATTCTTGGTGCCGGTGGAGATAAGTGACCATCCGTTTTATCGGTTTACCCTGGATGTCGGTGAAGAAAAACCTATAGCCGCTCTTTATCCTGAAGTTACGCTCGATCTTATGCACGCAGTTACTCCACAGGTGCTCACCAGAGCTCCTCACGAACTACCAAGCATACTTGCGTTGGTAGTTGAGAGCGCTCCTAGCCTTCAATCGGATACGCGCTATTTGCGTCTAATTGAACTTGTAGAAGCAAGCTGAGAAACAAGATAAATAACTAGGGTCGGGAGCGTGGGGGGCTTTCGACCCTGGGGGTTAGGCTCAAGTCTCAACCGACCTGCACTACTGCGCTAACGATGTCCGCTTTTGGCCGTTAGCGGTCCTTCGCGTACATCCGCTAGTGGCCTATTTTTGCCGCTCGAGGCGTCCCTGTGCGTTGGCCGAATTCGATGCAAACATCTCGTCAAGTCCAGTGCAAATGGCGGTCAACTTCATGCACCTACGGAAGAAAAGCGCGTTGAGGAGGATGATCAGAGCGCTCAGGTTCGTCTACTTGCCGAGCTGATACGGGTAACGGAGGAGCAAGACATTTTAAAAAGGGCCGCCGCGTACTTTGCCAAGGAGTGCGGCTGAAGTACGCCTTTATTAAGCAGCAAGCGGGCCATAGAATCCTCAAAAAATGTATTTTGAACATATTAGGCAATGATCAAGACGTTTTTTGACAATCGGAATGCAGATAATGGGCAATGGTGTTCGACAGGCGTCTCGTCGCAGCCGCCGGAACCCATCAGGTAATTCAGACTCGGATACGGTAATTGGACAGATGCTGCGGTTGGCGGAGCACTTAGGCGCAGCTCATCCGTCAATCACAGCTGGAAAACGGCGCTTGACCTAATAAAGGTGTGTTTAGCGTTTGGAGCGTCAATGTTTTTCCATCTAAACTCGGTTTGCCACTTGCACGGTGTCAATCCTCTCGAAAATGCCCCCTCAAAATGTCAATCCGTCCTCGCGCGATTGACAGTCAACGTTGTTGCTAACGAAACCTCCACAGGCCCAGTAAGTCAGAGCCTACAACTCTGTCAATGCAAAAGATGCTAGGTGATATCGACGATTACTGGCCGGATGATCCGCTGGTGGCAGAAGCTACCGCACGAGCCAAACCGCGCGGTACGTGAGGCTCAGCGGCTGGCCTTCGCCGTCAGCTGCTCCCGACAGTAATCAGCAAACAACTGCGCCGGTTTGGTCAGTTGCCCGCGTTTGAGCCACGCGGCTACCAGTCCCGAGCCGGTAACGTCTTCGACGATGTCGACGCACACGACTTTTTTGCCGTCGTAGGTGCATTCCGAATGGGGGCGGGTGACCAGGATCGAGAAACCGAAGCCCTGGCCGACCATGCCGCGCACCATTTCGATCGACGGCGAGCTGAACTCGATGCGCGGCGACAGCCCGAGTTCTTCGAACAGGCTGACGAAGTAGGTGCGGCTCGGCTGCACGTCGAGCAGGATCATCGGTTCCAGGCACAAGTCCCGCAGCGACACTTGCTTGAGTTGGGCGAAGCGGTGATCCGCCGGCAGCAAGGCGTAAGGCCGTTGGGCCGGCATCAGCGGTTCGGTTTCGATGGTGGCATCGAGGTCGTGCTTGTACAGGATCGCAAGGTCGAAGGTGCCCGAGGTCAGGCCTTGCACCAGTTCCTGTTGTTCGCCGTCGCGGATGCGGATCTTCACTCCGGGATACAGCGCCGAGAAGCCTGCAATCAGTTGCGGCAAATACAGCGGCGCGACGGTTTCGAAACAGCCGATATCGATCTGCCCGGCCACCACGTCGTTGTCGGCGAGGGCGTTCTGCTCGAACTCCTTGGCCATGCGCAGCAGTTCCTGGGCCTTGCGGAAGAACCGCGCACCGCTGGGTGTCAGGGACACGCCCTGAGCGTGATGGCGGATCAGCAGTTGCACGCCGAAGCTGTCTTCCAGCCCCTTGATCGCCGTGGAAATCGCCGGTTGCGCGATGTACAGCTTGCGCGACGCTTCGGCGACGCTGCCGCATTCGACGGTGGTGATGAAGTACTTCAACTGACGCAGGTTGTAAGCGGCCACGGTGAACCTCAAAGCGAACGGATTTCACATCCAAGCAATTTGTACGCCGCCGGCCTCCGTTCTGTCGGCGGTTTTTTTGTCCCTGAACAATAGCCCCATACGCGCGCGAGGGGGCCATCGGCTGGTTACCTTTTTTATTGTCTGCGAAGACATTTTTACTGGTTTTGGCTCGCGCCGGCCTGAGCGACTATCGACAGAAGCTGTTTATAAAAGAATAAAAGTCCAAGGAGCATCCACCGTGTTCGAACTTGCAGACTGGCAGCGCAAGGCCGCTGAATTGAGCTATCCGTACCAGGCCGTGATCGACGGCAAGCTGTGTGACGCGCAGTCGGGGCAGACCTTTGCTGCGATCAACCCGGCCACCGGCCAGTTGCTGGCAAACGTCGCCGCGTGCGGTGAAGAAGACGTCGATGCGGCGGTGAAAAATGCACGGCAAGTATTCGAGGCCGGCACCTGGGCCGGGTGTTCACCCACCGAGCGCAAGCAAGTGCTGTTGCGTCTGGCGGATCTGATTCTGGCCCATCGCGAAGAGCTGGCGCTGCTCGATTCGCTGAACATGGGCAAGCCGGTGATGGACGCTTACAACATCGACGTGCCGGGCGCCGCCGGGGTGTTCCGCTGGTACGCCGAAAGCCTCGACAAGCTCTACGATCAGGTCGCGCCGAGCGCCTCGAACGTGCTGGCGACCATCACTCGCGAAGCGCTGGGCGTGGTCGCGGCCGTGGTGCCGTGGAATTTCCCGCTGGACATGGCCGCGTGGAAACTCGCACCGGCGCTGGCGGCGGGCAATTCGGTCATTCTCAAACCCGCCGAGCAATCACCGTTTTCCGCATTGCGTCTGGCCGAACTGGCGCTGGAGGCGGGGTTGCCGGCCGGCGTCTTGAACGTGTTGCCGGGTCTCGGCGAACAGACCGGCAAAGCCCTGGGCCTGCACCCGGATGTCGATTGTCTGGTGTTCACCGGCTCGACCCAGGTCGGCAAATATTTCATGCAGTACTCCGCGCAATCGAACCTCAAGCAGGTGTGGCTGGAGTGCGGCGGCAAGAGCGCCAATCTGGTGTTTGCCGACTGCAAGGATCTGGATCTGGCGGCGCAGAAAGCCGCGTTCGGGATCTTCTTCAATCAGGGCGAAGTCTGCTCGGCCAACTCGCGATTGCTGGTGGAACGCTCGATTCATGACGAGTTCGTCGAGCGACTGAAGGCTCAGGCCGAACGCTGGCAGCCGGGCGATCCGCTGGACCCGGCGAGCGCGGCCGGGGCGATTGTCGACACCCGTCAGACCGAAAGCATTCTGCGCTTCATCCATCAGGCCGAACGCGAAGGTGCGACCCGCGTCTGCGGCGGGCGGCCACTGAGTTTCAACGGTTCGGACAACTTCATTCAGCCGACGATTTTCACCGACGTGCAGCCGCACATGACCCTGTTTCGCGAAGAAGTGTTCGGCCCGGTGCTGGCGGTGATTCCGTTCGATGACGAGGCCCACGCCTTGCAACTGGCCAACGACAGCGTCTACGGTCTGGCGGCGTCGCTGTGGACTGACGATCTGCACCGCGCCCATCGGGTGGCGCGGCAATTGCGAGCCGGTACGGTGTCGGTCAACAGCGTCGATGCGCTGGACGTGACCGTACCGTTCGGCGGCGGCAAGCAATCCGGTTTCGGCCGCGATCTGTCGCTGCACTCGTTCGACAAATACACCCAGTTGAAAACCACCTGGTTTCAACTGCGCTCATGACAGCCGCTCACAACAAAAAAGGAGATCCGGCGATGACCACCTCACGTGAAACCCGCGACTACCAGGCCGCCGATGCAGCGCACCACATTCATGCGTTCGTCGACCAGAAGGCCCTCAACGACGAAGGCCCACGGGTGATGGTGCGCGGCGAACGCCTGCACTTGTGGGACAACGACGGTCGGCGCTACCTCGACGGCATGTCCGGGCTGTGGTGCACCAACCTTGGCTACGGGCGCAAGGATCTGAACACCGCCGCGAGCCGGCAACTGGAGCAGTTGCCGTACTACAACATGTTTTTCCACACCACCCACCCGCAGGTGATCGAGCTCTCCGAACTGCTGTTCAGCCTGCTGCCGGGGCACTACAGCCACGCGATCTACACCAACTCCGGCTCCGAGGCCAACGAGGTGCTGATCCGTACCGTGCGCCGTTACTGGCAGGTGCTGGGCAAGCCCGAGAAGAAGATCATGATCGGCCGCTGGAACGGCTACCACGGTTCGACCCTGGCAGCGACGGCCCTCGGTGGCATGAAGTTCATGCACGAAATGGGCGGGATGATTCCCGACATCGCGCACATCGACGAGCCGTACTTCTTCGCCCACGAAGGCAATCTGACCCCTGCGGAATTCGGCCTGCGGGCGGCGCAGCAGCTGGAAGCGAAGATCCTCGAACTGGGCGCGGACAAGGTCGCCGGCTTCATCGCCGAACCGTTCCAGGGCGCGGGCGGAATGATCTTCCCGCCGGAAAGCTACTGGCCGGAAATCCAGCGCATCTGCCGCAAGTACGACGTGCTGTTGTGCGCCGATGAAGTGATCGGCGGCTTCGGTCGCACCGGCGAATGGTTCGCCCACGAATACTTCGGTTTCGAGCCGGACACCTTGTCCATCGCCAAGGGTTTGACCTCTGGCTACATCCCGATGGGTGGCCTGATCCTGTCGAAGAAAATGGCCGACGTGCTGGTGGAGCAGGGCGGTGTGTTCGCTCACGGCCTGACCTATTCCGGACACCCGGTGGCGGCAGCGGTGGCGATTGCCAACCTCAAGGCCCTGCGCGATGAAGGCGTGGTGACGCGTGTCAAGGATGACATCGGGCCGTACCTGCAACAGTGCCTGCGCGAGGTGTTCGGCAGTCACCCGCTGGTGGGCGATATCCAGGGCACGGGCATGGTCGCGGCGCTTCAACTGGCGGAAGACAAGGCCACACGCAAGCGCTTCGCCAATGAGAACGACATCGCCTGGCGCTGCCGCACGATTGGTTTTGAGGAGGGGGTGATCATTCGCTCGACCCTGGGGCGGATGATCATGGCGCCGGCGTTGACTGCCAGCCGTGAAGAGATTGACGAGCTGGTGGGCAAGACCCTGAAAGCGGTTGATCGTACGGCGCAGGAATACGGCCGGCTCTGAGATATTCGTAAAGCTCAAGGGCCTCATCGCGAGCAGGCTCGCTCCCACAATGGACTGGCGTCGTACACAAAATTTGTGGGCGATACCGCCTCCGTGGGAGCGAGCCTGCTCGCGATTGCGTCAGCCGATTCAACATCGTTTTTGCTGTCTTGCACCCCCTCCGTGCACCCCCGCCCGACGCGCCCTTTCGCGGTGCGCACTACCCAGTTTTTTCATCGTTCGCGTCTAACTATTTCCTCGTTTTCCTGACGCCGGGCCTGGGTCAACATCGATTTCGCCAGCCAAGGCATTGCCCGCCAGAGTCCGACAGAGACCGCAGCGTGCAATCGCGAGACCCCGGCTGGCCGTACTGCCCATGACAACTAAATCAACAGCGTTGGGAGTGCTCCATGAACAAGTCCTTGTTTACCCGTCTTGCTTGTCCTCTGGCGATTTCCGCCCTTTCCGTCACCGCCGCCCAGGCTGGCACCTTGTCGATCGGCCACACCACGTGGGTCGGTTACGGCACCCTGTATCTGGCCCAGGATCTGGGCTACTTCAAGGAAAACGGCCTGACCGTCGAATTGCCGGTGGTCGAAGAAGCCTCGATGTACATGGCCGCCCAGGCGTCCGGGCAATTGTCCGGCTCGGCCTCGACCATCGACGAAGTCCTCAAGTACCGCCCGCAGTTCTGCTTCAAGGCTGTGGCTGCGCTGGATGACAGCCATGGCGGCGACGGCGTGCTGGTCGGTAAAAACGTGAAGAGCCTGCAAGAACTCAAGGGCCAGGCCGTGGCCGTCAACGAAGGGTCGACCTCGCAGTTCTGGCTGTCGTACCTGCTGAAAAAGAACGGCATGCGCATGAGCGACATCACCGTGCAGAACATGACCGCCGACGATGCCGCCACCGCGTTCATCGCCGGTCGTGTGCCGGCCGCCGTGACCTGGGAGCCGCATCTGTCGATGGTGCGCGACAAGCAGCAGGGCAAGGTGCTGATCGACAGCAGCAGTACCCCCGGCGTGATCGTCGATGTGGTGGCGCTCAACTGCACGGTGATCGAGAAGCAGCCGGAAGACGTCAAGGCGCTGGTCGCCGGCCTCTACAAAGCCGTGCAGTACACCAAGGACCATCCACAGAAAGCCTACGAAATCATGGCCAAGGGCGTCGGCGGTTACCTGTCCGATCCGAAGGAACTGGCCGCCGCCGCGCAAGGCGTGCGCTTCTACGATCAGGCCATGAGCGAGAAGTTGCTCGGCAAACCGGGCGCGCCGGGTGACAGCGAGCCGCTGATCAAACTGGCCAACGAAACCGCCAGCGAACTGCAGGGCAAGCCCTACAACGTCAGCAACGACGATCTGGTCGACAACCGTTTCGTCAGCCCGCTCTAGGAGACTGGTCATGTTCAAGCGCAATTCATGGCTGAGCCGCTGCATCACGCCGAAAACCGGATTGCCGGTGCCGGTGGTGTGGAGCGCCAGCGGCCTGGCCTGGGTGTTGCTGGTCGGCCTGTGGGCCGGGTTGTCCTACGGCGGCATCGTGCCGGGGATGTTCCTGCCGACGCCCGGTGCGGTGGTCGAAGCCGCCGTGCGCCTGAGCCGCGACGGCACCCTCGGCCAGCATGTCTGGGCCAGTGTCGAAGTGGTAATGGTCGGCTTTATCGTGTCGTCGCTGGTGGCGGTGCCGCTGGGTTTGCTGATGGGCAGCTTCCGCATCGTCCAGGCGTTCCTCGAGCCGATGGTCAACTTCATCCGCTACCTGCCGGTGACCTCGTTCGTACCGCTGTTCATCCTGTGGATCGGCATCGGTCTGGAGCAGCGGGTCTCGGTGATCATTTTCGGCGTGTTCTTCCAGCAACTGGTAATGGTCGCGGACGTGTCCAAAGGCATTTCCAAGGACTTGATCAACGCTTCCTACACCCTCGGTTCCAACCGGCGTGACGCGGTGCTGCATGTGATCGCCCCGGCGTCGTTGCCTGGTGTGCTCGACACCTTGCGGGTGACCATGGGCTGGGCCTGGACCTATCTGGTGGTCGCCGAACTGGTCGCCGCATCCAGTGGCCTCGGTTACTTGAGCCTCAAGGCCATGCGCGGCTTTCAGGTCGACGTGATTTTTCTCGCCATCGCGATCATCGGCCTGCTGGGCCTGGTCACCGATCAACTGTTCCGCTTCTTGCGTTTGAGGATTGCCGCATGGGCTCAGTAACCGCTGCCAACCGTCGTTTCATCGAGCCGGTCGCCGCACCGGCACACGCCGCGCCAAGGTTGCAGGTGGACAAGGTCAGCCTGCGTTACACCAAGCCCGGCGGCGGTACGTTCACCGCGCTGGAGGAAGTGTCGTTCGAAGTGCCGGATCAGCAATTCGCGGTGCTGGTCGGGCCGTCGGGCTGCGGCAAGTCGAGCCTGCTGTACCTCACCGCCGGCCTGGCCGAGCCGACGTCCGGCGAGATCTACGTCGGCGGCCAGCAGGTGCAGGGCCCCGGCGCTGATCGCGGGATGGTGTTCCAGAGCTACACACTGTTCCCGTGGCTGACGGTGCGGCAGAACGTCGAGTTCGGCCTCAAGCGCCGGGGCATGCCGGCGGCCAAGCGCAAGGAAATCGTCGATCACTACGTCCATGAAGTTGGTTTGTCAGGATTTGCCGACAACTACGCCAAGCAGTTGTCCGGCGGCATGATGCAACGGGTGGCGATTGCCCGGGCACTGGCCAACGACCCGCAGATCCTGCTGATGGACGAACCCTTCGGCGCCCTCGACAGCCAGACGCGCCTGCAAATGCAGCAGCTGTTGCTGCGGGTGTGGGGTAACAGCAAGAAGACCGTGCTGTTCGTCACTCACGACATCGACGAAGCGATTCTGCTCGGCGACCGGGTGTACGTGATGGGCGCCAGGCCGGGGCGGATCAAGCAGATTCTCGATGTGCCGATCGAACGCCCACGCACCCTGGACATGGTCATGGAGCGCTCGTTCATCGACATGAAACGGCAGATCTTCGGGCTGTTGCACGACGGTCTTGAAGAAGCTCACTGAAACCACCGTCCATCATGTGGGAGCGAGCCTGCTCGCGATGGCGGAATATCAGTCAGAAAGCCTTCGCCTGACACTCCCTCATCGCGAGCAGGCTCGCTCCCACAGGAACGGCAGTCAGTTGGGTGGCAGGAGGAACTTCGCAATCACCGGCAGATGATCGGAAATGCGCAACGTATCGTCCTGCCGCACCGTGGCTTCGACCCGTTTGATTTTCGGGCTGTAGAACAGGTAATCGACCGTGCGGTCCGGGCCGTTGAGGCCGGGGTCGTTGGGGTAGTGGGTCAGCCACTTGGCGCGGTCGATGCCGCTGGCTTCGTTGTTGGTCGGGATCATCGGGTACTTGTCCCACAACAGGTGCAGCGCGCTGTCCACGGAGTAGGGCGTGCGCTGTTCGACCGGCAGGCGCCGGTACTGGCCGAGCGGCAACAGGTTGAAGTCGCCCCCGATCAGCCACGGCGTGCCGTGGCTTTCGTGTTTGTCGAGCACCTTGGCCACCGCCGTCACCTGCGCATGCAAGGTTTCGTCCGGTTGCATGGCACGATCCAGATGGGTGTTGAACACCACCAGTTGCCCACCATCGCTGAACGGCAGGGTGGTGGTGAGCAGGGCGTTTTTCGGCTGGAACTGACGGCTGATGATATTCAGCGGTTGCACCGGCAATTGCAGGCGTTCGGCGTGTTCGATGCGGAAGCGGCTGAGGGTCGCGAGTTGCCGGCCAACGCTGCCGAAGATATGCGGATCAGGCACGAAATCGGCCTTCCAGTCGAAGGCATGGGCGTTGCACGGGTAGAGGTCGGTGAGGCGTTCCTGCAACAGCTTGAGCTGGTTCTGATAGTCGCTGGCCTTGGCGCCGTCATCCAGTTCCTGGATCAGCACCACATCGGGCTGCTCGTCGCGGATCACCCGGGCCACTTCGTCGAGGCTGAAGGCCATGTCTTCCGGGGTCGGGGCCTCATCGTCGCCGCGGGCCAGGTCGTTCCAGAACACGTAACGCTTGCCGGCCAGGTATTGCACGTTCCAGGTCATGACCTTCAGCGCCTGGCCGGGCACCAGCGTCGGCGGTTGTCCGGTGCAACTGACCGGCAGGGTTTCCCGGGCGTCGGGGCGCCAGGTCAGGCTGAAAATCATCACGCCGATCAGGGCG
Organism: Pseudomonas sp. 91RF; assembly: GCF_003576265.1. Taxonomy (NCBI): domain Bacteria; kingdom Pseudomonadati; phylum Pseudomonadota; class Gammaproteobacteria; order Pseudomonadales; family Pseudomonadaceae; genus Pseudomonas; species Pseudomonas sp. 91RF. Next base: position 14,418 of record NZ_QWFC01000058.1, read on the forward strand.
ACGGCCAGCAGCACGCAGAGCAGGATGTAGCGCAGTAGACGGGTCATGGCTCGGCTTATAGCGATACGGAAGTGGTCCCGAGCATATACGAGACCCCCGCATCACCCAAGCGCAGAGCGGTCAGACTATTCCGTCACGTTTGTCGGGCAATTCGCTGATCAACATGAACAGGCGGAACAGCACCACGCTGGTGAACAGCTGCAGGAAGCTGTGGCCACTGTCGATCAATATGGCGATCAACGGATTCTGCGGATCGGGGTAGACCTGCAGGGTCAGACCCTTGAGCAGCCACAACGGCCCCATCACACAGAGGATGCACACCAGAATCCGCAGGAAATGCCCACGGCTCAGGCGCAGGCTTTCCTTCATCGCCTGTAACGGGCCGTAGCCGCGCAGCACCAGCAGGTATTCACCGAAGGCCAGGGTGACCATCAGCCACAGGCCTGGCAGGAAATACAGGGACAGACCGAGCAGAATCAACAACGTGTTCAATGCGGTGAGCACGGCGAAACGCGGCCACAGGCGCGCCGCCATCGCCAGCAAGTCGAGGGTTTGCGGGGATTCGCCACGGGTGCGGGCGTCGAGAAACAGGATCAGCGCGGCGGTGTACAGCGGATAGACCAGCAGGCCGACGATCACGCTGATGGCCGAATAACCGTCCGGGTCGCTTGTGTGATCCACCACCTGTTGCAACGCGGCTTCGAAGATCACCAGCGGCAGGCACAGCTGGACGATCTGCGCCAGATTGCGTTTAAAGAAATACAGCGAGTCACGCAGCACATCGAAGGCATTCATCAGTCGGTATCGCAGGTCAAAAACAGTGGCTCACTTTAACCGATGATGTGCTGCGGGGCGCAAACGTAAACGTTCGGTAAAGACCATTGAAACATTCTGTCGCTGCCTCCATTACGTAAGTGCGCCTCTTCCACTGTGGACGAGGGCAACGTTATCCCCGGCAATCTACGAGGTCGCCATGAACAGCGAAGAGCAAACCCTGATCGATGGACTGTTTTCCCGGCTGCAACAGGCCGAAACGGAGGCAGCCCCGCGTGACGCCCTGGCTGAAGCGCGGATCAAGGAACACCTGACGCGCCAGCCGGCCGCAGGCTATTTCATGACCCAGGCGATTCTGGTGCAGGAGGCCGCGATCAAGAGCCTCGACGAACAGAACAAACAACTGACTCAACAGGTTCAGCAACTGCAGGCCGAACTGCAATCGGCCAAGGCTCAAAGCGCCGCCCCGGCGTCGAGCGGCGGCTTCCTGTCGAGCATCTTCGGTGGCAGCAGCCCGCGCCCGGCCCCGACCCAGAGCGCCCCGGCGTCCACCGGCGGCTGGCGTGAACCGGCTCCGCAGCAGAACTTCGGTGCACCCGCGCCACAACAGAACTTCGGCGCACCACCTCCCGGTTATGGCCAGCAACCAGCAGCCCCGGCGGCCGGCAGCAGCTTCCTCGGCGGCGCACTGAAAACCGCCGCCGGTGTGGCGGGTGGCGTGATGCTGGCACAAGGCATCAGCAGCCTGTTCCACCAAAACCAGCAGCCGCAGGAAATCGTTGAAGTGATCAAGGAAGAGCCGGCCCAGGTCAACGATCAGGGCAACAACGGTTGGGGCGATGACCAGCGCATGGCCAACAACGATTCCTGGGGCAACAACCAGGGTGGCTTCAGCGACACCGACTACAGCGATGACAACTCATCGTTCTTCGATGACGACGATTCCTTCGTCTGATCCGTCTTCCAGGCCGTGACATTGACCTGTGGGAGCGAGCCTGCTCGCGATGGCGGTGCATCAATCGCCGCAGATGTTGTCTGGGCGAACGCTATCGCGAGCAGGCTCGCTCCCACATTGATAATGTCTTTCACCATTCGTCAGGCATAACCTGGCGCTACCGGCCGATTATTCGCGGAACCTTCCTTCGGGCTGGCATACTGAGCGCCTTTTTCGGGCCTGGTGCCTGATCCGGCTCATGCGCGTCAGCGCTCACAGGAACTCCGGTGAAAAAAATCGCAGTGTTCGCCGATGTGCAGAACCTCTACTACACCGTGCGTCAGGCCTATGGTTGCCACTTCAACTACGCGGCGCTGTGGGCGGATGTCAGCCAGCACGGGCAGATCGTCGAGGCCTACGCCTACGCCATCGACCGGGGCGACAGCAAACAGCAGCAGTTCCAGCAGATCCTGCGCAACCTCGGTTTCACCGTGAAACTCAAACCCTACATCCAGCGCAGCGACGGCTCGGCCAAGGGCGACTGGGACGTGGGCATCACCCTCGACATCATGGACGCCGCCGACCACGTCGACGAAATCGTCCTGGCCTCCGGTGATGGCGACTTCGACATGCTGCTCGAACGCATCATCAACAAACACGGCGTGCAAGCGGTGGCCTACGGCGTTCCCGGCCTGACCGCCAACTCGCTGATCCGCGCCGCCAGCCGTTACGTGCCGATCGAAGGTGCGTTGCTGTTGAAAAACTGAGCGTTGCTCAAGAATTGATTTGAACGGAGTTGAACCCGGTTTGGAACGCATTGCAGTCATCGACTTTGAAACCACCGGCATCTCGCCAAGCAGCAGCTGCCGGGCCACGGAAATCGCCGTGGTCATGCTGGAAAACGGCCGCATCGTCGAGCGTTACCAGAGCCTGATGAACGCCGGCGTCCGCGTCCCGGCCTTCATCGAACAACTCACAGGAATCAGCAACGCCATGCTGCGCACCGCGCCGTCGGCCGAGCAGGTGATGAACGAAGTCAACGAATTCGTCGGCTGCACGCCGCTGCTGGCGCACAACGCCGCCTTCGACCAGAAGTTCTGGGACTTCGAACTGGGCCGGATCAAACGCACCCGTTTGCAGAACTTCGCCTGCTCCCTACTGCTGGCCCGGCGCCTGATGCCGGCGGCGCCGAACCACAAGCTCGGCACGCTCACGACGTTCGCCCGGTTGCCGCATACCGGTCAGGCGCACAGGGCGATGGCGGATGCGGAGATGGCGGCGAATTTGTTGGTGCATCTGGCGGATGAGTTGCGGCAGAAGCACGGCGTGCGGGAGCTATCGCACGACTTGCTGTGCAAACTGCAGAAAGTCCCGGCCGCTAAAGTCGGCGAGCACTTGCAGCGCTATCGCTGATTCTCAGGCAAGCCCGCTCCCACAGGGATCACTATCGCCTCAGGGTTTGCCGTTGCCCTCGATATGCCCCAACGGCACCCGCTTCTCTATCGCACTCGACAACACGATCGACGTCTTGCTGAACCCGAATTTCGCCACCCGGTTGATCAGCTCTTCCAGCTCGGTCATCGAGCCCACCGCGGCCTTCATGATCACGCACGGATCGCCCGTCACTCGAAAGCACTCGGTCAGTTGCGGAATTTTCACCAGTTCGTCGTAGACCTTTTGACTGCCGTTCTGGTGGAGGCGCAATTCGATCACGCACTGGATCGGCAAGCCGATTTTCGACAGGTCGATGTTCGCCTGATACCCGGTGATGACTCCGGCCGCCTCAAGTTTGGCCACGCGCTCGGCGACGGCGGGGGCGGAGAGGTTCACTTTGCGGGCGAGGTCGGCGTAGGACGCGCGACCGTTTTCGAGCAGGGCGCTGAGCAGCATGCGGTCGTATTTGTCCAAGGTCGGACTCCTGAAAATGCCAGACTTTCGAAATCGCGGTTTTAGCCGTCGATCTCCGTGTTTTCAAAAGTGTACCGGCGCTATAAACAGGTTTTGTAACTTATTTTTAGCGGTTGGCCTTTCTAGAATAACCCATCCCCTGAGTCTGACTTTCGAGTTGCCCATGTCTGCCTTGCGCCGTTTTTCCCTGCCCTTGATCGCTGCGTTTTTTGCGCTGTACGTGATTTGGGGATCGACCTATCTGGTGATCCGCATCGGCGTCGAATACTGGCCGCCGCTGATGCTCGGCGGCGTGCGCTTCGTGATTGCCGGCAGCCTGATGTATGCGTTTCTGCGCTGGCGTGGGGCACCGGCGCCGACCTGGTCGCAGTGGAAAGCGGCGGGGATCATCGGGATTCTGTTGCTCAGTTTCGGCAACGGCGCGGTGACCCTGGCCGAGCACAGTGGCGTAGCCTCGGGTGTTGCGGCGCTGGCGGTGGCGACGGTGCCGTTGTTTACCTTGCTCTGCGGTTATTTCTGGGGCGCGCGCAACACCCGTCTGGAATGGGCCGGGGTGGCGATGGGGATTATCGGTATCGCGATGCTCAACATGGGCTCCAACCTGCAATCGAGTCCGCTGGGCGCGGCGTTGCTGATTTTCGCGGCGGCGAGCTGGGCGTTTGGCTCGGTGTGGAGCAAGCATCTGCCGTTGCCTCAGGGCGCGATGGCCAGTGCCGTGGAAATGCTGGTGGGCGGCGTGGTGCTGTTGATCGGCAGCGCGGCGAACGGTGAACACCTGCAAGCCATGCCGCCGCTGGAAGGCTGGCTGGCGCTGGCGTATCTGATCTTCTTCGGCTCGATCATCGCCTTCAATGCCTACATGTATCTGTTGAAAAACGTTCGCCCGGCGGCGGCCACCAGTTATGCCTATGTGAACCCGGCGGTGGCGGTGTTGCTGGGGATCGTGTTTGTCGGCGAAACCATCGGCATCGAGGAGGCGCTGGCGATGCTGGTGATTATTGGCGCGGTGGTGCTGATCGGTCTGCCGCAATGGCGGCGCCCGGCGCAGCCACCAGTGGTCAGCGAGCCGGCTGCCATAGCGACGGAGCAGCGTGCGAATTAGGGTAAACTGCGCGCCATCGCACACTTTGCTCTGATTTTTCCTACGGTACTCCCATGACTTTCGCCACCCTTGGCCTGATCGAACCCTTGCTGCGCTCCCTCGAGAAGCTCGGCTACCAGACCCCGACGCCGGTGCAGGCGCAGGCCATTCCGGCCGTGCTGGCCGGTCGTGACCTGATGGCTGCGGCCCAGACCGGCACCGGCAAGACCGCCGGTTTCGCCTTGCCGCTGCTGCAACTGCTGGCGATGGAAGGGCCGAAAGTCACCGCCAACTCGGTGCGCGCGCTGATTCTGGTGCCGACCCGCGAGCTGGCTGAACAAGTCCACGAAGCCGTGCGCCAGTATGCTGAAAACCTGCCGCTGCGCACTTACGCGGTGTACGGCGGCGTCAGCATCAATCCGCAGATGATGAAGCTGCGCGGCGGTGTCGATCTGCTGGTCGCCACGCCGGGCCGTCTGCTCGACCTGTTCCGTCAGAACGCGCTGAAGTTCAATCAGCTGCAAACTCTGGTGCTGGACGAAGCCGACCGCATGCTCGACCTGGGCTTTTCCGAGGAGCTGGCGAACATTTACCGCGCGTTGCCGAAGAAACGTCAGACGCTGCTGTTCTCCGCGACCTTCTCCGATGACATCCGCCTGCTGGCCGGGCAGATGCTCAACGATCCGCAGAGCATCGAAGTCAGCCCGCGCAACGTGGCGGCCAACACCGTCAAACAGTGGGTGGTGACGGTAGACAAGAAGCGCAAGCCGGAACTGTTCGTGCACCTGATGCGCAAGAACAAGTGGAAGCAGGTGCTGGTGTTCGCCAAGACCCGTAATGGTGTGGACGCGCTGGTCGAGAAGCTTCAAGGCCTGGGCGTGAACGCCGACGGCATCCACGGCGACAAGCCGCAAGCGACCCGTCAGCGCGCGCTGGACCGTTTCAAACTGAGCGAAGTGCAGATTCTGGTGGCCACCGACGTGGCGGCCCGTGGTCTGGATATCGAAGACCTGCCGCTGGTGGTCAACTTCGATCTGCCGATCGTGGCCGAGGATTACATTCACCGCATCGGCCGGACTGGCCGCGCCGGTTCGACCGGTGAAGCGATCTCGCTGGTGTGCGCTGATGAAGTGAACATGTTGTCGGCGATTGAAATGCTGACTCGCAGCACCTTGAAGCGTGAGGTTGAGCCGGATTTCGTACCGGAGCACCGCGTGCCGGATACCGATGCCAGTGGTCAGGTGATCAAGAAGCCGAAGAAACCTAAGAAGCCGAAGGTTTCCGGTGGCGGCGGTGGCAAGCGCAATCTGGGCAAGTGGGTGGACAGCGGGGATACCCCGGCGCCGGAGGTGGCGATCAAGCCTGTGCGCAAGGTGCCGGTGTTCAATACCGGGCCGCGTAAGCGTAAGCCTTAAGCGTCAGATCGGATCGTTCCCGCGCAATGCGGGAACGATCAGTTGCGCTGTTTCAACCAGTCCAGCATGCCAATTCCGGCCGCCCGGCCACTGGCAAAACACGCTGTCAGCAGATACCCCCCGGTCGGCGCTTCCCAATCCAGCATCTCCCCCGCACAGAACACCCCCGGCAACGCCTTGAGCATCAATCGCTCATCCATCGCCTCGAACGTCACACCGCCCGCACTGCTGATCGCTTCATCCAAAGGACGGGTTTTCACCAGCGTCAGCGGCAAGGCCTTGATTGCCCGGGCCAGCAATGCCGGATCGGCAAACGTTTCGGCGTCAGTGAGTTCTCGCAACAGCGCTGCTTTTACTCCATCAATCCCGACCTGACTGTGCAGATGTTTGGCCATCGAGCGCGAACCCCGTGGTTTGCTCAATGCCGCCTGCAATTTATCCACAGGCCGGCCAGGCAGGAGGTCGATGTGAACAGTCGCTGCACCGTGCACATTGATCGCTTCGCGAATCGGCGCCGACAGGGCGTAGATCAGACTGCCCTCGATGCCGGTCGCGGTAATCACGCATTCACCCAGACGCGGAACATCGTCGTTCAAACCGATGGCGATATTTTTCAGCGGCGTGCCGGCGAATTTGCTGACCATCAATTCGCTCCAGGCCTGCACCTCGAAGCCGCAATTGCTTGGCTGCAACGGCGCCAGTCCTACGCCGCGCTGCTCCAGCGCCAGCATCCACGCGCCGTCGGAGCCCAGTCGTGACCAACTGCCGCCGCCAAGGGCGAGCAGGGTGGCGTCGGGGCTCAGGGTTTTCTCGCCTTCCGGGCTGTCGATGCGCAACGCGCCGTTTTCATCCCAGCCGAGCCAGCGGTGGCGGGTGTGGATAACCACGCCGCTGTCGCGCAGGCGCTTGAGCCAGGCGCGCAGCAACGGCGCGGCTTTCATGTCGGTGGGGAATACCCGGCCGGAGCTGCCGATGAAGGTTTCGATGCCCAGCTCGTGAATCCAGCGGCACAGAGCATCGGCGTCGAACGCTCGCAGCAGCGGGGCGATATTCGGGGCGCGTTCGGCGTAGCGCGAGAGGAAGGCCGGCCAGGCTTCGGAGTGAGTGATGTTCATGCCGCCGACCCCGGCCAGCAGGAACTTGCGACCCACCGAGGGCATGCCGTCGTACAGATCGACGCGGACTCCGGCCTGGCTCAGCACTTCGGCGGCCATCAGGCCGGCGGGGCCACCGCCGATGATGGCGACGTGAGCGGGGAGGGCGGTGGAAGTCTGGGTCATGGCGTGCGCTGCGGTCTGGCGAAATATGGCGCGCATTCTAACAGTGGAGATCCATTGTGGGAGCGAGCCTGCTCGCGATGCGGCGGATCAGTCACTATCGATTCCGGATGAGAGGGCCTCATCGCGAGCAGGCTCGCTCCCACAGGGATTTGTGATGACCTGAAAGTCTGATCAAAAAACAACCAGCGTGCTGCAGGCCATGTTCAGCGTGGGCTGTAGTCCCTTTCGCTCAGGTTATCCACAGGCCGTTCCACAGCCATTGTGGGTAACGCAGCACAACTCAATGACAACCGGATGACTGCCAGACGCGCTGCGCACTGTGATGCAGGATGCCGTGGCGGCGGGCGAGGGCCTGGCGATCCTTGCTGTAGCCACCGCCGATCACGCCGACTACCGGAATATCGCGGCCCAGGCAGTGGCGCATGACGCTTTCGTCGCGGGCCGCAACGCCTTCGTCAGTCAGTTGCAGATAACCGAGGGCGTCGTCCTTGTGCACGTCGACGCCGGCGTCGTACAGCACCAGATCCGGCTGATACAGCGGCAGCAGGTAGTTGAGCGCATCGTCGACGACTTTCAGGTAATCGGCGTCGCCCATGCCGTTGGGCAGCGGAATGTCCCAGTCGCTTTCGGCCTTGCGTGCAGGAAAGTTCTTTTCGCAGTGCAGGGAAACGGTGATGGCTTCCGGGGTGTTGTGCAGAATCCGTGCAGTGCCGTCGCCCTGATGCACGTCGCAATCGAAGATCAGCACCCGGTTCACCCGGCCGCTTTGCAGCAGGTAGTGGCTGATGATCGCCAGGTCATTGAAGATGCAGAACCCGGCAGGGTAGTCGTAATGGGCGTGATGAGTGCCACCGGCCAAGTGGCAGGCCAGACCATGTTCCAGCGCTTTCTCCGCTGCCAGAATCGAACCGCCGACCGCCCGCACCGTGCGTCGTGCCAGCGCTTCGTTCCACGGCAGGCCCAGACGCCGCTGGTCTTCGCGGGACAGCTCGCCACTCATGTAGCGTTCGATGTAGTTGCGGTCATGGGCCAGGGCGAGGATGTCGGCAGGGCACAGTTCAGGGCGCAGCAGGTCTTCATCGCGGGTCAGGCCGCTGTCCACCAGGTGATCGCGCAGCAGGCGGAACTTGTCCATGGGAAAGCGGTGATCCGCCGGAAACTCGGGGCTGTAGTCTTCGTGGTAGATCAACGGCAATGGCATGGCGGACTATTCATAAAGGCTGTAGGAAAGAGTGCAAAGCCTACCAGCGATGTAGACTGGCGGCATGGAAACGGAGGGGCACGATGGAGCCGATACTGCAGCTGGAAAGCGCGCGACTGCTGATGCGTCAGTGGCAGGACGCGGATTTGCCGGCATTTGCGGCGATGTGCGCCGATCCGCAGGTGATGCGCTATTTTCCCGGGCTGTTGAGCCGGCTGGAAAGTGCCGCAATGATCGGCCGTGTGCGCGGCCATTTCGCCGAACACGGCTTTGGCCTGTGGGCGCTGGAGCGCAAGGACACCGGCGAATTCATCGGTTTTACCGGGCTCGGCGTGGTCGGTTTCGAGGCGCCGTTCACCCCGGCGGTGGAAATCGGCTGGCGTCTGGCGAAGGAACACTGGGGCCTGGGATATGCCAGCGAGGCGGCGTGGACCGCGCTGCGTTGCGGCTTTGACCGGTTGGCCCTGAAGGAGATCGTGTCCTTCACCGCGCAGAGCAATCTGCCGTCGGAAAAAGTCATGCAGGCCATCGGCATGCATCACGACCCGGCCCATGATTTCGATCACCCGAAACTGGCTGTCGATCACCCGTTGCGTCGACATCTGTTGTACCGAATCACCTGGGAGCAATGGCTGCAGACCCTGCATGGCTAAGCCGACACGGACGTTTACAATGGCGCGATCATGGCTCGCGCCAGAACCTGAATTGGCCGCCGCAGCCAAGACTGCGCGGCATAGCGTTGTGTGAGGAGAGTCTGAATGAGCCAAGTGTTGGAAGATCTGGTGGATCTGCTGACCCTCGAACCGATCGAGGAAAACCTGTTCCGTGGTCGCAGTCAGGATCTGGGCTTTCGCCAGTTGTTCGGCGGCCAGGTGCTTGGCCAGTCGCTGTCGGCGGCCAGTCAGACCGTTGAAGAAACACGTCATGTGCATTCGATGCACGGTTATTTCCTGCGCCCGGGCGATGCCAAGTTGCCGGTGGTCTACTCGGTTGACCGCGTGCGTGACGGCGGCAGCTTCAGCACCCGCCGCGTGACGGCGATCCAGAAAGGCCACCCGATTTTCACCTGCAGCGCTTCGTTCCAGTACGACGAAGAAGGCTTCGAACACCAGAGCCAGATGCCGCAAGTGGTCGGCCCGGAAAACCTGCCGTCGGAGCTGGAACTGACCCAGCAACGCGCACACCTGATCCCGGAACACATGCGCGAAAAGCTGTTGTGCCCGAAGCCGATCGAAGTGCGCCCGGTCACTGAAAAAGACCCGTACAACCCGCAACCGGCGGATCCGATCAAGTACGTGTGGTTCCGTGCCGACGGCGCGCTGGCCGACATCCCGGCGCTGCACAAATACCTGCTGGCCTACGCCTCGGACTTCGGTCTGCTGACCACATCGATGCTGCCTCACGGCAAATCGGTCTGGCAGAAAGACATGCAGGTCGCCAGCCTCGACCACGCGCTGTGGTTCCACAACGATCTGCGCGCCGATGACTGGTTGCTCTACGCCATGGACAGTCCATGGGCCGGCAATTCCCGCGGCTTCTCCCGTGGCAGCGTGTTCAACCGCGCCGGGCAACTGGTCGCGTCGGTGACTCAGGAAGGCCTTATCCGTCATCGCAAGGACTGGGCATGAGTCTGGCGGAGGTGCGGCACTGGGTGTTCGACATGGACGGCACCCTGACCGTCGCCGTGCACGACTTCGCGGCGATCCGCGTGGCGCTGGCGATCCCGCCGGAGGACGACATCCTCACCCACCTCGCGGCGTTGCCTGCCGAGGAAGCGGCGGTGAAACATGCGTGGCTGCTGGAGCATGAGCGCGATCTGGCGCTCGGTTCGACCCCGGCAGTCGGCGCGGTGGAGCTGGTGCGCGAGCTGCACGCGCGGGGTTATCGGCTCGGCATCCTGACCCGCAATGCGCGAGAGCTGGCCCATGTCACGCTGGAGGCCATCGGTCTGGCGGACTGCTTTGCGGTGGAGGATGTGCTGGGCCGCGATGAAGCGCCGCCGAAACCGCATCCGGGTGGCCTGCTGAAACTGGCGGATGCCTGGCAAGTGCCGGCGAGCGAGATGGTGATGGTCGGCGATTACCGCTTCGACCTCGATTGTGGCCGGGCCGCCGGGGCGCACACGGTGCTGGTGAATCTGCCGGATAATCCGTGGCCGGAGCTGACCGACTGGCATGCGAAGGATTGTGTGGAGTTGCGGCGAATGTTGTTCGCTTGAAAAAAAACGGGGGCTTTGGCCCCCGTTTTTTATTGGCCGAAGATTGCTTTCTGACCTTCCGGCGAGGTCAGCATGCCGTCGCCGTTGTGCCCGACGCCGGGTACCTCCACCAGCCGTTGATTCACCCCTTCCGGATGCCGGCGCAGCAGATAGCTGAAGAACATCTTCCCACGCATCAGGCGATAGGCGCCTTGCGCTTCGGCGGCGCAGCTCTTGTCCAGCGCCGGGTGCTGCGGGTCAGTGTCCTGCTGCCCCAGCAGATAAATCACCTCGCGTTTGACGTAACTGCCTTCAAGCTGCGCGGGCGTTTGCCCACCGGAGTAGATCGGCGGATCCACCAGACCGTACTTCCAGCGATTGAAACCCGGGCACTGCGCATGATCGAACGCCACCGGCCGTTGTTCATTGAAGTAGGCGTAGGACGACGGGTTGGCCACCACATACCGCAAGCGAATGCCTTCAGCCTTGAGCGCCGGTTGTTCGCGGGCGAGCAGGGCGTAGCGCTGCACCACCTGACCGCCGCCGGAGTGGCCGAAGATCACAATCTGCTTCACGTCCGGAAACTGCTTGCGGTCGCTCAGTCGGCCAATGATTTCGTCGAGGGCGGCATAGGAACTGAGCGCGTTCGGCCCTGTGGATAAACCGCCGCCCATCCATTCATTACCTTTCCAGCGCAAAACGCTGGCGGGCAACGAATAGAGGGCGACATCGCTTTCGTTGAGAAACTGTGGGGCGATCACCAGGGTGTTGGCGGTTTGCCCGGCCAGTTCGACGGCGCTCTCGCCACTCTTGCGATAGGTCTCGGCGTTGCGCAGCTTGCCATGAATGACGATCAGCACCCGCTCGATTTTCGCCGGCGCCGGGCCGATGCCCACCGCCATTTCGCCGGCCTGCAATTGCAGGCGTCCGGGACTGATCGCGTCGACGCCGGCCGCTTGCGCGGTGCCACCGATGAACAGTAAAGCCAACAGCCATTTATGCATTTACAGATTTTTCGCCGCAAAGGTATCGCACTGGCCGACCTGGCCCTGGGCGAATCCGGTTTTGAACCAGCGCACCCTTTGCGCCGACGTACCGTGGGTGAACGAGTCCGGCACCACGCGGCCCTGACCCTGTTGTTGCAGGCGATCATCACCGATGGCGTTCGCCGCGTTCAAGGCTTCTTCGATATCGCCCGGCTCCAGCCAGTTCAGGCGTTTCTGCGCGTGGTAGGCCCAGACGCCGGCCAGGCAGTCGGCCTGCAGTTCCTGACGCACCAGCAGACCGCCATCACCTTGCATCTGCCGACCTTGCTGGCGGGCGGCCTGAATTTTCGCCGAGACGCCGAGAAGCGTCTGCACATGGTGTCCGACTTCGTGAGCGATCACGTAGGCCTGGGCGAAGTCGCCGGCGGCCTTGAAGCGTTGGGCCATTTCCTGGAAGAACGCCATGTCCAGATAGACCTTCTGGTCTGCCGGGCAATAGAACGGGCCGGTGGCCGAGGTGGCCATGCCGCAGGCCGAATTGACCCGGTTGCTGAACAGCACCAGGGTCGGGTCCTTATATTGGCGGCCGGCCTGCTGGAAGATCGCGCCCCAGGTGTCTTCGGTGTCGCCGAGGATCGAGCGTACGAACTCGGCCTGTTCATCGTTGGCCGGCGGCGCCTGACGGGTTTGCGAAGAGGGTGCCGATTGTTCGGTCATCTGCCCGGTGAGCTGACCAAGGATCTGCAACGGGTCCTGCCCGGTGATCCAGCCAATGCCGACGATCAGCAGAATCGCGCCGAGGCTCAGGCCCTTGCCGCCACCGAAACGCATGCCGCCACCACCGCCCATGTCATCGCCACGGGCATCGACGACGTTGTCACTGCGTCGACCTTTTCTCCATAGCATGTGGGAATCCTCTGTCTGATCGTGGTGATGAGTGTTGCTGGTGTGTGAGTGTGGCGCCAGTCCGGTCGTCCGTCCATTCGTACACAGGCAAACAGGCCCGTGAGGTCGCGCCTGTTATTGACGAGCACAGGTGCCAGGAATTCAATTTGGCGGTGGATTTCTTTTGCCCTGCCTAGTCATCTTCGAATAGTTCTGTTCAACGATTGGTTCCAGATTTTTATATCTCGTTCATATATTTTAGAATCGGCAATATTTCACTGGGATCGCACCATGGCCGGCAGTCAGATCGAACGGGTTTTCAGCGTGCTCGAAAGTCTTACCCACGAGCCGCGCGGACTGCCGCTGCAAACCCTCGCGGAACAAATCGACATTCCGAAAAGTGCGACCCACCGCTTGCTCGCCGAATTGTCCCGGCTGGGTTATGTGCGGCAGAACCCGGAAACCCTGCGTTATCACTTGTCGACCAAATTGGTGGCGATGGGTTTTCGTTATTTGTCGAGCAGCGGTGCCGATATCGTGCAGCCGGTGCTTGATCGACTGGCGCAGGAAACCGGCGAACTGGTGCGGCTGGGCGTCACCGATGGCGAGCGCCAGACCTGGATTGCCAAGTCACAGGGCGCGCGCAGCGGTTTGCGTTACGACCCGGACATGGGCCGCGATGCGCCACTGTTCTATACGGCCTCTGGCCATGCGTGGCTGGCGAGCATGAGTGATGCCGAGGCCCTGTCGCTGGTTGAGCGTCAGGCTGCCGAAATACCGGCGGATATCGGGCCGAATGCACCACGAACCAACATTGAATTGCTCGAACATCTGCGGGTGGCGCGGGAACAGGGTTACGCCTGTGTCGAAGAGAGTTCTGCGCTAGGTACATCGGCCATTGCTGCCGTGGTGCGGCATCCGGCCGATGGCCGGGTTATCGGCGTGTTGAGCATTGCCGGGCCGAGTGCGCGGCTGCCGGGGGCGAGGTTGCATGAGCTGGCGCCGCTGTTGTTGAAGTTTACCGAGGAATTGTCGGCGGCAAGCCTGGCTTCGGAGTTGTTCGTCTAGCCGCGAAACGGCAGGCGTGATCGGGTTGTCTGTAAAGCCGTGCGTTGATCGCACAGTATTCTGCTTCAAGGGTGTGAGAATTTGGAACCGGGTTCTAAATTATCGCTGGAGGCTCTTTCCTCATTTTGAATTCCAGAGATCACCAATGACCGTCAGCACACCGCTTTCCGGCGTCAACCAACCCTTCAAGGGGATCTTGCTGATTGTCGTGGCGACGTTCCTGTTCTCCAGCCACGATGCGCTGTCAAAATACCTTTCGGGTTTTTATCCGATTGTCATGGTGGTGTGGGCGCGGTATCTGGTGCACACGCTGTTGATGGCGGGGATTTTCCTGCCGCAGTCCGGGTTGCGCGTGCTGCGCACCAAGCGCCCGTTGTGGCAGTTGGCGCGGGCGTTGTGCCTGCTGGGCACCAGCCTGTTTTTCACCACGGCGCTTTTGTACATCCCGCTGGCCGAAGCCACGTCGGTCAACTTTCTTGCGCCGGTGCTGGTGACGGCGCTGTCGGTGCCGTTGCTCAAGGAACGGGTGACGGGAGGGCAGTGGATCGCGGTGATCTGCGGCTTCATCGGCGTGCTGATCATCGTCCATCCCGGTGGCGAATTGTTTACCCCGGCGATTCTGTTGCCGTTCTGCTCGGCGCTGTTTTTCTGCTTCTATCAGTTGTTGACCCGCAAGCTCAGCGAGGTGGACAGCCCGACCACCAGCAACTTTTTCGCCGGGTTGTGCAACACGCTGGTGATGAGTGCGCTAGTGCCGTTCTTCTGGCAGGTGCCGAGTCTTGGCCACGCTTTCTTGATGCTGGCGCTGGGCACATGCGGGATGACCGCGCACCTGTTTCTGACCCAGGCATTCCGGCATGCCGCGCCGGCATTGCTGGCGCCGTTCGGCTATTGCCAGATCGTGTTTGCGGGGCTGTTGGGGTGGTTGCTGTTCGCGCACACGCCGACCCTGATGACGGTGATCGGAATCGCGGTGATCTGTTGCAGCGGGCTGGCGGCAGCGTGGCAGCAGAGCCGTAGATGAGGGACAGGTAAAAAATACTGTGGGAGCGAGCCTGCTCGCGATGGCGGTGTTTCAGTCGACATCAATGTTGGATGTCAGTGCGCTATCGCCAGCAGGCTGGCTCCCACGGTGGGTCTTGCAGAGAGATTACTCAGTGACGGTAGGAATCTTGTGCGGGGCCATGAAGTACATCCAGGTCAGCGCAATGAAGTACATCGCCGGGATCAGGGTGAACAGCACGGTGTAGTTGTTGTTGGTGACGGTGAGGATGTGGCCGACGATCTGGGTCATGAACATCCCGCCGATCGCCGCGCACATGCCGCCGAAACCGAACACCGTACTCATCATGTGCTTGGGCGTGTAGTCCATCACCAGGCTCCAGATGTTGGCGGTCCAGGCCTGGTGCGCGCCGATGGCGAGGGAGATGGCGGCCACTGCGATCCACAGGTTGGCGGAACCGGCGGCCATGACCACGCCGATGATGCAGCAGGCGAACAGGAACATTGACAGCAGCCGCGCCTTGATCGAGTTCATGCCGCGACCGATCAGGAACGAAGACAGAATCCCGCCGCCCACGCTGCCGAAGTCGGCGGTGACGTAGATGATGATCAGCGGAATGCCCATCTGGGTGACGTTGATGCCCAGGTTGTATTGTTGATTGAGAAACGGCGGCAGCCAGTACAGGTAGAACCAGAACACCGGCGCGGTCAGCGAGTAGGCGAGGGCGAAGGCCCAGGTGCCGCGCATGCGCAGGATTCGCGAGAACGGCACGCGGGCCTGTTCCGGTTCGACTTCTTTCTGGATGTAGTCCAGCTCCGACTGTTTCACGCTCGGGTGATCTTCCGGGTTGAAGTACTTCAGGCCCCAGAACAGCAACCAGATCCCACCCAGTGCCGACATGCACAGGAACGCAGCCTGCCAGCCCCACACATGCAGAATTAACGGCAGCAGCATCGGGGTGAACATCGCACCGACGTTGGTGCCGGCGTTGAAGATGCCAGTGGCGACAGCACGTTCGCCGGCCGGGAACCACAGGCGCGTGGTTTTCACACAGGCCGGATAGTTGGCCGCTTCGGTCAGGCCGAGGATGAACCGGCAGACCATGAAGCCCACCGCCGAGGTCGCCAGACCATGGGCGCCGGTGGCCAGGCTCCAGAGCAGCACCGCGCAGAAGAACACGCGTTTCACGCCCACCCGGTCGATCAGCCGTCCTTGCAGCACGAAGCCGATGGCGTAGCCGACCTGAAACCAGAAGTTGATGTTGGCGTAGTCCATCGCCGTCCAGCTCATTTCCTTGGCGAGGATCGGCTGCATGACGCCGAGGGCGGCGCGGTCGATGTAGTTCAGGGTGGTGGCGAAAAACACCAGCGCCAGCATGCCCCAACGGGTCTTGCCGACGGCCATGGCGCCGCGGATCTTGTCGCCGATGCCACCCGTGGCAGTGCTCATGGCCGGGGCCATGCGGGAAGTCTGTGAAGGAATCATGTGTTCCACCCGTTTTTGGATTTGTTATTTGGTGTGCTTTCTTGTGCACGCTGCGACCGGTGGTTCAGATCCGGACTCAAGGTGAAAGGGATGTTGGGCAGTGGGCGAAAAATCGTCAATTCGCCAAACCGGCATTGTGTTCGATAATCGCACGCAAAACTAACCGGGTAGTACAGTTTAAATTGCTCAATGAAAAACCGGGACCAATAATTCGCTCACCTTATAAAAGCGGCGCAATCCCCGTAGCCGACATCTCCACCGGGAGTTGAAACATGCAGCGATCCATTGCCACCGTTTCCTTGAGCGGAACCCTGCCGGAAAAACTCGAAGCCATTGCCGCCGCCGGATTCGACGGGGTGGAGATTTTCGAGAACGACCTTCTGTATTACGACGGCAGTCCCCGGGAAATCAGGCAGATGTGTGCCGACCTCGGAATTGCCATCACCCTGTTCCAGCCGTTCCGCGATTTTGAAGGCTGCCGCCGCGACCGCCTGGACCGCAACCTGGAGCGGGCCGAACGCAAGTTTGATCTGATGCAGGAACTGGGCACCGACCTGGTGCTGGTCTGCAGCAATGCTTCTCCCGACAGCGTTGGTGATCAGCAAATTCTGATCGACGACCTGCGTCTGCTGGCCGAGCACGCCGGTGCCCGAGGCTTGCGCATCGGTTATGAAGCGCTGGCCTGGGGCCGTCACGTCAATACTTATCAACAGGTCTGGGACATCGTGCGCCAGGCCGATCACCCAAGCCTCGGCGTGTTGCTCGACAGCTTTCACACCCTGTCGCTCAAGGGCGATCCACGGGCGATTGCCGAGATTCCCGGCGACAAGATCTTCTTTGTACAGATGGCCGACGCGCCGATCCTGGCCATGGATGTGCTGGAGTGGAGCCGGCATTTCCGCTGCTTCCCGGGGCAGGGCGAATTCGATCTGCCGGGCTTTCTCGCGCCAATCATCCAGAGCGGCTACACCGGGCCGCTGTCGCTGGAAATCTTCAACGACGGCTTCCGTGCCGCGCCGCCTCGGGCCAATGCGGCCGACGGTTTGCGTTCGCTGCTGTATCTGGAGGAGAAAACCCGCCAGCGTCTGGAGCAGGAAATCCGCTCTGTGGATAACCGCGAAATTCTCTTCGAGACGCCGAAGGCCAGCGAATACAACGGCATCGAGTTTCTTGAGTTTGCCGTCGACGAAGCCCTCGGTGCCAAGCTGTCGAACTGGCTGGAGCGGCTGGGGTTCGTCAAGGCCGGGCAGCATCGCTCCAAGAGCGTCAGCCTGCTGCGGCAGGGCGATATCAACCTGATCCTCAACTCCGAGCCTTATTCGTTCGGCCACAGCTTTTTCGAGGCCCACGGCCCGTCGCTGTGCGCCACTGCCGTGCGGGTCAAGGACAGCGCCAGTGCGCTGGCCCGCGCCGTCGCCTATAAAGGTCAGCCGTATCGCGGACTGGTCGGCCCCAATGAGCTGGAGCTGGCAGCGGTGCGGGCGCCGGATGGCAGCCTGATTTATCTGGTGGATGAAGAGGCGGATGTCTACGGCACCGACTTCAATCTGCTGCCAGGCGCGCTGACAAGTGGCGGCCTCAAGCGCATCGATCACATGGCCATGGCGTTGCCGGCGGACAGCCTCGACAGTTGGGTGCTGTTCTACAAGAGCCTGCTGGACTTCGAGGCCGACGACGAAGTGGTGCTGCCGGATCCGTATGGTCTGGTGAAGAGTCGCGCGCTGCGCAGTCGCGACAGTTCGATCCGTCTACCGCTGAACATTTCCGAGAACCGCAACACCGCGATCTCACACGCGCTGTCGAGTTATCGCGGCTCCGGGGTGCATCACATCGCCTTCGATTGCGACGACATCTTTGCTCAGGTCAGTCGTGCGAAAGAAGCGGGCGTGCCGCTGCTGGATATTCCGCTCAACTATTACGATGACCTCGCGGCGCGTTTTGATTTCGATGACGAGTTTCTCAGTGAGCTGGCCTACTACAACGTGCTCTACGACCGCGATGCCCAGGGCGGCGAGTTGTTCCACGTTTACACCGAGCCGTTCGAAGGGCGGTTCTTCTTCGAGATCATTCAGCGCAAGAATGGTTATGCGGGCTACGGCGCGGCCAACGTCGCGGTACGACTGGCGGCGATGGCCAAAGCACGCAGTGGCGCTGTTCGCCAGGCGAAGTTGTAGGAAATTCGTAAACGCGGGATTAAACACGGGCCGCGCGGCTTCCTTCACTGTGCCGCGCGGCCCATAATCGCCAGCCTGTGCAGTGATGGCCGTGAGCCCGCAATGACAATGACTTCAGAACTTTCCGCAGCCCCCGTTTCTTCAGCGGTAGAGCCGCGCAAGAGTCGCAAGAACAACCCGGAAAAAACCCGCGAGAACATCCTGCAGGAAGCGATCGTCGAGTTCGTCCAGCAGGGCCTGTCCGGCGCCCGCGTCGATGCGATCGCCGAGCGTATCCACACCTCCAAGCGCATGATCTATTACTACTTCGGCAGCAAGGAGCAGTTGTACGTCGAGGTGCTGGAGAAGCTCTACGGCGATATCCGCAGCACCGAAAACCGTCTGCACCTGGCCGAGTTGCCACCGGTAGAGGCGATCCGCCGTCTGGTGGAGTTCACCTTTGATCACCATGACCGCAACGTCGATTTCGTGCGCATCGTCTGCATCGAAAACATCCACAACGCCGAGTACGTGAAGCGTTCGGATGCGATCAAGGCAATGAACAATACGATTCTTGATTCGCTGGGCGAGATCCTGGCGCGCGGTGCCGCTGAAGGCCTGTTCCGGGCCGGGCTCGATGCGCTGGATGTGCATCTGCTGATCAGTTCGTTCTGCTTCTATCGCGTGTCGAACCGCCACACCTTTGGTGAGATCTTTCAGATCGACCTGCCGGACGAAACCATCAAACAGCGTCATCGCGAGATGATTTGCGAGTCGGTGCTGCGTTACCTGCAGGCCTGACCGGTATCGAGGGGGCGTTGCCCCCTCACGGTTTCATCCTTTCATGCTTTGAAAGTGCGCCAGCATTCGCTGCGCATCCGGCGCCACGCCGCTGAACAGTTCAAACGCCTTCACTGCCTGAAACACCGCCATGTTGCCACCATCCAGGGTTCGGCAACCCAGGGCGCGGGCGTTGCGCAGCAGTTCGGTTTCCAGCGGGAAATACACGATCTCCGCCACCCACAACTCTGGCCGCAGCAATGCTGCCGGCACGGGCATGCCCGGCAGTTTGGCCATGCCCATCGGCGTGGTGTTTACCAGACCATCGGCCTGACTCAACGCGCTCGACAGATCGTGCCCGGCCGTGGCGCGGCCAGCGCCGAAATGCTGGTTGAGGTTGTTGGCCAGGCTTTCGGCCCGCTCCACGTCCACATCAAAAATGCTCAACTGACGTACGCCTTCGCTCAGCAAGGCGTGGGCCACTGCCGCGCCTGCGCCACCGGCTCCCATCTGGACCACACACTCGCGGGCAACATCGGGCAGGCCACGACGAAAACCTTCGGCGAAACCCAGGCAATCGGTGTTGTGGCCGACGCGTTTGCCGTCCTTCAGCACAACGGTGTTCACGGCGCCGATGCCCCGTGCTTCGGGAGACAACTCATCGAGCAACGGGATGATTGCCTGCTTGCACGGGAACGTGATGTTCAGTCCGGTGTAGTTCATTCGCTCGGCGGCGAGCAGCAGGTCGGGCAGGGCGTTGCTGTCCAGTTGCAGTTGATCGAGATCGATCAGTCGATACAGGTAACGCAGGCCCTGTTCATCACCTTCATGTTCATGCAGCGCCGGAGTGCGGGAGGCCTGAATGCCGGCACCGATCAGCCCGGCGAGTATCACGTTGTTGCGGTTCATGCGGTTCACCCCTTCAACCGCTGGCTGAAATGCTCCAGGGCCAGGCGATAACCGTGGCTGCCGAAGCCGCACATCACGGCGGTGGCGATGGCCGAAACGAACGAGTGATGACGGAACGGTTCGCGGGCGTGGACGTTGGACAGGTGGACTTCAATCACGGGCAATTCACTGGCGACCAAGGCATCGCGGATCGCCACCGAGGTGTGTGTCCAGGCAGCCGGGTTGATGACGATGCCGGCGCAGCGCTGGCGGGCGCCGTGAATCCAGTCGAGCAATTCGCCTTCGTGGTTGGTCTGGCGAAACTCCACGGCCAGGCCGAATTCTTCGGCGGCACGCCCGCACAGGGCAGAAATGTCGGCCAGGGTTTCGTGACCGTAGGTCGCCGGTTCACGGGTGCCGAGCAGGTTCAGGTTCGGGCCGTTGAGCACCAGAACGATCGGGGGCATGGGGGCAAACTCCACTTATTGTTTTTGGCTTGGGCCGAGGGTTTCGACCTGTGGAGTTAAATTGTACTAGCTGGTTACTTTAATCAATTGATCTACGTTCGCTGCACCGTTTTGTGTTCGGTAATCGGACATTAATGCGGCAATTGCTCGACCAGAAAATCGATGAAAGCCCTGACGCGCAGCGGCATGTGGCGATTCTGCGGGTACAGCAGCGTGAACGGACGCGAGCGCCCGCTGTAGGGTTTGAGTACTTCCACCAGCGAGCCGTCGGCCAGTTCTTTTTCGACGATGAAGCGGTAAGTCTGGAACAACCCGGCGCCGTGTCTGGCCAGGGTCACGCCACCGAGCACGTCATCAGAGCAACAGAAATTGCCCTCGGCGAGGACTTCCCGTGGCGCGTCCTCTTCGTAAAACAGCCAGGTAATCCGCCGCCCACTGCTGGGCAACTCGTACTGAATGCATTCGTGCTGTTCGAGGTCTTCGAGAGTCTGTGGCGTGCCGGCGCGCTTGAGGTAATCGGGGCTCGCGACCATCACCAGCGCCGCATCTTCCAGGTGTCGGGCGATCAGGCCCGAATCGGGAATCGCCCGCACGCGGATCGCCATGTCGTAACCCTCGCCGACGAAGTCGATGTTGCGATTGCTGATGTGCATCTCGACCTTCACTTGCGGAAAGCGCGCACGAAAGGCCGGCAGCAGCGGCAGGATCCGATGATGTGCGTAAGTTGTAGGAATACTGATGCGCAAGGTGCCGGACGGTTCCTGCTGCTGACCCATGACTTCCCGTTGCGCCTCCACCAGTTGCGCCAGTGCCTGACGACATTCTTCGTAATAGCGTCGGCCGCTGTCGGTCAGTTTCACACTGCGAGTCGTGCGCGCGAACAACCGCACACCCAGGCGTTCCTCCATGCGCGAAACCGAGCGGCTCACCGCCGCCGGCGTCACCGAAGCCGCCTGTGCCGCACCGGTGAAACTGCCGCACTCGGCCGCCAGACAAAACAACTCGATGCTGCCCAGCTGAAGGTCGTCGAAGTGTCGCTGCATGATTGATTACACCGGGGAATGAGTCTTCGTATGTAGCAAATGCGCGGCCGCTACGAAAGAACTGCTTACCATTTTGCGCGGGGCTTTTGCGGCTCCCGCACTAGGCTCGAAAGGTAACGGCCACAGTGGGCGTAGGTGCCGATGGTCGGATTTGCCAGGGAATGGCAAATGTTGAAACTTTTAAACCTAACGGATGGGTTAGCATGAAGGTATGCAGTTACAAAGGACTGTCATTGGTGATCATGTTGCGTGACGAACATTGTCCGCCCCACGCACATGTGGATGCAGGCGCCTGGAGCGCCCGCTTCAAATTCAGTTTCTGGCACAACGGCGTTGAACTGTGGGATGTGGTGCCGCTGTCGCATCGACCGCCGGTCAGCCTGCTTGAAGGGCTGCGCCAGTCGCTGCGTGAAACGGATCATCTGCGGAGGGCCCGCTGGATCTGGTGGACCCGGTTGCGAACGGCCTGTCTCGACAATCAATGGTGGGACGGGCAGTCGAACCAGGTGGCGGTACTGCGGGAGGTCGCCAGCACAAGCTTCAGGATTGGATCGGCGTATTACGAATCTGAGGTCAACAAAACCCTGTTGGCCCTGGTCGGCGCCCACGAAGGAGTGGAAATAGAATTATGAAAACAGTCAAAGCCACGCTGCACGCGGATCGCCCCGTCACGGAAAAACGTCTGGACGAGGCCGTCGACCGTGGCGGTGTTCGTCGTCGCAGCAGCCTGCAAGCCGTGTCAGTAGCCTTTCAGAAACCGTGTCTGGTGATTCACTTCGAGGACGACAGCGGCGTGCTGCTGCCGGTGAATCTTTACCGCGAATTCGATGATTTCGAACCGGAAGACTTCAACGGGTTGAACGTCGGATTTGCCGGCACCGCGCTATGCCACGACGGCAAGGACCTGCAGGTTTCCATCGCCGGCATGATCTCGGCCAGCCAGCCATTGATGGCGATGGCGGCCTCGGTGATCGCTTCCCGCAATGGCCGCCAGAGCAGCACCGCGAAAGCTGAAGCTGCACGGGCCAACGGCAGGAAGGGCGGACGCCCGCGCAAAGTCGATCCTGTGTCATGAACGGGCACAAAAAAGCCGTCGGTCAGGACGGCTTTCTTGTTTCTGGGGCCTGCGATCAACGCCGGGTCAACAGCACGCCGGATTCCATGTGGTGGGTCCACGGGAACTGGTCGAACAACGCGCAGCGGGTGATGCGGTGCGTGTCGTGCAGTTGGGCGATGTTGGCCGCCAGGGTCTCCGGGTTGCAGGAGATGTACAGGATGTTGTCGAAGCGACGGGTCAGTTCGCAGGTGTCCGGGTCCATGCCGGCCCGTGGCGGGTCGACGAAAACGCTGCCGAACTCGTAGCTCTTCAGGTCGATGCCGTGCAGGCGGCGGAACGGGCGAACTTCGTTCAGGGCTTCGGTCAGCTCTTCGGCGGACAGACGCACCAGGGTGACGTTATCCACAGCGTTTTCGGCCAGGTTGCTCAACGCGGCGTTGACCGATGTCTTGCTGATTTCGGTAGCCAGCACTTTGCGCACACGGGTCGCCAGCGGCAGGGTGAAGTTGCCGTTGCCGCAGTAGAGCTCCAGCAGATCGTCGCTGCGATCGCCCAGTGCTTCGTATGCCCAGTTGAGCATCTTCTGGTTCACGGTGCCGTTGGGCTGGGTGAACGCACCTTCGGGTTGGCGATAGCTGAACGTGCGACCGCCGACTTCGAGTTTCTCGACCACGTAATCGAGGCCGAGCACTTCGCGCTTGCCCTTGGAGCGACCGATGATGCTGACGCCCAGATCCGCCGACAGCTTGGTGGCCGCCGCGTGCCAGTGCTCGTCCAGCGGACGGTGATAGCACAGGGTGATCATGGCGTCGCCGGCCAGGGTGGTCAGAAACTCCACCTGAAACAGCTTGTGGCTCAACGCCGCGCTGGCCTGCCAGGCCGCCTTCAATTGCGGCATCAACTGGTTGATGCGCAGGCTGGCGATCGGAAACTCTTCGATCAGGATCGGCGTGCGTTTGTCGTCCTGGGAAAACATCGCGTAATGCCGCTCACCGCCCTCGCGCCACAGGCGGAATTCGGCACGCAGGCGGAAGTTCTGCAAAGGCGAGTCGAACACCGTTGGTTCCGGCGCATCGAACGGGGCCAACAGGTCACGCAGGCGCGTGACCTTGTCTTCGAGTTGTGCGGCGTAGGCCTGGGAATCAAAAGTCATGCGTTGAACCAACCCAGCTTGATCACGAACAGAATCGACAGGATCACCAGCGCCGGGTTCAGCTCACGGGCGCGGCCGGACAGCAGTTTGATCGCGGTCCAGGCGATGAAGCCGAAGGCGATGCCGTTGGCGATGGAGTAGGTGAAAGGCATCGCCAGGGCGGTGACCACGACCGGTGCGGCGACGGTGATGTCTTCCCAGTCTATTTCCGCCAGGCCCGAAGTCATCAGCACGGCGACGAACAGCAGCGCCGGCGCGGTGGCGAACGCCGGTACGCTGGCGGCCAGTGGCGAGAAGAACAGCGCCAGCAGGAACAGGATCGCGACGACGATGGCGGTCAGGCCGGTGCGGCCGCCGGCGCTCACGCCCGCAGCGGATTCAATGTAACTGGTGGTGGTCGAGGTGCCCAGCAGCGAGCCGGCCATCGCCGCGGTGCTGTCGGCGATCAGCGCACGGCCCATTTTCGGCATGTGGCCGTCCTTGCCCATCAGGCCGGCGCGCTTGGCGACGCCGATCAAGGTGCCGGAGTTGTCGAAGAGGTCGACGAAGAGGAAGGCGAAGATGACGCTGACCAGACCGATGTCCAGTGCGCCCTTGATGTCCAGTTGCAGGAAGGTCGGGGCCAGCGAAGGTGGCATCGATGTCACGCCGCCAAACGGGGTGAAACCCATCACGATCGAGACGATTGTCACCGCGAGAATGCCGATCAGCACCGCACCGCGCACTTTCAGGGCTTCAAGGGCAACGATCAGGGCGAATCCGAGGGTGGCGAGGATCGGTGCCGGTTGTTTCAGGTCACCGAGGCCGACCATGGTTGCCGGGTTGGTGACCACGATGCCGGCGTTGTGCAGGGCGATCAGCGCCAGGAACAGGCCGATACCGGCGGCAATCGCCGAACGCAGCGGCAGCGGGATGCTATTGATGATCCATTCACGGATGCGAAAGATCGACAGCAGGAAGAAGCACACGGCCGAGATGAATACCGCACCCAGTGCCACTTGCCAGGTGTGGCCCATGTGCAGCACGACGGTGTAGGTGAAGAAGGCGTTCAGGCCCATGCCCGGTGCGAGGGCGATCGGGTAGTTGGCGATCAGGCCCATGACGGTGGAGCCGATGGCGGCGGCCAGACACGTGGCGACGAACACCGCGCCCTTGTCCATGCCGGTCTCGCCGAGGATGCTCGGGTTGACGAACAGAATGTAGGCCATGGCCAGGAAGGTCGTGACGCCCGCCAGAATCTCGGTCCGCACGTTGGTGTTGTGTGCCTTGAGTTGAAACAGCCTTTCCAGCATGTCTGCTCCCCGTGGCGCGCGTGGCGCCGTGAATGTATCGACCTCAACAGCAAAGCACAGACCGTCGCAAGCGCCTGGAAAATTGTGGTGGGCCGGAAAAAGCCGCGCATCATACCAGCAGCGTGAGGAATATGGCGGATGTTGGCATCGATCGTCGGCGAAGTTTTGTGTCGCGGCCAAACCGGCCATACTGCGCGCTGATTTTTGGGGAATGGATCGCATGAACAAGCTTTGGATGAAGGCCTGCGGGTTGATCGCACTGATGCTGGCCGGGGCTCCCGCAGCGCTCGCGGCGTCGGCGGCGCCACTGAGCGAATTGAAAGTCATCAAGGTGCAGTCGTCGTCTTGCGGGCTCGAAGACATTACCGACGGCCAGGTGCAGACCCGTTGCGATCACAGCGGTCCGGGCATCAAGGTCTATGTGCTGGAAATCGGCTACGGCCAGAGCCAGCCCCAGGCGGCAGTGGACGGTTTTGAAGTGAACGGCACGCGTAGCCCGGTCTGTGCCTTCGATAACGGCAATCTGACCGAGTGCACACCTGGTAGCAAAACCGTCGGCTCTCTCTATACCTTCGATCTGGCCGGCCGGCAGGAGGGCACTTTCACGTTCAGCAACACCTCGATCAATGCTCCACGCAACACGATGTCGACCCAGCTTTACATCAAGTAACGGCTGCCGCGAACAGGGCAGGGCAAATCTGACTAAGCTTTGAAGATCACCCAGCGGATGGCGCCCATGACCTTTAGAGCCCTGATTACCCTCGCCGAGGGCATCGATGATCTGCAAAGCGTGACCTTGATCGACGTGCTGCGCCGGGCCGGCATCGAAGTGATGGCGGCCAGCATCGAGGGACGGCGCATGCTGACCTGCGCCCGAGGCACACGACTGACCGCCGACGGCATGCTCATTGATGTGCTGGCCCAGACCTTCGACCTGATCGTCCTGCCCGGCGGCGCGGTCGGCGCACAACATCTGGCGGCCCATCAACCTCTGCAACAATTGCTCAAGGACCAGGCCAGCGCCGGACGCCTGTTCGCCGCTATCGCCGAAGCCCCGGCGCTCGCGCTGCAAAGTTTTGGTGTGTTGCGCCAAAGACGCATGACCTGTTTGCCCGCCACCAGCCATAACCTTTCTGGTTGTACCTTTGTCGATCAACCGGTGGTTGTCGACGGCAATTGCATTACCGCCCAGGGTTCCGGCGCCGCGCTGGCATTTGCCCTGACACTGGTCGAGCAACTGGCGGGAAAGGCCGTCAGAGCGAAGGTGGCGGGGGAGTTGCTGGCCTGAGAGCGTCAGGCGTGAGCAGCGATTGGTTGAATGGCTGGCTGCTCACGGTGCTCGGCTTGCCAAAGGTCGTAATCGGTTTGAACGCCTAGCCACATGCGAGCCTTGCCAATCCCCGCGCGTTCCAGACGGACGGCCAGATCCGGGCTGATCGGCGCATGTCCGTGCAAGACGCGAGAAAGGTGAGGGCGAGCAAATCCAAGATGCCGAGCCAATTCAGTAACGCTGATCCCGAGCTCCGGCAATACATCCATCAGCAGCGTTTCACCGGGGTGTGGCGGGTTGTGCATGGGCATAGGATTTGATCATGTGGCGAGTGTAAGGCGATACATTACACTCAATGCGGTATCTATGTACCGCATCTTTTCGAGCTGATTGTGCTTGGCGGGCTTATTCCGCAGGTGGCAGCGGTGCAGCTAAGCCTTCACCTCTTCCACCGGCACATGCATCCGGTCGCGGTTGGCCAGGGTCGGGAACAGTTTGATCCACGTCCCGGTCACCACCAGCGTACCGATGCCGCCCATCACCACCGCTGGCACGGTGCCGAACCAGTGGGCGGTGAGGCCGGATTCGAATTCGCCCAGCTGGTTCGAGGCGCCGATGAACAGGCCGTTCACCGCGCTGACCCGGCCGCGCATTTCGTCCGGGGTTTCCAGTTGCACGAACGAGGCGCGGATCACCATGCTGATCATGTCCGCCGCGCCCAGCACCACCAGCACCGCCAGCGAGAACCAGAACGAGGTCGACAGACCGAAGGCGATGGTGGCTACGCCAAATACACCGACAGCGGTGAACATCACCCGGCCGACGTTGCGTTCGACGGCGAAGCGCGCCAGGAACAGCGACATCATCAACGCCCCCACCGCCGGCGCCGAACGCAGCAAACCCAGCCCCCACGGCCCGGTCAGCAGGATGTCCTTGGCGAACACCGGCAATAATGCCGTGGCGCCGCCGAGCAGCACGGCGAACAGATCCAGCGAGATCGCCCCGAGAATGTCCGGGCGGCTGCGGATAAAGCGAATCCCCGCCAGCAATGAGTCCAACGTCGCCTTGCCCTTGTTCAACGGGGTCTGGCGCGCGGGCAGGTTGAGCATCAACGTGCAGGCAATCACGTACAGAACGACGGTCGGGCCATACACCCAGACGCTGCCGAAGGCATAAAGCAGACCGCCAAGCGCGGGGGCGACGATGGTTGCCGATTGCTGCGCCGACTGCGCGGCGGCAACTGCCCGTGGGAACAATGCGCTGGGCACGATACTTGGCAACAGGGCCTGAGTCGTTGGCATCTCGAAGGAGCGCGCGGCGCCGAGCAGGAACGCCAGGATAAAGATCATTTCCCGGGTGACATGGTCGGTAGCGCTGCCAATCGCCAGTGCCAGAGCGATCAACGCCTGCAACGACTGACAGATGGCTGCGACCTTGCGCCGGTCGTAACGATCGGCAACGTGGCCGGTGTGCAACATGAACAGCACCCGTGGAGCGAACTCCACCAATCCGACCAGTCCCAGATCGAGCACGTTGCCGGTCAGTTGATAGAGGTTCCAGCCGATGGCCACGGTGAGCATCTGGAAGCCGCTGGCGGTGAAGATCCGGGCAAACCAGAACGCAAGAAAGGGACGGTGGTGGCGTAACAGCAAGGGCTCTTGGCTGGGCATCTGCGGGCCGGTCTTGATCGAGGGGAATCGCGAGATTATCACCACTCTGTAACAGGAAGTTGCCATGACGAAAAATTTAGTTAGC
This sequence comes from Pseudomonas sp. 91RF, assembly GCF_003576265.1. NCBI lineage: Bacteria > Pseudomonadati > Pseudomonadota > Gammaproteobacteria > Pseudomonadales > Pseudomonadaceae > Pseudomonas > Pseudomonas sp. 91RF. Next base: position 42,493 of record NZ_QWFC01000058.1, read on the forward strand.
CAGACATCGATTTTCCGCGCCCGTACAGCGTTCACGGCCAGGGATGTATTTCAGAGCGTTGCCAGATCTGTGAGGCAACTTGTCACGCGGCAAAAGACCACGCGGTTCCCCGTCGGAAATGGGACTACTCTTTCTACGTTGATTGATCCAGATCAAGACCCTTCGCGGAACCGATCCCGGACCCGTCGGCAGACTCCCTGCGTCGCGATGCCTGTAAAAAGAAGAACGAATTCGAGTTCGCCGCACTCCATACCCGTGGGGGCAGTGGTTCAAGGCCGCCAGTCCTGGAACCGTTATCTGATAGAGGAAAGCTTATGTTCGGTTTAGAGGCCCTGGATCTCGCCCGAATTCAGTTCGCGTTCACCATCTCGTTCCACATCCTGTTCCCGGCGATCACCATCGGTCTTGCGAGCTACCTCGCGGTGCTGGAAGGCTTGTGGCTGAAAACCGGCAACGACACCTATCGCGATCTCTACCACTTCTGGTCGAAGATCTTTGCCGTCAACTTCGGCATGGGCGTGGTCTCGGGCCTGGTCATGGCCTACCAGTTCGGCACCAACTGGAGCCGCTTCTCGGACTTCGCCGGTTCCGTTACCGGGCCGTTGCTGACGTATGAAGTGCTCACGGCGTTCTTCCTCGAGGCCGGTTTCCTTGGCGTGATGCTGTTCGGCTGGAACAAGGTAGGACGCAAGCTGCACTTCTTCGCCACGGTGATGGTTGCCATCGGCACGCTGATTTCGACCTTCTGGATTCTCGCGTCCAACAGCTGGATGCAGACGCCGCAGGGCTTCGAGATCGTCAACGGTCAGGTAATCCCGACCGACTGGCTGGCAATCGTGTTCAACCCTTCGTTCCCGTATCGCCTGATGCACATGGCGACTGCCGCGTTCGTCGCAACGGCGTTCTTCGTCGGCTCTTCGGCGGCGTGGCACCTGCTGCGCGGCAAGGACAACCCGGCGATCCGCACCATGCTGTCGATGGCGATGTGGATGGCATTGATCGTTGCGCCGATCCAGGCGGTCATCGGCGACTTCCACGGGCTCAACACCCTCAAGCATCAGCCTGCGAAAATCGCCGCGATCGAAGGTCACTGGGAAAACGTCGGCAACGAAGCGACGCCGCTGATCCTGTTCGGCTGGCCGGACATGAAAGAAGAGAAAACCAAATACGCCGTCGAGATCCCGTACCTCGGCAGCCTGATCCTGACCCACTCGCTGGACAAGCAAGTCCCGGCGCTCAAGGAGTTCCCGCCAGAAGACCGGCCGAACTCGACCATCGTGTTCTGGTCGTTCCGGATCATGGTCGGCCTCGGTTTCCTGATGATCTTCACCGGACTCTGGAGCCTGTGGCTGCGCAAGCGCGACACGCTCTACACCTCGCGGCCGTTCCTGTACCTGGCGTTGTGGATGGGGCCGTCCGGCCTGATCGCGATCCTGGCGGGCTGGTTCACCACGGAAATCGGTCGTCAGCCGTGGGTGGTCTACGGCTTGATGCGCACGGCGGATGCGTCCTCCAATCACAGCTTCATGCAGATGAGCATCACGCTGATCATGTTCGTGGTGGTGTATTTCGCGCTGTTCGGTGCGGGTCTGGGCTACATGATGCGCCTGGTGCGCAAAGGGCCGAAGACTGACGAAGGCAAGGAAACCAACGACGGTGGTCCTGGCCAGAAACGCACGCCAGCCCGTCCGTTGTCCGCTGCCGACGACGATGGCGCCGAACACGACCGCAGCCTGACCAAGGAGATTTGAATCATGGGTATTGATCTTCCGCTGATCTGGGCCGTGATCATCATCTTCGGGATCATGATGTACGTGGTCATGGACGGCTTCGACCTGGGGATCGGGATTCTCTTCCCGTTCATTCCCGGCAAGACCGACCGCGACGTGATGATGAACACCGTCGCCCCGGTATGGGACGGCAATGAAACCTGGCTGGTACTGGGCGGTGCGGCGTTGTTTGGTGCCTTCCCGCTGGCCTACTCGGTGGTGCTGTCGGCGTTGTACCTGCCGTTGATCTTCATGCTGATCGGGCTGATTTTCCGTGGCGTGGCGTTCGAGTTCCGCTTCAAGGCCAAGGACGCCAAGCGTCACCTGTGGGACAAGGCGTTCATCGGTGGTTCGGTGGCGGCGACGTTCTTCCAGGGGGTGGCGCTGGGTGCGTTCATCGATGGGCTGCCGGTGGTCAATCGGCAATATGCCGGTGGTTCACTGGACTGGCTGACGCCATTCACGCTGTTCTGCGGTGCCGCGTTGGTGGTGGCGTATGCCTTGCTCGGCTGCACCTGGCTGATCATGAAGACCGAAGGCAAGCTTCAGGAGCAGATGCATGACCTGGCACGCCCGCTGGCCTTCGTGCTGTTGGCAGTGATCGGCATCGTCAGCCTCTGGACGCCACTGGCCCACCCGGAAATCGCGACGCGCTGGTTCAGCATGCCGAACCTGTTCTGGTTCATGCCGGTGCCGATCCTGGTGCTGGTTACGATGTACGGTTTGATCCGTGCGGTAGCACGCAATGCCAACTACATGCCGTTCCTGCTGACCCTGGTGCTGATCTTCCTCGGCTACAGCGGTCTGGGCATCAGCCTGTGGCCGAACATCGTGCCGCCGTCGATCTCGATCTGGGACGCCGCCGCTCCGCCGCAAAGCCAGGGCTTCATGCTGGTGGGTACGCTGTTCATCATTCCGTTCATCCTGGGTTACACCTTTTGGAGCTACTACGTGTTCCGCGGCAAGGTCACCCATGAAGACGGTTATCACTAGGGCTGATCACGATGGCGCCGACCGCGGCGCCATCTCCCTCAACCGGAGGATGCAAGCATGACCGGCAAACATTCCCTGCACGACATTGAAGAAGCCGAAAAAAAGCCGCTGTGGCAGCGGCTCGGCTGGTTGGCCATGATCTGGGTCGGCAGCGTCGGTGCACTGTTCATCGTCGCCAGCCTGATGCGCATGTTCATGAACGCCGCGGGCCTGACCACGCACTGAAATTTCCCATCCCGTCGCCTTGCGGCACGGATTTTTGACCCTCCGGCTGGAGGGTTTTTTTTGCCCGGATTATTTGCGCGCCTTGAGAATCACGAACTTCGGCGTGGCCGCGACTTGCTCGACACCCCGGAACAGCCGCGCCAGTTTGCTGTGATAACCCAGGTGACGGTTGCCGACGATGTACAGCGCACCGCCAACCACCAGCGCTTCGCGGGCCTGCTGGAACATGCGCCAGGCGAGGAAGTCGCCGACTACCTGTTGTTGATGGAACGGCGGGTTGCACAGCACGACGTCCAGAGATTGCGCTTCCTGTCCGGCCAGACCGTCGCCGGCGCGCACGATGGCTTCACGTTCGCCCAATGCCGCGCGCCAGTTCTCGACCGCCGATTGCACGGCCATGAATGATTCGTCCACCAGCGTGTAATGCGCATCGGGGTTTTGCAGGGCGCTGGCGATGGCCAATACACCGTTACCGCAGCCAAGGTCGGCGACTCGTGCCGAGCCAAGGTTTTTCGGCAGGTACGGGAGGAAAGCGCGGGTGCCGATGTCCAGACCTTCACGGCAGAACACGTTGGCGTGATTGAGCAGTTCGATGGCAGGTTCGTCGAGGCGATAGCGGGTCGGATAAGGCGAGGCGGCCGGAGCCTTTGCCTCAGGCGTTGCGATCAGCAAGCGTGCCTTCTTCACCGCCAGCGAAGCCTGGACCGGGCCGATATAGCGCTCCAGCAGATCACCGGCAGCACGGGGCAGGTGCTTGACCATTGCCGCCGCCACGACTTGTGCACCGGGTGCCAGTTGACCTTGCAGGCGAATCAGTTGTTCTTCCAGAAGCGCCAGGGTTTTCGGGACGCGGATCAGCACCCGGTCGAATGGCCCGATCAACGGCTCACTGGCGGGAATACCGCGCAGCGCGTCGAATGCCTGACCATTGCGCAACAGGTTCTTTTCCAGTCCCTGAAACGCCAGGAAAGAGTCGCCGCTGGTGCTGACCTGCACTTTGCCCAAGAGGCTGACGGCCAGTGCGCCGAAACTGTCGTTGAGCACCAATACTCGGGTATCCGCTGGCAGATTCTGTTCGGCCAGATGACTGAGCAGGTATTCGTCGGCTGCATCGAAGGCTTGCAGCGGTTCGTTCTGCTGTTCGGGCTGGCGGATCAGATCAAGTTGGGCGAAGGGCGTATCGAGCAAAGGCATGGGGCGGGACTCTGGGTAATCGACGGGTGTCCCGCGGCCCAGGGTGTCGTGCGGCGGAACCGTCCGAGTGGACAGCGGCGCGAAGATACGCGTCATCACTCAGGAAGGTCGCAAATGGTACTTTTTTTTCGGCTGCTTTACTTGTTTGTTTTCGGTGCTGTCGACTAGATGATGCCTGCCTTCGCGGCGGCGATGACGGCGGAGATCTTGTTGCAGACATTCATTTTCACGATCACGTTTTGCACGTGATAGTTCACGGTACGTTCGCTCAGACTGAGGATTCTCGCGGTTTCATAGGCCGTCTTGCCGGAAGCACAGAGCTTGAGCACTTCCACCTCCCGCGTAGACAGCCGAGGCGGCCGGGCCTTCTCGGGTCGTGAAGGCAGCGTACGGGCGAACAGTTCGCTCAGATGACTGGTGACGTAAAACATATAGCCAAAATGTTCGTACAATTCGATCGATGTGATCGGACAGTGAGGCCGGGCCAGGCTGAGAATGCTGCACAGACCGCTTTCTTCATGATGAAAGGATTGCGACCAACCGTGTTCCAGTCCCTGTTCTTTTAACGATTCCCACAACTTTGGTGTTTTTGAGAATAGTTCTTTGTTCCATGTGATGGGCAGCATTGAACGATTGCAGTGTGCTACTACCGGGTCAAGCTCCCAGTGATTTTCCTCTTCATATTGTTTATTCCAGGCGGCCGGGTAGTTATTGATACGCAAGGGCTTTGGCAGTGTGTTTCGATCAGGCGAGCTGACTGAAACTCCACAAAACTGGAAGCCTATGTTATTGGCAAATGTCAGCAGAATCGGGTAAGCAGTGTCGACTCTCGTGGCGAAAGTCAGCTGCTTTATCTGCGACTCCTTCCAAATTTCCATTCGAAGTTTCTCCGAGATTTTTTCGCAGGGGGGGCGATCTTGGATCCAAGAGTCGTGCACGGAAAAGAGTGTAGGATGTTTCCTATACGAGTGTTTGGAATTTTTTGCTCTTAGATAGGAGGAAATTAGTCGTTTGTGATTAGCCGCAAATGTTTATTGGATTGACTCCGTCATTTGATATTTGCGAAGTGTCAATTCGCTAGTACCTATTTGCATAACTTTCTCATCAGGACATGAAATATAATTTAATCCACTACAAACCGTAGGTTTTTTATTGAGCGCCTGTGCGTGACACTATGGCTAAAGCCTAGGGAGTTACCGATGACCGCCAGCGCAGAAAAATTCAGCCGTCAGACCTTGCTTGATGTACAGCCGCTGACTTCGAGCCTGTTCACATTGCGAACGACCCGAGACGCAGGTTTCCGTTTTCGCGCCGGGCAGTTTGCCAGGCTGGGAGTGACCAAGGATGACGGCACTGCGGTATGGCGGGCCTATTCCATGGTGTCTTCGCCGTTCGATGAGTTCCTCGAGTTCTTTTCCATCGTGGTGCCCGGCGGGGAGTTCACCAGTGAACTGAGCCGGCTCAAGGCGGGCGATACATTGCTGGTGGACCGCCAGGCCTTCGGTTATCTGACGCTGGACCGGTTCGTTGATGGCCGGGATCTCTGGCTGTTATCCACAGGCACCGGGGTGGCGCCGTTTCTGTCGATCCTGCAGGACTTTGAAGTGTGGGAGAAATTCGAACGCATCATCCTCGTCTATAGCGTGCGGGAGGCGCGGGAACTGGCTTATCAACAGCTGATTGCCGAGCTGATGCAACGCGATTACCTGGCCGAGTACGCTCACAAGTTCCAGTTCATCCCCGTGGTGACGCGCGAGCCACATGCCGGTGCCCTGAACGGGCGCATTACCACTCTTATCGAAAACGGGGAGCTGGAGCTGGCAGCAGGTGTGGCGCTAGATCCGGCCCATTCGCGGGTCATGCTCTGCGGCAATCCGCAGATGATCGATGATACCCGGGCCCTGCTCAAGCAGCGGGGCATGAGCCTCAGCCTGACGCGGCGGCCAGGGCAGGTGGCGGTGGAAAACTACTGGTAAGGAAACGGCGCCCTCAGGCGCCGTTTCAGTCTTCAAGGCCGGTTGTTCTGGGCCTTGAGCAGATCGCGGATCTCACCCAGCAGTTCTTCTTCCTTGGTTGGCACCGGCGGCAAGGTCGGAGCGACGGCTTCTTCGCGTTTCAGGCGGTTGATGGCTTTGACGCCCATGAAAATCGCGAAGGCGACGATGATGAAGTCCAGGATGCTCTGGATGAACTTGCCATATGCCAGCACTACCGCGGGGGCCGTGCCTTCGGCTGCCTTGAGGGTGATGGCTAGGTCACTGAAGTCCACCCCGCCGATCAGCAGACCGATTGGCGGCATGATCACATCACCGACAAACGACGAAACGATTTTGCCGAAGGCCGCACCGATGATGATACCGACGGCCATGTCGACCACATTGCCTTTGACCGCGAAGGCCTTGAACTCGCTGAGCACGCCCATAGTTATTTCCTTGTTACAGATGAGTTTGGTGTACGCAGTGTAAATCAGCAAAACGCGTCCTGCGCGTAACACCTTCTTACAAAGCCCGTTTTTATCGACACATCAATTCGCAATTAGTTTGCAAATTGCCACTAATCGCGCGCGAAATACGCTGCAATCCACTGATCTTGAAGGAAAATTAATCAATCATGGCGTTACGATCTTTCTATTTATGTTTGTCTGGCTGAGCTCTTAGCCTCTGTCTGGCGCACCTGGATGCGCCTCAAAAAAACAGAGGAACCTGAAATGAACTCCACACTTGGTTCAGGGATTATTCCCCGTCTCACCGTTGGTGTATTGGCCGCCAGCCTGTTGAGCCTTTCCGTGAACGCCGCCCCCCTGACCCGGGATAATGGAGCGGTGGTCGGCGATAACCAGAACTCACAAACCGCCGGTGCCAACGGCCCGGTGCTGTTGCAGGACGTGCAACTGATCCAGAAGCTGCAGCGCTTTGACCGCGAGCGTATTCCCGAGCGCGTGGTGCATGCCCGGGGCACCGGTGCTCATGGCACGTTCACTGCGACCAACGACTTGAGCGACCTGAGCAAGGCCAAGGTGTTTACCGCCGGCCAGGTCACACCTGTGTTCGTGCGTTTTTCGGCGGTGGTGCACGGCAATCACTCTCCGGAAACCTTGCGGGACCCACGGGGTTTCGCGACCAAGTTCTACACCGCCGATGGCAACTGGGACCTGGTCGGTAACAACTTCCCGACATTCTTCATTCGCGATGCGATCAAGTTTCCGGACATGGTGCATGCCTTCAAACCAGACCCGCGCACCAATCTGGATGATGATTCCCGTCGCTTCGACTTCTTCTCACATGTACCTGAAGCCACTCGTACATTGACCGAGTTGTATTCCAACTCAGGGACACCGGCCAGTTATCGTGAAATGGACGGCAACAGTGTGCATGCCTACAAGTTGATCAACGAAAAGGGGGAAGTGCATTACGTCAAGTTTCACTGGAAAAGTTTGCAGGGGACCAAGAATCTCGATCCTGAGCAAGTCGTGAAGGTTCAGGGGCGTGACTACAGTCATATGACAAATGACTTGGTGGCGAATATCGAAAAGGGTAACTTCCCGAAGTGGGACTTGTACATTCAGGTTCTGAAATCGCAAGACTTGTCCAAGTTTGATTTCGATCCTCTTGATGCAACCAAGATCTGGCCCGGTATTCCGGAGCGAAAAGTTGGACAAATGGTCTTGAACCGTAATCCTTCGAACGTCTTCCAGGAAACCGAACAAGTGGCCATGGCACCCTCGAATGTCGTGCCGGGAATCGAGCCATCTGAAGATCGTCTGCTGCAAGGCCGGATATTTGCCTATGCCGACACCCAGATGTATCGCCTTGGCGCCAATGCCCTGCAATTGCCGATCAATGCTGCGAAAGTGGCGGTCAACAATGGCAATCAGGACGGCGCGATGAATGCCGGCGCAAGCCATTCGGGTGTCAACTATCAGCCAAGCCGTCTGCAACCGCGTGAAGAGACGCAAAGTGCACGTTATAGCCAGACCGCCCTGCAGGGCAGCACGCAACAGGCGAAGATCCAGCGCGAACAGAACTTCAAGCAGGCTGGTGATCTGTATCGCTCGTTCAGCAAGAAGGAACGCCAGGATCTGATCGAGAGTTTCGGTGGTTCGCTGGCGAGCACCGATGACGAGAGCAAGCACATCATGCTGTCCTTCCTCTACAAGGCCGATCCGGAGTACGGAGCCGGTGTGACCAAAGTGGCCAAAGGTGACCTGGATCGGGTCAAGGCCCTGGCGGCCAAACTGGTCGATTGACAGCGGTCCTTTCAATCTCCGGCAATCGCCGGGGTTTGATCGACAACAGCGCCGCGCGTCTGGCCAGCGGGGAAATCCGCACCGGCGCGCCGCGCTGATTGGTGACGGCTGCGTTATCATCGCGGTTTTTGCCGGGGGTTCAGATGGCCAAGGCCAAGCGCATGTACGGCTGCACCGAGTGCGGCGCAACCTTTCCCAAGTGGGCCGGGCAGTGCGGCGAATGCGGCGCCTGGAACACCCTGACCGAAACCATGGTCGAGAGCGGCGGTGCCGCCGCCCCGAGCGGGCGCACCGGCTGGGCCGGGCAACAGGCACAGATCAAGACCCTGGCCGAAGTCAGCATCGAAGAGATTCCGCGTTTTTCCACAGCTTCCGGCGAACTGGACCGAGTACTTGGCGGTGGTCTGGTGGACGGCTCGGTGGTGCTGATCGGCGGTGATCCGGGTATCGGCAAATCGACGATTCTGCTGCAGACCCTGTGCAACCTCGCCAAGAACATGCCGGCGCTGTACGTCACCGGTGAGGAATCCCAGCAGCAAGTCGCCATGCGCGCACGTCGACTTGGTCTGCCGCAGGATCGACTGCGGGTCATGACCGAAACCTGCATCGAAACCATCATCGCCACCGCCCGCCAGGAAAAACCCAAGGTGATGGTGATCGACTCGATCCAGACGATCTTCACCGAACAACTGCAATCGGCACCGGGCGGCGTGTCTCAGGTACGCGAAAGTGCGGCGTTGCTGGTGCGCTACGCCAAGCAAAGCGGCACGGCGATTTTCCTCGTTGGCCACGTAACCAAGGAAGGCGCACTGGCCGGTCCGCGTGTTCTGGAACACATGGTCGACACCGTGCTGTATTTCGAAGGCGAGTCCGATGGTCGCTTGCGACTGCTGCGGGCGGTGAAAAACCGTTTCGGCGCGGTCAACGAACTCGGCGTGTTCGGCATGACCGACAAGGGCCTGAAAGAAGTCTCCAACCCGTCGGCGATTTTTCTCACACGCGCTCAGGAAGAAGTCCCGGGCAGTGTGGTGATGGCAACTTGGGAAGGCACCCGGCCGATGCTGGTTGAGGTCCAGGCGTTGGTGGACGACAGTCACCTGGCCAACCCGCGTCGGGTCACGCTGGGGCTGGATCAGAACCGTCTGGCGATGTTGCTGGCGGTGCTGCATCGCCATGGCGGCATTCCGACCCACGATCAGGACGTGTTCCTCAACGTGGTCGGCGGGGTGAAAGTGCTGGAGACCGCGTCCGACCTGGCGCTGATGGCTGCCGTCATGTCGAGTCTGCGCAACCGTCCGCTGCCTCATGACTTACTGGTGTTCGGTGAAGTTGGCCTGTCCGGCGAGGTGCGCCCGGTGCCGAGTGGTCAGGAGCGATTGAAGGAAGCCGCGAAGCACGGCTTCAGGCGCGCGATCGTGCCCAAGGGCAACGCGCCGAAGGAAGCGCCGGCAGGGTTGCAGATCATTGCGGTGACGCGTCTGGAGCAGGCGCTGGATTCACTCTTCGAGTAATCAGAGTTCCATCAATGCCCCAAGCTCCCGTTCGAGCTCGGCCTCATCCCCGAGGTTGAGTTCGATCAGGCGGCGCAGGCGCTGGATCGATTCCAGGCTGATGTGCCGGCACTGGAAGCCCAACTGCCCGTGATCGTCGTGTGCCAGTTGCACATCCATCTGGATGTCGGTGTCGTCGCTCAGGTGAATGTCGACGTTGAAGTCCTGCGTGTCATCGCCCAACCAGGGTTCCGGCCGTTCGATCAACAATCCCTTGAGCGACAGGTCGATCAGCTTCACCGGCCAGATGTACTCGCCCTGGCTCAATTCGGTTCTGGCATCGAACGCGATACGTTTGAAGCGGCGACGCTCGGACGGGTGCTCGCTCATGGCGCGATCCTCTTGACGGTACGCTGACTATAGACCCGCCACGTCAAACGCTGCCAGTCGGGCAGGGCGTCAGACCAATGTCGGGTATGGTCTTTGCCGCCAACAGCGCTAAACTCGAGGTGGCTGTCTTTCTTGTCCACCCTGGCTGGAATAATAAAATGAAAAATAATAATAGCCCGCTGCGCCACTTACCCTGGCTAGTGCTGGCAATCGTAGGAGCGTGCGCCCTGGGCGTAGTGGCATTGCGCCGAGGCGAGGCGATCAACGCCTTGTGGATCGTGGTCGCCGCCGTGGCCATTTATCTGGTTGCGTACCGTTACTACAGCCTGTTCATCGCAAACAATGTGATGCAACTCGATCCACGCCGGGCCACCCCCGCCGTGCTCAACAATGACGGTCTGGACTACGTTCCGACCAACAAACACATTCTCTTCGGACACCACTTCGCGGCCATCGCCGGCGCGGGACCACTGGTCGGCCCGGTACTGGCGGCGCAGATGGGTTACCTGCCCGGCACGCTGTGGCTGATCGCCGGCGTGGTGCTGGCGGGCGCGGTGCAGGACTTCATGGTCCTGTTCATGTCCACCCGTCGCAACGGCCGATCCCTGGGCGACATGGTGCGTGAAGAAATGGGCCGCATCCCCGGCACCATCGCGCTGTTCGGCTGCTTCCTGATCATGATCATCATCCTTGCGGTGCTGGCGCTGATCGTCGTCAAGGCACTGGCCGAGAGCCCGTGGGGCATCTTCACCGTGATGGCGACCATCCCGATTGCGATGTTCATGGGCATTTACATGCGCTACATCCGCCCGGGCCGCATCGGCGAGATCTCGGTGATCGGCGTGATTCTGCTGCTCGGTTCGATCTGGCTGGGCGGGCAGATTGCCGCTGACCCGGTGTGGGCCAAGGCTTTCAGCTTCACTGGCGTGCAAATCACCTGGATGCTGATCGGTTACGGCTTCGTTGCCGCTGTGTTGCCGGTCTGGCTGATTCTCGCCCCGCGCGACTATCTGTCCACGTTCCTCAAGATCGGCACCATCATCGCCCTGGCGATCGGCATCCTGGTTACCATGCCCGAGCTGAAAATGCCGGCGCTGACCCAGTTCGTCGACGGCACTGGCCCTGTGTGGAAGGGCGGTCTGTTCCCGTTCCTGTTCATCACCATCGCGTGCGGTGCGGTATCGGGCTTCCACGCACTGATCTCGTCCGGCACCACGCCGAAACTGCTGGATAACGAAACCAACGCCCGCTACATCGGTTACGGCGGCATGCTGATGGAATCGTTCGTGGCGATCATGGCCATGGTTGCCGCTTCGGTGATCGAGCCAGGCGTTTATTTCGCCATGAACAGCCCGGCTGCTGTGGTCGGCGGTGATGTGGTGGCGGTGGCGACTGCGGTCAGCAACTGGGGCTTTGCCATTACCCCGGATGCGCTGCAGGCCGTGGCCCATGACATCGGCGAAACCACCATTCTGGCCCGTGCCGGTGGTGCTCCGACCCTGGCGGTCGGTATCGCGCAGATCCTGCACAGTGTCCTGCCTGGTGAAAACACCATGGCGTTCTGGTACCACTTCGCGATCCTGTTCGAAGCGCTGTTCATCCTGACCGCTGTGGACGCCGGCACCCGTGCCGGGCGCTTCATGCTGCAGGATCTGCTTGGCTCCTTCGTCCCGGCGCTGAAACGTACCGAATCCTGGACCGCCAACCTGATCGCCACTGCCGGTTGTGTGGCGATGTGGGGCTGGTTGCTGTATCAGGGCGTGATCGATCCGCTGGGTGGCATCAATACCTTGTGGCCGCTGTTCGGTATCTCCAACCAGATGCTGGCCGGTATCGCGCTGATGCTCGGCACCGTGGTCCTGATCAAGATGAAGCGCCAGCGCTACATCTGGGTCACCCTGCTGCCGGCTGCGTGGTTGCTGATCTGTACTACGACTGCGGGCTTCATCAAGCTGTTCGACGCCAACCCGGCCGTGGGCTTCCTGTCGCTGGCCAAGAAGTACAGCGATGCGCTGGCCGCAGGCCAAGTGATCGCACCGGCCAAGAGCGTCGAGCAGATGCAGCACGTGATCTTCAACGCTTACACCAACGCAACGCTGACCGCGCTGTTCCTGTTCGTGGTATTCAGCATCCTGTTCTATGCGCTCAAGGTCGGTATCGCCGCCTGGGGCAAAAAAGAGCGTACGGATAAAGAATCGCCGTTCCAGGCCCTGCCGGACGCGTAACCAGAGGATTGCACCATGTTCAATGACCTGAGTCGCCTCGGTAAATACCTCGGTCAGGCCGCGCGCCTGATGGTCGGCATGCCCGACTACGACACCTACGTCGAGCATATGCAAACCAAACACCCGGACAAACCGGTGATGAGCTACGAGATGTTCTTTCGCGAACGTCAGGAAGCCCGTTACGGTGGCAAGGGTGGGCCGAAGTGCTGTTGATCTGACAGCCTTCGGTTGATGCAATCCCCAACTGTGGGAGCGGGCTTGCTCGCGAAAGCGGTGTGTCATTGAGCAATGATGTCGACTGACACGACCCCTTCGCGAGCAAGCCCGCTCCCACATTTGTTTTGTGTTGTTCATCAATTTTGTGAAGGGGATCGATGTTGTCTTCTCCAATACCCGTAACGGTGCTCAGCGGTTTCCTCGGCGCCGGCAAGACCACCTTGCTGCGCCATCTGTTGAAAGCCGAGCACGGCCTGAAAATCGCCGTGATCGAAAATGAATTCAGCGACGCCGGCATCGACACCCAACTGCTGGGCGACGAGCCGGTGCAAGTCATGACCCTGGCCAACGGCTGCGTCTGCTGCACCATCCACACTGACCTGACCAAAGCCCTGTACCTGCTGCTCGAACGGCTGGACAGTGGTGAAATCGCCTTCGATCGGCTGGTCATCGAATGTACGGGCCTGGCCGACCCGGCCCCGGTGGCGCAGACGTTTTTCATCGACGAAGAACTGCGCGAGCGTTACCTGCTCGACGGCATCATTACCCTGGTGGATGCCGCTCACGCCGAGCTGCATCTGACCCAGACCATCGCCCAGGCGCAGATCGGTTTTGCCGACCGCTTGCTGGTGAGCAAGACCGATCTGGTGGACGAGGCCGCATTCACCGCGCTCAGCGAACGTCTGACTCGCATCAACCGCCGCGCGCCGATTCGCGTGGTCGAACACGGCAACATCGATCTGGCCGAATTGCTCGATGTGCGTGGCTTCAACCTGAATGCCGATCTCGGCGGAGGGGTGAGTCTGCGGCCGGTCAGCAAGGCGCCGTCCATCGACCGGATTTCCAGCCTGGTGCTGCGTACCGATCAGCCGCTGGATATCGATCAGCTCAGCGAATTCATGAATGAACTGCTGGAAGAGCACGGCAAGCAACTGCTGCGCTACAAAGGCGTGTTGAACATCGCGGGTGAGGATCGGCGCCTGGTGTTTCAGGGCGTGCTGAAACTCTACGGCTTCGACTGGGACACCGAGTGGGCCGAAGGCGAGGCGCGGGAAAGCGTGATCGTGTTTATCGCCGACGATTTGCCGGAAGAGAAGATCCGGGCGGGGTTTGCCCGGGTGGCGGCGAACTGAGTCCGCCGCTGTTTCAGTGTGTGGCGCCGCTGAGAATCGTCTGTTCCAGATGATCCAGATGACGGTTCATCAGCGACACGGCCTCGGCGGCGGCGTCACGCTCGATTGCCTCGACGATTCGGGCGTGGTCCTGCCAGCCGCAACAGCTGTGCGTGGTTTCAGTGCATCGCGCAATCGCCAGTGAGGTCAGCGGCACCAATGTGCCGAGAAAATGCGCCAACGGTGCATTCCCGGCCATTTTCGCCAACTGCAAATGAAACTCCCCGGACAGGCGAATCGCCGCACCGCGTCGGTCTTTATCCACAGCCTGACGTTCGCGTTCGATCAACGCGCGCAGGCGCTTCAGGTCTTCAGCCTGCGCATGCTGGCAAGCCAGTCGCACCAGCGTGTTCTCGGCCAGGCGCCGGGCGTGCAAGGCCTGACGGGTCTGCTCGGCGTCCGGCGCGGCTATGCGCGGTCGATGGTTGGCCCGCAGCACGATGATCTGTTCGTGGGACAACTGGGTCAGCACCCGACGCACATCGGCGCGGCTGACACCGAACATCTGCTTCAGACTTTCTTCGGTGAAACGGCTGGCGGCATCGAGGCGCTGTTCGAGGATCGCGTCGAACAGTCGTGGATACAGATCCTCCACCGGCGCGTGCAGGCGGGAGAAGGGCAGGGCCGCCGATGTCTGGCGAGGGTGCGACGGCGTGGCAAGACTGTTCATGGCCGGTCTCCAGTGTGAGGCGTTTCAGGTGTTCAGGTTGTCATCCGGAATATTCAGTTCGATGCCCATGCGCTGGCCTTCACGCAGGATATGCCGGCGCATTTCGGCGCTGGCCTGAGCGCTGTTCTTGCTGCGGATCGCGCGCACCACGGCTTCGTTTTCCTCAAGGCGTTCGGCCAGATGCTCCGGTGAGTTGCGCAGCACTTCGGCGCTCTGCTTGAGGGCGTTGCTGGTCTGTTGCACCACGCTCTGGAAAATCGGGTTCGAAGTCAGGGTGAACAGTTCTTCGTGGAAGGCGATGTAGGCGCTGACCCCGGCCTCGCTGTCACCCGCCTCGAGGGCTTCGCGCATATCCATCAGGGTCAATCGCAGTTGCCCGACTTCCTTGCTGCTGATCGACTGCGCCACCAGACCGACGATGAACGGTTCGAGGGTGTAGCGCAGTTGCAGCACGTCTTCGAGGCTGGCACCGGCCACGGCGCTGTCGTGGCTTTGACTGTCACTGGCCTGGGCATCGAGCACCACCACGCCCTTGCCCGGCATCGAACGCACCAGGCCGAGGGTCTCCAGCACGATCACCGCTTCACGCAGGCTCGGACGGCTGATGCCCAGTTGTTCGGCCAGTTCGCGCTGGCCCGGCAGCATCTCGCCGGAGCGCCACTGGCCACGGGCGAGGGCGGCCCGGAGTTTTTCTACCACTGAGTTGACGACGGTTGAAGTAGTAATCACGTGTTCGCTCCATGAGCCGTGCCTGCATGTGCGCAGGCACGGCGGTCATTCAGAATTCTTTGGCCGCCGCTTGAGCGGCCGTTTTTCTCGGCTGAAAGTTATAGCCCTGCTCGCCGTTGAGCACCTTGTTCGCCCGCTGCACGTCGATGTCCTTTTCCCAGCGGGCGATGGCCACGGTGGCGACGCAGTTGCCGATCAGGTTGGTCAGCGCCCGGCCGATGCCCATGAACCAGTCCACCGCCAGCACCAGCACCAGACCGACCACCGGAATCGCCGGAATCGCAGTCAGCGTCGCGGCGAGAATCACCAGCGCCGAGCCCGGAATGCCGTGGGCGCCTTTCGAGGTGATGAGCGACACCAGCAGAATCGTCAGCAGATCGGTCATGGCCAGCGGCGTGCCGGTGGCGTTGGCGATGAACACGATGGCCAGGGTCAAGTAGATCGAGAAACCGTCGAGGTTGAACGAGTAACCGGTGGGAATCACCAGCCCGACGGTCGAGCTGCCGATGCCCAGGTGTTCCAGCTTGCGCATGATCTGCGGCAGCACGGCGTCGGAGGAGGCGGTGCCCATGACGATCAGCAGTTCTTCGCGCAGGTACTTGAGCAGCGGCCACATGCGCAGGCCGGAGGCACGCATCACCAGACCGAGAATCACGCTGACGAACGCGATGCACGTCAGATAAAACAGGCCGACCAGACTGCCCAGATGTTGCAGGGAGTCGAGGCCATATTTGCTGGTGGTGAAGGCGATGGCACCGAACACACCGATCGGTGCCAGGCGCACGATCATGCCCATGATCCGGAAGATCACATGACTCAGTTCGTTGATCAGCCGCGAGATCCCGGAAGCCGCTTCGCCCACCAGATTCAGCGCGCTGCCGAACAGTACCGAGAACAACAGCACCTGGAGGATGTTGTTGTCGGCAAAGGCGCCGAGTACCGAGGTCGGGATCAGGTCCATCAGGAACTGGGTGGTGGTGTGCATGTGCTGGCCGCGTTCGGCGATGTCGCCCATGTCGGCGGCGGACAGTTGCTCCAGATGGATGTTGGCACCGCTGCCGATCCCGGTGCTGAACGCGAACACCAGACCGATCACCAGGGCGATGGTGGTCAGCACTTCGAAGTAGATCACCGACTTGAGACCGATGCGCCCGACCTTCTTCAGGTCACCGGCGCCGCTGATGCCGCTGACCACCACGCAGAACACGATCAGGCCGATGAGCATCTTGATCAGTTTGATGAAACCGTCGCCGAGCGGTTTGAGCTGGGCCGAGTATTCAGGAAGGGTCAGCCCGCAGACGATGCCGAGCACCAGTCCGAGAACCACTTGGAGGAAGATTGAACGCGAGCACCATCTGAGCATGGGAGGAATCCTGGTCGGTGTCCTGGCTGCCGTGCGCGGGGCGCATCAGATTCAGGACTTAATTATTGTGGTCTTACCGGTATGTCCAGTGCGGGTGCAGTCTAGGCGCTGTTTTTTACGGATCGCAAGTGAAAAATGACGAATTGGCATGACCGGTCTGACCAGTTGGGCGCAATGCCCCGACCTTGAGCCATTTGCCGTTCGAAACTTTTTTACGGACGAAAAAAAACCGGCCATCACTGACCGGTTTTTCATGCTGCGTTTCAGCGTCGCAATTAAGCGCCGTATACCGGCAGTTTCTTGCAGATGGCTTTGACTTTCTCACGAACGGCGTCGATCACCGCTTCGTTGTTCAGGTCAGCCAGGATGTCGCAGATCCAGCCGGCCAGCTCTTTGCACTCTGCTTCCTTGAAGCCGCGAGTGGTCACAGCCGGAGTACCGAAGCGCAGGCCGGAGGTGACGAACGGGGAGCGTGGGTCGTTTGGCACGGAGTTCTTGTTCACGGTGATGAACGCTTTGCCCAGAGCGGCATCGGCGTCTTTACCGGAGATTTCCTGCTTGATCAGTGACAGCAGGAACAGGTGGTTTTCAGTACCGCCCGAAACCACGTCGAAACCGCGCTCGATGAACACGCCGGCCATGGCCTGGGCGTTTTTCACCACTTGTTGCTGGTAAGCCTTGAACTCAGGCTGCAGGGCTTCCTTGAAGCAGATCGCTTTGGCGGCGATCACGTGCTCCAGCGGGCCACCCTGGGCGCCCGGGAATACCGCGGAGTTCAGCTTCTTCTCGATGTCGGCGTTGGCCTTGGCCAGGATCAGGCCACCACGTGGACCGCGCAGGGTCTTGTGCGTGGTGGTGGTCACGACGTCAGCGAATGGAACCGGGTTCGGGTAGACGCCAGCGGCGACCAGACCGGCCACGTGAGCCATGTCGACGAACAGGTACGCGCCAACCTTGTCGGCGATGGCGCGGAAGCGTGGGAAGTCGAGGATCTGCGAGTAGGCAGAGAAACCGGCCACGATCATTTTCGGCTTGTGTTCAACAGCCAGGCGCTCGACTTCGTCGTAGTCGATCAGGCCGTTGGCGTCGATGCCGTACTGGATGGCGTTGTACAGCTTGCCGGAGGAGGAAACGCTGGCGCCGTGGGTCAGGTGACCACCGTGAGCCAGGCTCATGCCCAGGATGGTGTCACCGGCCGACAGCAGGGCCAGGTAGACAGCGGCGTTGGCCTGGGAACCGGCGTGCGGCTGAACGTTGGCGTAGTCGGCGCCGAACAGCTCCTTGGCGCGGTCGATGGCCAGTTGCTCGACAACGTCGACGTACTCGCAACCACCGTAGTAGCGCTTGCCCGGGTAGCCTTCGGCGTACTTGTTGGTCAGTACCGAGCCTTGAGCTTCCATCACCGCTGGGCTGGTGTAGTTCTCCGAAGCGATCAGCTCGATGTGTTCTTCCTGGCGCTGGGCTTCTTGCTCCATGGCGGCAAAAAGATCGGCGTCGTACTTGGCAATAGTCAAATCACGGCTGAACATGGCGGTCCTCAAGGATCGGGGGCAGAAAAGGGGGGCATTCTAACCCAACGGGTTTTGGATGGCATATGAAACGACATCATGTCGCAGACAAGTGGCGTTCATGACCAGATATGTGGCGTCCGTGCCGGCCTTTTCCTGGCCAGCCGGTTCGCACAATAGCCGGGTTGGCGGCAGGATTCCGTGATCGACATCAATCCCTGTGGGAGCGAGCCTGCTCGCGAAGGCCGCGCCGCCGATTTTCAGTCGAACATGAACAGCGCGTCATTGCTGAACTGCGCTTCGAAGCGGGTGGCCGGCATCGGTCGCCCGAACAGATAACCCTGAACCTCGTCGCAACCGTGCTCGCGCAGGAAGTCCAGCTGTTCATGGGTTTCCACGCCTTCGGCGATTACCGCCAGGTTGAGGCTGTGGGCCATGGCGATGATCGCCCGGGCAATCTGCGCGTCCTGCTCGCCGGATGGCAGGCCGTCGACGAAGGTGCGGTCGATCTTCAGCACGTCGATCGGGAATTGCTTGAGGTAGTTCAGCGACGAGTAACCGGTGCCGAAGTCGTCGACCGCGATGCTCAGACCGAGGTTCTTCAGGCCGGCAAGGATCTGCATCGCCTCGCTGACTTCGCGCATCAGGATACTTTCGGTCAGTTCCAGCTCCAGGCACGCCGGCGGCAGGCCGGTTTCCTTGAGGATGGTGGCGATCCGCGTGCCGAGCTGGCCGTCGGAGAACTGTCGGGCGGAAATGTTCACCGAGACCTTCGGCACGCGCACACGGCTCTGGTGCCAGGTCTTGAGCTGACGGCAGGCCTCGCTGATCACCCAGTCGCCGACGTCCACCACCAGCCCGAGCTCTTCGAGCACCGGGATGAAATCCCCCGGCGGCACCAGCCCGCGACGCGGATGACGCCAGCGCAACAGGGCTTCGGCGCCGGTCAGGCGTTTGCCGTCGCCGCTGAACTGCGGCTGGTAATACAGCACGAATTCGTTCTGTTCCAGGGCATGACGCAGGTCGCTTTCCAGCTCCAGACGTTCCAGCGCACTGGCGTTCATGTCGGCCTGATAGAACTGGAAGTTGTTCTTGCCGCGCTCCTTGGCGTGGTACATCGCGGTGTCGGCGTTCTTCATCAGCTGACTGAGTTCGTTGCCGTCCTGCGGGCTCAGGGCGATGCCGATACTGGCGGTGACGAAGAACTCGCGCCCCTCCAGCACGAACGGTCGCACCAGGCTGCCAAGAATCTGCTCGGCCACATGGATCGCACGGTTCAGCGCCATCTCGCGGCTGGAGCGGTGCTGCAGGAGCAACGTGAATTCATCGCCGCCCATCCGCGCCACGGTGTCGTCATCGTCGACGCAGGCCAGCAGCCGGGTGGCCATGTCCTTGAGCATGCGGTCGCCGGCGGCATGGCCGAGGGAGTCGTTGATCGGTTTGAAACGATCGAGGTCGAGGAACATCAGCACCACCCACGACTTCTGCCGGTCGGCCGATTGCAGCGCGGTGTGCAGGCGATCCTGGAACAGCGTGCGGTTCGGCAGGTGGGTCAGGGCGTCGTAGTAGGCGAGGCGGTGAATTCGTTGCTCACTGGCCTTGCGCTCGCTGATGTCGCTGAAGAAGCACACATAACTCGCCAGGTCGCCTTCGTCATCGAGTACCGCAGTGATGCCGACCCACGCCGGATAGTGCTCGCCATTTCGGCGTTTGAGCCAGACTTCGCCTTCCCAGGTGCTGTGCTGATGCAATTGCTTGAGCACGTATCGCAGATGCGCGTCCTGCTGTTCGTCGACGGTGAGCATGTTCGGCAACTGGTCGAGCACTTCGCTCACCGCGTAACCGCTGACGCGACTGAACGCTTCGTTGGCCTGAACGATGTAACCGGCCGGGTCGGTGATCAGGATCGCCGAAGTCGAGTGCTCGAATACCGTGGCCGCCATGCGCAGGTCTTTCTCGGCACGGCGCTGCTGGCTGATGTCGCGACCGACCCCGAGCACGCCTTCGAAGGCGCCGTGTTCGTCCCACACCAGTACCAGGCGCAGTTCGATCGGGATCTTGCGACCATCGGCGCGCAGGCAGTCGAACAGAAACATCTGGGTCTGCACCTGACTGCGCAGGATTGCCAGTTGCTCGGGTTTGTCCAAGGCTTTGCTGACACGGTCCATCAGGTGATAGATGCCGTTCAGTTGCTGCGGGTTGGCGATGGTCGACTGCCAGCCGTTCTGGAAAATCCACTCGGCGTCGTAGCCCAGCACCGCTTGCACCGACGGGCTGACGTAGTTGAGCGACAGCTTGCTGTCGGTGGAGAAGATCACGTCACTGATGCTTTCGGCGAGCATCCGGTAACGCTGTTCGCTGTCGCGCAACGATTCGCTGGCCTCGATCTGCTCGGTGATGTCCTTGGCCACGCCGATGATCCGCGTCACCTGATCATGCTTGTCCCGGGCCAGCGCCTGTTCGCGGATATCGAAACGCCGCCACTTGCCGTCGCGATGACGGAAGCGCAACTGGCATTGCAGTAACTGGCTGTAGCCGGCATGACGCTGCATCTGCCGCGAGCGGTGGTAATAGTCAGCGTCTTCCGGGTGCAGGAGGATTTCCCAGAAGTACTCGCCCATCTGGTGCAGTTCGGTGCGGTTGTAGCCGAGGGTCTGGCCCAGGTGGTGGTTGCTGAAAATCATCCGCTGGCTGATCACATCCTGCACGTACAGGTGATCCGGCACGGTGCGCACCACGTCCGACCAGAAGCCCTCGCGCTCCAGCAACGACAATTCAATCAGCTTGCGACTGGTGATGTCGTTGATGCTCAGGATCACGGCCTTGTAGTCGTGCTGCTCATGAGGCAGACGCAGCACCAGCCACAGGTGCTGGTCGCGGCCGTTGATGTCCGGCAGTTTGATTTCCAGTTCCAGCTGCTTTTGTTGCTGGAGTACGGCGTCGAGCACTTGATTGCCGATCGCACACTGGCTTTGCGGGTGACCGTCGATCAGCAACTGCCAGGCCTGGTCGCAGGAATTGACGTTGAGCAGTTGCAGCGCCACCTGATTGACCTCGGTGACTCGCAGTTCCTGAAGCAATTGCTGGCGTTGCTGTGGCTGGTCGAGCCAGGCCTTGAGCTGGTCGCTGGTCTGGATCTGGGCCTTTTCGAAAACCTGTTTCAGTCCCGAAAGATCCAGCACGCACAGGGCCACACCGGTGCCTTCGAAAATGTCCTGATAACGGCGGCGTCCTTCATGCACCTGGCGCTGACGGCGGCGCATGTTCAGCAAGGCAATGAACGGCAGCAGGGATAGCGCCAGGCCCAGCAGGCATTTGCCGATGAACGCCGGCAGCAGCTCTTCGAGCACATGTTGCCGATCGAATAAGCCGCGTAGTTGCCAGTCGCTGCTGCTCAGGGGCACGGTCAGCACGCTGTTGGCCAGATCGTCGGGCGTCAGGGTGCTGGTCTTGGTGGTCGGCAGGGCTTCGTCGCGACTGATGATCTGATGGTTGATGCGGTTTTCCACCAGCCACAGCGGGCGGATGCCGCTGTCACCCTGTTTGGTCAGCGAGGCAAAGAAGGTCGGGGTCAGGCGCAGCGCCCAGTAGCCGCGCGTGCTGCCGCTGGCCTGATGCAGCAACAGATGCACCACCGAGCCGTCATCGGCGTTGCTGAAATAATGTGCCTGGGCGTGGCTGCGGCGCACCAGATCGCTGAGGTAGTCAGCGTCCTTGCTGTCGGTGGCGCTGTCACTGAGGATTTTTCCCGACGGGCTGAGCAAGGCCATGCTCTGCAGGTCAGGCAGGGATTTCTGCAGCTTGCGCAGCAGCGCCTGCTGTTCGTCGGCAGACTGCGGCTGTTCGACGATCGGTAGCAGATTGAGCGCGATCTGCGCATTCAGCGACATGTTGAGGCTGACTTGCGAGGCGAGATCGGCGGTGTAATCGATGGTGTACTGACGCTGGTTTTTCTGGGTTTCGCGCAGTTGATCGAGCAGTTGCCAGAACAGCAACGCCAGCAGCATCAGCACCAGCGTCGCCAGCGCGCCTTTCAATGTTCCGCGCAGGGACGAGCCGGGCGCCGGTTGGGTGCTGCTCACAGAGGCTGGCGGAGTGACATTGGACAAGCTGTAATCCTGCGGTTTGGCTGGACTGGCGCGACGTGCACTATAAGCCGGACGCCCAAAGGGCGGCTAGCATGCCTTGAGTTGTGGCGAAGTGCCAGCCCCGCTCGGCTGGACTGCCTTCTGTCATTAAGGTAGCTTTGCCGGTTACGCGGGAGCGTTCCAGCTCCTAGACTTTCCGCGCGCACGCATTGATATCTTCCAGTGAACGACGCGCACGGTCTGGCCGGGCATTGCCTGTGTCCCAATCATTCATCAGTCACTGACCCAAGGTTCTCCATGGCTCAATACGTCTTCACCATGCATCGGCTGGGCAAAGTTGTTCCGCCGAAGCGGGAAATCCTGAAAAACATTTCTCTGTCCTTCTTCCCGGGCGCCAAGATCGGTGTACTCGGCCTCAACGGTTCGGGTAAGTCCACGCTGCTGAAAATCATGGCCGGCGTCGACACCGAATTCGAAGGCGAAGCGCGCCCGATGCCGGAACTGAACATCGGTTACCTGCCGCAAGAGCCGCAACTTGATCCGACCAAGACCGTGCGTGAAGTGGTCGAGGAAGCGGTCAGCGTGATCAAGGACGCGCAAGCGCGTCTGGACGAGGTCTACGCCGCCTACGCCGACCCGGACGCCGACTTCGACAAACTGGCCGCCGAACAGGCCAAGCTCGAAGCGATCCTGCAGGCCAGCGACGGTCACAACCTGGAGCGCCAGCTGGAAGTCGCCGCCGATGCGCTGCGTCTGCCGGCCTGGGACGCGAAAGTGGAACACCTGTCCGGTGGTGAAAAACGTCGTGTGGCCCTGTGCCGTCTGCTGCTGTCCGCCCCGGACATGCTGCTGCTCGACGAACCGACCAACCACCTGGACGCCGACTCCGTTGCGTGGCTCGAACACTTCCTGCACGACTTCCCGGGCACTGTGGTAGCGATCACGCACGACCGTTACTTCCTGGACAACGTTGCCGGCTGGATTCTGGAACTCGACCGCGGTGCGGGCATTCCTTACGAGGGCAACTACTCGGGTTGGCTGGAAGCCAAGTCCGATCGTCTGGCCCAGGAATCCAAGCAGCAATCGGCCCACGAAAAAGCCATGAAGGAAGAACTGGAGTGGGTGCGCAAAGGCGCCAAGGCCCGCCAGTCGAAATCCAAGGCACGTCTGCAGCGCTTCGAAGAAATGCAGTCGCAGGAATTCCAGAAGCGTTCGGAAACTAACGAGATCTACATCCCGGCTGGTCCGCGCCTGGGCGACAAGGTCATCGAATTCAAGAACGTCACCAAGGGCTACGGCGATCGCGTGTTGATCGACAACCTTTCGTTCTCCATGCCGAAAGGCGCCATCGTCGGCGTGATCGGCGGTAACGGTGCCGGTAAGTCGACCCTGTTCCGCATGCTGATGGGCAAGGAAACCCCGGACTCCGGCAGCATCGAGATCGGCGAAACCGTGCAACTGGCCTGTGTGGACCAGAGCCGCGAAGACCTGGACGGCAGCAAGACCGTGTTCCAGCAGATCTCCGACGGTTCCGACCAGATCCGCATCGGCAACTACGAGATCCCGTCGCGTACCTACGTCGGTCGCTTCAACTTCAAGGGCGGCGATCAGCAGAAGTTCGTCAAGGACCTGTCCGGTGGTGAGCGCGGTCGTCTGCACCTGGCGCTGACCCTGAAGGAGGGCGGCAACGTCCTGCTGCTCGACGAACCGTCCAACGACCTCGACGTCGAAACCCTGCGTTCCCTGGAAGAAGCCCTGCTGGACTTCCCGGGCGCCGCCATTGTGATCTCTCACGACCGGTGGTTCCTTGACCGCGTCGCGACTCACATCCTGGCGTACGAAGACGACTCGCAGGCGGTGTTCTTCGAAGGCAACTACACCGAGTACGAAGCCGATCGCAAAAAACGCCTCGGCGAAGCAGCGGCCCAGCCACACCGGGTACGCCACAAAAAACTGGCCTGATTTCAGGTTGGTTGCATGAAAGAGCGGAGCCTTCGGGCTCCGCTTTTTTTTGCCTGCAATCCGCCGTGATTTATAGCGTGTGTACTATTTGTTTTCATAAATGCGACATTTTTGTCTGTTGCTGTGTACATATCGTTTGTTACAGTCCGGCTCAATCTCTTCCAACGACAACAAATTTGCCGAGACTTTTCCCATGATCGAATCCGTCGAATCCTTCCTCGCCCGTCTGAAAAAACGCGATCCGGATCAACCCGAATTCCACCAGGCCGTCGAAGAAGTCCTGCGCAGCCTGTGGCCGTTTCTCGAAGCCCATCCGCACTATCTGACCTCGGGGATTCTGGAGCGCATCTGCGAACCTGAGCGGGCGGTGGTGTTCCGGGTGTCGTGGGTTGACGATCAGGGCAAGGTTCAGGTCAATCGCGGCTTCCGCATCCAGATGAACAGCGCCATCGGCCCGTACAAGGGCGGTTTGCGTTTCCATCCTTCGGTGAATCTGGGCGTGCTGAAATTCCTCGCCTTCGAGCAGACCTTCAAGAACTCCCTGACTTCGCTGCCCATGGGCGGCGGCAAGGGCGGTTCGGACTTCGATCCGAAGGGCAAGAGCGACGCCGAAGTCATGCGTTTCTGCCAGGCGTTCATGAGCGAACTGTACCGCCACATCGGCGCCGACGTGGACGTGCCGGCAGGCGATATCGGTGTCGGCGCACGGGAGATCGGTTTCCTGTTCGGTCAGTACAAGCGCCTGAGCAACCAGTTCACCAGCGTGCTGACGGGCAAGGGCATGACCTACGGCGGCAGCCTGATCCGCCCGGAAGCCACCGGTTTCGGTTGCGTGTATTTCGCCGAGGAAATGCTCAAGCGCCGCGAGCAGACCGTCGAAGGCAAGCGCGTGGCAATCTCCGGTTCCGGCAACGTTGCGCAATACGCGGCCCGCAAAGTGATGGATCTGGGCGGCAAGGTGATTTCCCTGTCCGACTCCGAAGGCACGCTGTATTGCGAGGCCGGCCTGAGCGAAGAACAGTGGCTGGCGCTGCTGGAACTGAAGAACGTCAAGCGCGGGCGGATCAGTGAATTGGCGGCCGCGTTCGGCCTGGAGTTCCGCGCCGGTCAGCTGCCATGGTCGTTGCCGTGCGATATTGCGCTGCCATGCGCCACCCAGAACGAGCTAGACGCCGAAGCTGCCCGCACCTTGCTGCGTAACGGCTGCATCTGTGTGGCCGAGGGCGCGAACATGCCGACCACCCTTGAGGCTGTGGATATCTTTATCGAGGCGGGCATTCTGTTCGCGCCGGGCAAGGCATCGAATGCCGGCGGCGTGGCGGTCAGCGGTCTGGAAATGTCGCAGAACGCCATGCGTCTGCTGTGGACGGCGGGCGAGGTGGACAGCAAGCTGCACGCGATCATGCAGTCGATCCACCACGCCTGTGTGCATTACGGTGAGGAAAACGGCCGGATCAACTACGTCAAAGGCGCGAACATCGCCGGCTTCGTCAAGGTCGCCGACGCGATGCTGGCGCAGGGCGTGGTTTAAGCACTGTGCTTCAAGAACGATCGATGCGGATCACTTCGATCAGTTGATTGCCGGCCGGACGCTGCCACAGCACTTCGTCATTGAGTCGCGCGCCAAGCAGCGCGCGGCCCAACGGTGAGGCCCAGTTGATCAGGCCGTTGGCGGCATCGGCCTGATCTTCGCCGACCAGTTGCACCCGGCGTTCGGTGTTGTGTTCGTCGGCGTAGGTCACCCAACTGCCGATCTGCACCTTTTCGTTGGAAGTCGGGGCTGGCGCAACCTGAGCACTGCCGACCCGCTGATTGAAATAACGCAAATCCCGTTCGAGATCGGCCAGCCGCTGTTTATCGGCCTGTTCGCCCATGGCGGTTTGTTCGGCGTGTAGTGTCTGCAGCTCGGCGACTTTCGCCTGCAACTGGGCAAGCCCCTGTGGCGTGACGTAATTGGGCTGCGTGCTGACCTGCCGTTCGACCGGCTGATCGGCTTGCGCAGCGGCGTTGTCTTCGTTGACGAAAGCACGGCTCATGGTGACCTCCTGTGACAACCGTTGGGCCATGGTCGCAGGCTAAAGGTTTCGCCGGATGTCTGGAAACGACCTACTGCGAACGATAAGCCCGCGCGGCGCCCTGATCTTTCTGTTGCTGCCAGGCCCGCTCGCGCTCGTCCCAGTGTTCGTTGCGATACTCCTCGCGATCCTTGTTTTCCAGCATCGCCTGACACTGGCGGAAACCGTCGCTCCAGCCCTCGGCGTATTGCGGATCCTTGAGATAGCGCGGCACGTTCTTGCGAAACTCGCCGCTGATCGAACCCGCCGCCTGACGACCGCTGATGCAACCGTCATCGAAACCGTCGGCGAACGCCGGTGGATAACCCTTGGCGATCAGATCTTCGTGGGTGCTTTGACAGCCACCCAGCAACAGCAACACACCCACAAACCCCGCACACCGCCACATCAGACTCTCCCGCGCCGTTCTCCGGCTGACAGGGAAAGTCTAGAAGCGGATTCGTCGACGGGGTGTGAAAGGAAGATCAAAACCTCAGTAGTGATACCACTTCACCTCAAGCATCACTTCGGTCTCCGGCGTTGCCACATGGCTGAATTCACGCTGCGCACTCAGGCGCAAACCCAGGTTGCGGGACAACTCCCATTGTTGATTCAGGCTCAGGCTGCGGCGCACTTCGCCGTTGAAGAAGTAATCGCCCTTGGCCTCCACACTGAGATTGCCCAACGGGTTTTTCCACAACACGCCGGTATTGAATCCGCCTGCGGGGGAAACGAATTCGGCGAAATCATTGTTGTGTTCAACGCGCACGGTGCCGAGGGCAAAACCCAGTACATCGTCACCCAGTTGCCAGGTGCCGCCACCGCCACCGTTGACATGGCTGACCAGCGTCTCGTCGTCATGCTTGCCCGGCACCCGCTCCAGACCTCCGGTGACCTGCCACGACAACGGCTGCAACAGCGCATTGCGCGGCGTCAGTGAGCGGATGGTTGCCAGATCCAGTTGCTGGAACTGCCAGTGATTGCCTTCGTACTGGCGCAGCTTCATCTGCAGGATTTCGATCTGCGCGCCGAGGGGGAAACTCTCCGCATTGTCGTTGAGATCGTGATAGGCCATGCGCAAGCCGTACTCGCCGAATGCGCGGTCGCCACGGGTGCCGAGACCGGCCTGCCAGGTACGCGATTCATGGCCATCTTCGGGCAGGCCCGGTTGTGGAATTTGCAGCTCCGGCGCCGGGTTCTTGTTGATCGCCCGCAGCAATTCAAAACTGCGCTGTGCCCGTTGCGGATCACGTTCCTGGCCGTTGGCGCGGTAGCGTTCCAGCCGATACGCCGCGTCGACGATGAGGGCTTGTCGGTCACGGGGCAGGGCCTTGAAGGCCGGGTCCTGCAATTGCTGCTGGTCGGCGCTGACTTTCAGCACCCAGTCCTGTTCTTCGCCGGTCAAGGGCTCGGCGCGGCTGAGCAGTTCACGCTCGCGGGACGGGCGGTATTCGATGTGCTCGACCAGTCCGGCTTCTTTCACCGCTTTGACGGTGTCGGTGGGAATCGCGGTCAGCGGGAATTGTTCGGTCAGGCGCAGGCTCGGACGAGCGACCTGCAACAGTTCGAGCAGGCGATAGGAGCAGTTTTCATCGAAGAAAAAATAGTCGAACTGAATCTGCTTCAGCTCCCACACATGCTCGACCATGCGTGCGGTTTCGGCTTGTGTCAGGTTGAGCCGGTACTCCCACAGGTCGCGGTTTTCCAGGCTGCGGTATTCCGAGAGTTTTTCCTGATAGGGCACCAGCGCGAACAGTCCCGGATAGCCGCCCATCAGGCCTTTCCAGGCGTAGAGAATGCTGTTGTCGGAACCTTCGATGTAGGCGCCGAAGTTGATCGCGTAGCTGAGCAGCGAGGTCTTGTCGCTCTGCACATCGGCCTGATCAATGCGCAGCAGGGTGTGGCCGAACATCGACGACGGGCTGTTGAGGTAGGCCGCCGGGAAAATCATCACCGCACTGTGGGGCGAGACATCCTTGAACCATTTCTTGAATTCGGCGCAGTCCGGCGCCGGCAGGTCGGTCAGGCTGAGCTGGTCTTTCAGCCAGCGCGTGCGGGCCGGGTAGACGCACTGGGCGTGTTGCTCACCGAGACTGGCCGGGGCGTACAGCGCCTGGACCGTGGCGGCCAGTTCGTGGTCGGGATGCTCGTTGCCGTCGGCGGCGAGGAAGAACTTCTTGTCGCTGACGTAGCTGCGCCAGCCGCCGAGCTTGGCGGTTTCGTAATGGCCGAGGGAAATCCAGAAGCGGTCGTTGGCCAGTTGCTGCAAACGTTGAGGGTCGATGTGGGGCGCGGCGGACAGCGGGGCGCAGACACACAGCGCCAGCCAGGCAAGGCGTTTGAGCATAGGTGGCAACTTAAGTCGAAAGAAACAAAAGACCCAGGGAGGGCGGGCCGAAAAAACAAAACCCGCTTCCCGAAAGAAGCGGGTGGGGTCGAGCTTAAGCCTGAGTCGCGTACTTGGCCAGACGAGGGTCTGCTTTCAGCACGGCCAGGGTGTTGGTATGCACGTCTTCGGCGGTCACGTCAGCCTTGCTGAAGATCTGCTGGAAGTGCTCGTGAGTGACGGCGGCGAAGTGCGCACGGTCTTCCGGTGCCACGCCCAGTACCACGGCATAGGTCGTCAGCGCTTCGCCATTGCCTTTTGCCATGTCTTCGGACAGCTCGTTCATCATGCCATTCATGGCAAACCAGGATTTGCCGCCGTAGGTCAACGAGGCGTTGGTGGAGCAACCGTTGGTGCCGGACGTCATGCCGAACGTGGCGTTGCCCGAGGTTCCGTTAGTGGTGGATGCCAGGAAGTGAGCCGGGGTGCCACGCTGACCTTCAAACAGCATGTTGCCCCAGCCGCAATCCGGACCGCCCGGCGCCTGAGCCATGGCGTTGATGGATACAGCGGTGAAGAGAGTACCGAGAAGAATCCGTTTCATAGCTTTGTTCTCTTTTATGTGCGTACCAATGGACAGGGTTCTGGCCCCGCTCTCTACATCAAAACGCCACTTGGCGAGTTTTCGTACAGACCTTCTGGCGCCAGTGGGCCGGTATTAGTTCCAGCCGCGCAGTTTGGAGTTTAGGCAGGTTCCTGTGGTTCCGTGATTTTTTGCAGCATATTCGTGATCCAGCCCGGTTTTGCGGGGCCGGCCGTGGGGTTGGCCGGTTGTCTATGCTTTGTCGTGTGGCGCGCCTTGCCAGTGGGGCACGGGCAGCGCCAGAATGCCGCTATCTGCCCCGCCTGATTGTTAAGGAAGCCCGATGCCTGATCCTGTTGCTGCCAGCTTGCGTCTAGCGCCCGAAGCGCTGACCCGTCCGTTTTCCGCTGAACAGTTCAGCTTCACTACCACCAATGATCTGGAGCCCTTTCGCGGTGTGCTTGGCCAGGAACGTGCGGTCGAAGCCTTGCAGTTCGGTGTGGCCATGCCACGCCCCGGTTACAACGTATTCGTCATGGGCGAGCCCGGCACCGGCCGTTTCTCGTTCGTCAAACGCTACCTGAAGGCCGAAGGCAAGCGCCTGCAGACCCCGGCGGACTGGGTCTACGTCAACAATTTCGACGAGCCGCGCGAGCCACGCGCCCTGGAACTGCCATCGGGCAGCGCCGCAGCGTTCATCGGCGACATCAACGGCTTGATCGACAACCTGCTGTCGACTTTTCCCGCGGTGTTCGAACACCCGTCCTACCAGCAGAAGAAGAGCGCCATCGACCGCGCCTTCAACCAGCGCTACGACAAGGCGCTGGACGTCATCGAGCGTCTGGCCCTGGAAAAAGACGTCGCCCTGTACCGCGACAGCAGCAACATCGCGTTCACCCCGATGCTCGAAGGCAAGGCGCTGGACGAGGCTGAATTCGCGCAGTTGCCGGAGTCCGAGCGCGAACGTTTCCATGAGGACATTTCCGGCCTCGAAGAGCGCCTGAACGAAGAACTCGCCAGCCTGCCGCAGTGGAAGCGCGAGTCGAGCAACCAGTTGCGTCAGCTCAACGAAGAAACCATTACTTTGGCGTTGCAGCCTTTGCTCGCACCGCTGTCGGAGAAGTACGCGGAAAACGCCGCGGTCTGCGGTTACCTGCAAGCGGTGCAGGTCTATCTGCTGAAAACCGTGGTCGAGCAACTGGTCGACGACAGCAAGACCGACGCCGTTGCACGCAAGCTGCTGGAAGAGCAATACGCGCCGAGCCTGGTGGTCGGCCATCCGGCCAGCGGCGGTGCGCCGGTGGTGTTCGAGCCGCATCCGACCTACGAAAACCTGTTCGGCCGCATTGAATACACCACCGATCAGGGCGCGCTCTACACCACGTATCGCCAGTTGCGTCCGGGTGCGTTGCACCGCGCCAACGGTGGTTTCCTGATCCTCGAAGCGGAAAAGATGCTCGGCGAGCCCTTTGTGTGGGATGCGCTCAAACGCGCCCTTCAATCGCGCAAGCTGAAAATGGAATCGCCACTGGGCGAGATGGGCCGTTTCGCGACCGTGACGCTCAACCCGCAGTTCATTCCGTTGAATGTCAAAGTCATCATCATCGGTGCGCGGCAGCTGTACTACACGCTGCAGGACCTCGATCCGGACTTCCAGGAGATGTTCCGCGTCCTGGTGGATTTCGACGAAGACATCCCGATGGTCGACGAAAGCCTGGAGCAGTTCGCCCAGTTGCTGAAAACCCGCACTTCGGAAGAAGGCATGGCGCCGTTGACCGCCGACGCGGTGGCGCGTCTGGCGACTTACAGCGCACGTCTGGCCGAGCATCAGGGGCGTTTGTCGGCGCGGATCGGTGATCTGTTCCAGCTGGTCAGCGAGGCGGATTTCATCCGTCACCTGGCCAACGATGAAATGACCGACGCCGGCCACATCGAGCGCGCCCTGAAAGCCAAGGCTACCCGTACCGGCCGAGTGTCGGCGCGGATTCTCGACGACATGCTGGCGGGGATCATCCTGATCGACACCGACGGCGCGGCGGTCGGCAAGTGCAACGGCCTGACGGTGCTGGAAGTCGGCGACTCGGCGTTCGGTGTACCGGCGCGGATTTCCGCCACGGTGTATCCGGGCGGCAGCGGTATCGTCGACATCGAGCGCGAGGTCAACCTCGGCCAGCCGATTCACTCCAAGGGCGTGATGATTCTCACCGGGTATCTGGGCAGCCGTTACGCCCAGGAATTCCCGTTGGCGATTTCCGCGAGCATCGCCCTGGAGCAATCCTACGGCTACGTCGATGGTGACAGTGCGTCGCTGGGCGAGGCCTGCACGCTGATTTCGGCCTTGTCCAAAACCCCGCTCAAGCAGTGCTTTGCGATCACCGGTTCCATCAACCAGTTCGGTGAAGTGCAGGCGGTGGGCGGGGTCAACGAGAAGATCGAAGGTTTCTTCCGTCTCTGTGAAGCGCGCGGGCTGACCGGCGAGCAGGGCGCGATCATTCCGCACGCCAACGTCGCCACGCTGATGCTCGACGAGAAAGTGCTGGCCGCAGTCCGGGCCGGGCAGTTCCACGTTTACGCGGTGCGTCAGGCGGATGAAGCGCTGAGCCTACTGGTGGGTGAGCCTGCCGGTGAGCCGAACGAGGAGGGCGAGTTCCCGGAAGGCAGCGTCAACGCGCGCGTAGTGGAACGTCTGCGAGTGATTGCCGAGATGATCAGCGAAGAAGACCTGAAAGAAGCCGAGAAGGAACTGGCGCAGGAGGCGCTGGCCGAGGCCAAACCGGCTTAATCCTCAGCGCGATCAAACATTGTGGGAGCCAGCCTGCTGGCGATTGCAGTGCATCATTCAACTTTTTTGTTGGCTGATGTACCCAATCGCCAGCAGGCTGGCTCCCACATTTGTTTTGTGTCGATCTCCTGCAAATGTGCCATCACTCTGGCGTCAATATTCACACAATGACCATTCGGCGCCTTCTGGTTCTGCGCGGTTGGCGCGGCGGACTTTTCTTCTATTCTCAGCTCAAGGACATCGACAGTATCACGGGATCGAAACAGTCCTTCAGCAAGGGCTGAACACCGGCTTTACCGAGGGTCGCCGCCATGTCGCGCAACCTCTGCCTCACCCGTCAGTGCCTGGGTCTCGTGACCCGAATCGAATGCGCCATCAAGCCGTTGGCCGGCGATACCGGCATGTGGACTTTACTCTTCGCCGCCGGCATGGCCGGTGAACAACCTTCCGCCATCAAGGCTCAGGGCCCGTTCCACGGGCCGGTCGCCGCCGAATCGATCCTCGATACCATCGTCGAAAGCCTGACGATGCACGGCTACGAACTGGCCAATGATCCGCAGATCTGGTCCTTGCACCTGCAAGCCCAGTTGCGGCAGATCAACGGCGGGCGCGGGCGCAATCTCGGCGTTTTCGATCATTAGCACCGGTCAAGGTGCGGCGCCCTGGGTCTGCGCCTTCTCGAGCTTGACCTCAAAGCCGTACTGCACGGTGGCGAGGTCGGTTCGCTGGTAGGTTTCCACCTGCGTCGGGCGGCCGTAGAAATAATGCACGCCGAACAACGCCGGGCCTTCTGCGCTCGTGTCGTGGCTGACCGACAGGATCTGCTTCAGGTAGTTGCCGCTGTCGTCCTTGACGAAGAAACGCCATTCGTTGGCCGGAAACAGTTTCAGGTCGACCACCAATTCGTTGTTCCTGATTTCCAGGCCTTTGGGCAATGCCTTGGCTTCGTAGGACTGTTTCGCCACCGTGGCGAGGAACAACGGCATCGAACCGACGGCCACTGCCGGGGTTTCCGGAAACAGGTTCAAGTCATACGTGATGGTCGCTTGCAGCGGATCCACCTGATACGCCTCGGCCGGCAGTTCGATCGGCTCGTCGAGTTTGCCGTTGTGTTTTTCGGTGAAGAACGTCACCGGGCTTTCGCCGGGAGCCAGGTCGTCGCCCAGCAGTTCGTCATTGAAGGTCTTGCGGTGATCGAACTCGATGCGCGCGGCGCTGGGTTCTTCCACTGACTGGCGGATATGGATGCTTTTTTTCAGATCGTCCTCGGTCAGTGATGCACCCTTGAGCCAGTTGGGGGCCTGATCGTCGTAGACGGTGATCGCCAGATCCAGCGGCTGCACGGTTTTCGCCGTGGTGTGCGAGTCGAATTCGCGGATCGGCAGGTCCAGTGGCTTGCGGGTGACGGTCGCCTCGGAGAAATCCAGCACGCTGACTTCAAGGGTATCGATCGGCCCGTTGAAGTAAACCTTGTTGTAGCGGCGCGTATGCTGCTGTTCGAAGGTGCGCTGCTCGTCGTTCAGCTGTTTCTCGAGGTCCTCGCTCCAGGCCTTTTGCTGTTGCAGGTGCGCCAGTTGCTTCTGGTAAAAGCCGACCTGCTCGGGGCTCTCGTTGATGGCGCCGGCGCGTACAAGGTATTGCCCGGTCGTATCGCGGGCCTGGACGATCAGCGGATTGAGCGGCGTGTTGGCGACTTCCGGGGCAAGCGGCAGGTTGTTGCTGAATTCGACTTCGGCGTAGTTCTTTTCCAGCTTCAGCAGTTTCACGCTGAGGTTGGCGTCGGTTCTTGTCTGGCCGATATCCTTTTTGCCCAGATCGAAACTGTGCAGGCGTTTCGGGGCGATGACTTCCACCTGACCTTGCAGGCTCACAGGACGCGGCCGGGTTTTCTTGTCGACATCCAGACCCTCGATGAACGGGTAGGTCACGGTCAGGTCGTCGGGGTTGGTGACGTTGGAACTGGACGGGCTCAACTGGATGCCCGGATCGGTTTCCGACCATTCCGGCTGGTAGGCGATCACCCGTTTGTTGCTCAGGGTCACCGATTGCCATTCAACGCCATGGGGGAACAGGAACCCGCCCGGAATGTTGAGGTTGAAAGGGAACACCGGTTGCAGGTCGGTGAGGTAATCGGAGCTGGCGTCCTTGTGCAGCACGAACAGACCGTTGATGAAGGTGTCGACCAGCGCTTGAGGCGTCGGGTAGTGCTTGAGGACGCCGAGGGCGTCTTCGCCGTATTCGGTTCTGGGCGGTTTGTTGTCGAGACGTTGCTGCGCGCGCTCCAGCAGCAGTAGCGAGCCGCCAAGTTCGGTCACGGCATCCTTGAGTTTCGGGTCGGTGATGGCGTCCAGCGACTGTTCGAACTGCGCAGTCTTCTGTTCGAGGCTGAGCGGGTGTTTTTTTTCTTCACCGGGTGAGCAGCCTCCGACCGATAAGGCGAAGCAGATTCCGGCAGTCATTAACGGCAATCGCACATCCATTTCCAGTCGTCCTGTCCACTGTCGCTGGGCTGTCAATGGTTTGGACACTAGCAGAAAAACTTTGACACACACACGCAGGTGGCGGATTTTCGGGCGGTTTCTGGCTGTCATGGGGGGCTGGTATACTCGCCGCCGATTACAACCCCCCTTGTGTGAGAGTCAATGGAACGCTTTATCGAAAATGCAATGTACGCCACGCGCTGGCTGCTGGCGCCGATCTACATCGGGCTGTCCCTCGGGCTGCTGGCGCTGGCATTGAAATTCTTCCAGGAAGTGTTTCATGTCATTCCCAACGTGTTCTCCATGGCCGAGTCCGAGCTGATTCTGGTGCTGCTGTCGCTGATCGACATGGCGCTGGTCGGCGGCTTGCTGGTGATGGTGATGATTTCCGGCTACGAGAACTTCGTGTCCGAGCTGAACATCGACGAAGGCAAAGAGAAGCTCAGCTGGCTGGGCACCATGGACTCCTCGTCGCTGAAGATGAAAGTGGCGGCGTCGATCGTGGCGATTTCCTCGATCCACCTGCTGCGGATCTTCATGGACGCCAAGAACGTCGATCCCCAGCATCTGATGTGGTACGTGATCATCCACATGACCTTCGTGGTCTCGGCGTTTGCCATGGGTTATCTGGACAAGCTCACTAAGCACTGATGAGTTGTCGAAAGCTGTAACAAAACCGCCCGCCTGTTGCGAAACAGACGGGCGGTGTCGTTTGTGGCTTGTACTTTGGTGCGCCGAGGCATATCCCTGTAGGCGTCCTGGCTCGCCACAGCGTGAGGTGCGTTCATGAACCTGCAAGAGTTGAATGCGTTTGCCATCGCCAGGAAGGTCGATGAGCTGAACCTGATCTCCATGGAGGGTGGAATCTACCTGCTCGAGGCGCGGATGCACGGCGCGGCGTACCCGTTGAGCGATCCCCAGGGCAAGATGCTGATGCTGCGTTCGGTGGAGCATGCCCGGGATGTCCTGCACAACTTTCCGGTGCTGCCATTCAACCTGGTTCACACCTCGGTACACGATGAAATGTGCGGACTTGGTGCCAGTGCGGAAGAAAGCCTGAAAGTACCGCTGGCCTGGCGCTCGGCACTGTAGGCCCGAGGGCCTGATCAATGGCGGAACATCTGTGCTAGTCTGCTCGCCCTTTTGGTTCCGGGCGCGCCGGGACGCGCTGTGCACGCACGGCATGTCCTGAGGCCGTCCGCACAGCGGAGCAGTGTCATGTCCGAAGTAAATCTGTCCACCGACGAAACCCGCGTCAGCTACGGTATCGGCCGTCAGTTGGGTGACCAGCTGCGCGACAACCCGCCACCGGGTGTCAGCCTGGACGCCATCCTGGCCGGTTTGACCGACGCATTCGCCGGCAAGCCAAGCCGTGTGGGTCAGGAAGAGCTGTCCGCCAGCTTCAAAGTGATCCGCGAGATCATGCAAGCCGAAGCCGCTGCCAAGGCTGAAGCCGCTGCTGGCGAAGGTCGTGCTTTCCTGGCTGAAAACGCCAAGAAAGACGGCATCACCACCCTGGCTTCCGGTCTGCAATTCGAAGTGCTGACTCAGGGCGAAGGCGCCAAGCCATCCCGTGAAGACAACGTGCGTACTCACTACCACGGCACACTGATCGACGGCACTGTGTTCGACAGCTCCTACGAGCGTGGCCAGCCTGCAGAATTCCCGGTTGGCGGCGTGATCGCCGGCTGGACCGAAGCCCTGCAACTGATGAATGCCGGCAGCAAATGGCGTCTGTACGTGCCAAGCGAACTGGCTTACGGCGCTCAAGGCGTTGGCAGCATCCCGCCGCACAGCGTTCTGGTGTTCGACGTCGAGCTGCTCGACGTTCTGTAATCCCGTTACCCTGCACAAGCCTGGCTTGTGCAGGGTTTCTCCGCCGTTCTCATACTTCGATCTTGTGATGCAGCTCACTGGTCGGGCGCAATGCCCGGGCATAGCAGAACAGGAACAGATTGCGCACCAGCTCCTTGAGCACCATCGGTTCGCTGGAACTCAGGCCGCTGACGTCCAGATCCCCTTGATCCTGCAATTCATGCAGGGCTTCTTCTTCCAGTACCGCGCAGACTTCACCGGTTTCCCGATGCAGGATCCTGAGGTACGGGTGCGGGCGATCCAGCCAGGCGTCGATCAAATAAGTCATGGTTCTCATCTCCATTGAAAGGGTTTCAATGAGAATAATTCTTATTCGTCAAATAGCAAGCGCCTATTGGCGGTTCGTGATTTTTTATGGGTAAAGATTGCGTAAGGTCAAAACGGCTGGCGTTTGGCTATTGCGTGGTTTTGCTGGGAATAGCAGGGGAGGGTGAAGCTCCATCCCACGGCGGGCGCGGGATGGAGGACAGCAGACTCAGACTTTTCTGACGAACTCGGATTTGAGTTTCATCGGGCCGATGCCGTCGATCTTGCAGTCGATGTCGTGGTCGCCGTCGCACAGGCGGATGTTCTTCACCTTGGTGCCGACCTTGACCACCAGCGAGGTGCCCTTGACCTTCAGGTCCTTGATCACGGTGATGGTGTCGCCGTCCTGCAGGACGTTGCCGACCGAATCTTTCTTCACGGCATCATCGGACGCCACTTCGGCTTCGCCGCCGGCAGACCACTCGTGGGCGCACTCCGGGCACACCAGTTGGGTGCCGTCTTCGTAGGTGTATTCGGAATTGCATTTCGGGCAGGGTGGCAACGTGCTCACTAAGGCTCCTTGGAGAGGGGATCGCTAAAAGTCGCACATTGTATAGGGTTTTAGCCGCGGATGGCAGGCAACAAAAAACCGCAGGCTCCGAGGGAGGCTGCGGTTTCTTGATTGCGCGATGTTGATCAGTGCGTGCGGGCGACCGCGAACTCGCTCAGTTCAACCAGCGCATCGCGGTATTCGCTGGCAGGCAGCGCTTCCAGGCACTTGATCGCACGGGCCACGTAGTCGCGAGCCAGTTGTGCGGTGTATTCCAGCGAGCCGGACGCTTCCACGGCAATGCGGATGCTTTCCAGGTCTTCGATCCCGCCTTTCTGGATCGCCTGGCGTACCAGTGCGGCCTGCTCTGGCGTGCCTTCGCGCATGGTGTAGATCAGCGGCAGGGTCGGCTTGCCTTCGGCCAGATCGTCACCGACGTTCTTGCCCAGGGTTTCGGCGTCGCCCTTGTAGTCGAGCAGGTCGTCGACCAGCTGGAATGCCACGCCGAGGTGATCGCCGAAGGTACGCAGGGCTTCGCTCTGCTCGGCGGTAGCACCGGCCAGAGCTGCAGCGCTATGGGTCGAGGCCTCGAAAAGCATCGCGGTCTTGCCGCGGATGACTTCCATGTAGGTTTCTTCGGTGGTGCTGGCGTCACGGACCTTGGACAGCTGCAGCACTTCGCCTTCGGCGATGATGCGCGTGGCCTGGGACAGGATCTTCATCACCGGCATCGAACCCAGTTCGACCATCATTTCGAACGAGCGCGAGTACAGGAAGTCGCCGACCAGCACGCTCGGGGCGTTGCCCCACATGGCGTTGGCGGTCGAGCGGCCACGGCGCATGCCGGACATGTCGACCACGTCGTCATGCAGCAGGGTGGCGGTGTGCAGGAATTCGATGGTGGCGGCCAGCAGACGCAAGTCGTCGCCTTCGCGACCGAGGGCCTTGCCGCACAGCAGCACTAATAAAGGACGCAGGCGTTTACCGCCGGCCGACGTGATGTAATCGCCGATTTTCGATACCAGCGGCACTCGGGAAGTCAGCTGCTTCTTGATGATGCCGTCGACGGCGCTAAAATCGTCCGCCACCGCGCGGTAGAAAGCTTGGGGTTGCATCAGCGACAGGTGCTCCAGAAGGGTTGCGCGGCATGCTAGGACCCACGTCCGGGCCTGTCAAGGCGCGATGGACGGCCCCTTGCATGACTCTTGTAGCTTGCGTACAATCGCGCACCCTGAACTTCCTGGGCAGCACCTGCCTTACGCAATTGCACTTGGGCCGTTCCAGCCCCATGCAGCCATGCCAGCCAATACCTCTTCTTATAAAGAGCTGGGTGAGCAGGATTATCGGAGAAATACCATGTACGCAGTAATCGTTACCGGCGGTAAGCAATACAAGGTCGCTGAAGGTGAATACCTGAAGATCGAAAAACTGGAAGTCGCTACTGGCGAATCCGTGACTTTTGACCGCGTTCTGTTGGTCGCCAACGGCGACGACGTGAACATCGGCGCACCTGTTGTTGCTGGCGCAACCGTCAAGGCTGAAGTGATCTCCCAAGGTCGTCACGATAAAGTCCGCATCATCAAGTTCCGTCGCCGTAAGCACCACATGAAGCGTATGGGCCACCGCCAGTGGTTCACCGAGATCAAAATCACCGGTATTCAGGCTTAATTACAGCCTAATTCCTCACTAGGAGAATTGAACTCATGGCACACAAAAAAGCTGGTGGTAGTACCCGCAACGGTCGCGACTCAGAAGCCAAACGCCTTGGCGTGAAGATGTATGGCGGCCAGGTCATCAAGGCCGGCAACATCATCGTGCGTCAGCGCGGCACCCAATTCCACGCTGGCTACGGCGTTGGCATGGGTAAGGATCACACCCTCTTCGCGAAAATCGAAGGCGTGATCAAGTTTGAAGTAAAAGGCGCCTTCGGTCGTCGTTACGTGAGCGTTGTCGCAGCCTAACTGCGAGAGTGCTGGAGAAGCCCTGTCTTGCGACGGGGCTTTTTCGTTTGTGGGGTGAGTCTCTTGCAAAGCTGTTTGTATGGGCTGCCGGCGTGCGATGCAGGTCGTGGATTGGGGTCGCTGCGCTCATTTTTGCAAGAGTCTTATGTCTTGATTGTTTTTCGGCTCGTCCGTACGGCGAGAGGCGTTGGTTATGAAGTTTGTTGATGAAGTATCGATCCGCGTAAAGGCTGGCGACGGCGGCAATGGCTGCATGAGTTTCCGTCGGGAAAAATTCATTGAAAACGGCGGCCCGAACGGTGGTGACGGCGGTGACGGCGGTTCCATCTTCATGATGGCCGACGAAAACCTCAACACCCTGGTGGACTACCGCTACACCCGGCACTTCGATGCCGAGCGTGGCTCCAATGGCGGCAGCACCGACTGCACCGGCAAGAAGGGTGAAGACCTGATCCTGCGCGTGCCGGTCGGCACCACGATCATTGACTCTGCTACCCAGGAAGTCATCGGCGACCTGACCAAGTCCGGTCAGAAGCTGATGGTGGTGCAGGGCGGCTGGCACGGTCTGGGCAACACCCGTTTCAAATCCAGTACCAACCGTGCGCCGCGTCAGACGACGCCGGGCAAGCCGGGCGAGCAGCGTGACCTGAAACTGGAAATGAAGGTTCTGGCTGACGTCGGTCTGCTGGGTCTGCCGAACGCCGGTAAAAGTACCTTTATCCGTTCCGTTTCGGCCGC
Source organism: Pseudomonas sp. 91RF (assembly GCF_003576265.1). Lineage (NCBI taxonomy): Bacteria > Pseudomonadati > Pseudomonadota > Gammaproteobacteria > Pseudomonadales > Pseudomonadaceae > Pseudomonas > Pseudomonas sp. 91RF. The sequence goes on from NZ_QWFC01000058.1 coordinate 82,328, forward strand.
CAAGCCGAAAGTCGCCGATTATCCGTTCACTACTCTGGTGCCAAACCTGGGTGTGGTCAGCGTCGACCGCTGGAAAAGCTTCGTCATTGCCGACATTCCGGGTCTGATCGAAGGTGCTTCCGACGGCGCCGGCCTCGGTATCCGTTTCCTCAAGCACCTGGCGCGTACCCGTCTGCTGCTGCACCTCGTGGACATGGCGCCGCTGGACGAAAGCAGTGCGCCGGATGCCGCTGAAGTGATCGTCAACGAGCTGATCAAGTTCAGCCCGTCCCTGGCGGAGCGTGATCGCTGGCTGGTGCTGAACAAGTGCGACCAGATCCTTGAGGAAGAGCACGAAGAGCGCGTCAAGGAAATCGTTGAGCGTCTGCAGTGGGAAGGTCCGGTCTACGTGATCTCGGCCATCGCCAAAGAAGGCACTGAGCGCCTGACGCGCGACATCATGCGTTACCTGGAAGATCGTGCCGATCGCCTGGCCAATGATCCGGCCTACAAGGAAGAGCTGGCCGATCTCGATCAGCGCATCGAGGATGAAGCCCGTGCTCAGTTGCAGGCTCTGGACGACAAGCGTGCCCTGCGTCGCAGCGGCGTGAAATCGGTCCACGACATCGGCGACGATGACTGGGACGAAGAAGATGTGGATGACGAAGACGGTCCGGAAATCATTTACGTGCGTGACTGATTCGTTGAAGTAAACTTAAGCGCCGCTCAATCGAGCGGCGTTTTGGTATCTGGAAATCGATTGTTGGTCACGAGTAACCACGAATAACGTCACGGGCAGCGCTGGGTCGCGCTGTCCTCAAGCTAAGGTTGAAGATGATGCGGAGCAAGGTGACAGGTGCGCAGCGTTGGGTCGTGAAGATCGGCAGCGCTTTGCTGACAGCGGATGGCAAGGGTCTTGATCGCAAGGCGATGGGCGTCTGGGTCGAGCAGATGGTGGCTTTGCATGAGGCTGGCGTCGAGTTGGTGCTGGTGTCCTCCGGGGCAGTGGCGGCCGGCATGAGCCGTTTGGGCTGGACCGCACGACCCAGTGCGATGCACGAGCTCCAGGCCGCTGCTGCAATCGGTCAGATGGGCTTGGTGCAGGCCTGGGAATCGAGTTTTGCCGAACATGGCCGGCACACGGCGCAGATTCTTCTGACTCACGACGACCTGTCCGATCGCAAGCGCTACCTGAACGCCCGCAGCACCTTGCGTGCGCTGGTCGAGCTGAAAGTCATCCCGGTGATCAACGAAAACGACACTGTGGTTACCGACGAGATCCGTTTCGGCGACAACGACACGCTCGCTGCGCTGGTGGCCAACCTGGTCGAGGCTGATCTGCTGGTGATCCTGACGGATCGCGACGGCATGTTCGACGCTGATCCGCGCAACAACCCCGACGCGCAGCTGATTTACGAAGCGCGTGCCGATGATCCGACTCTGGATGCGGTGGCGGGTGGCACTGGCGGTGCGCTGGGTCGTGGCGGCATGCAGACCAAGCTGCGCGCGGCGCGTCTGGCGGCGCGTTCCGGTGCGCATACCATCATTGTCGGTGGGCGTCTGGAGCGGGTGCTCGATCGTCTGAAGGCTGGCGAACGCATCGGTACGCTGCTGTCGCCTGAGCGCGGCATGCTGGCGGCGCGCAAGCAATGGTTGGCTGGCCATTTGCAGACCCGTGGCACGCTGGTGCTGGATGATGGTGCGGTTGCTGCGTTGTCGGAAGGTCACAAAAGTCTGCTGCCGGTCGGCGTCAAACTGGTTCAGGGCAGCTTTCGTCGCGGTGAAATGGTGGTTTGCGTGGCGCCGGATGGTCGCGAGATTGCCCGTGGCCTGGCCAACTACAGCGCGCTGGAAGCACAAAAAATCATCGGTCAGTCGTCGGATGCGATTGTCGGTTTGCTGGGTTACATGGCTGAGCCGGAGCTGGTTCACCGTGACAATCTGATTCTGGTCTGAGGAAAAGCGCAATGCGCATGGCAAAAGGATTGTTGGGCTTGCTGATGGCGTTGCCATTGCTGGCTTCGGCCGAGGAAATCGGCCAGGTGTCGACGGTGTTCAAATTTGTCGGGCCGAATGACCGGATCGTGGTCGAGGCCTTCGACGATCCAAAGGTTGAGGGTGTGACCTGCTATCTGTCGCGCGCCAAAACGGGTGGCGTGAAGGGTGGGTTGGGTCTGGCCGAGGATCGTGCCGAGGCATCCATTGCTTGTCGTCAGGTCGGTCCTATCAACTTCAAGGGTGAGTTGAAGGATGGCGAAGAGGTGTTCAAGGAGCGCACTTCGCTGGTGTTCAAGACCATGCAGGTGGTGCGTTTCCTCGACAAGAAGCGCAATACGCTGGTGTATCTGGTCTACAGCGATCGCCTGATCGAGGGCAGTCCGCAAAATGCGGTGACGGCGATTCCGATTCTGCCTTGGGCGCCAGTCCATTAATCTGGACGTAAATAAAAAGAGGAGCGGTTGGCTCCTCTTTTTTTGCGCTTGTTTCAGCAAATCGCAGGCAATAAAAAACCGACCCTGAGGTCGGTTTTTTAATGATTACGTCGCTTAGGCGGCAGCTTTCAGTGCCTTGACGTGACCATTCAGGCGGCTCTTATGGCGAGCAGCCTTGTTCTTGTGGATGATGCCTTTATCGGCCATGCGGTCGATAACTGGCACAGCCAGAACGTATGCAGCTTGAGCTTTTTCAGCGTCTTTTGCGTCGATGGCTTTAACTACATTCTTGATGTAGGTACGAACCATGGAACGCAGGCTGGCGTTGTGGCTGCGACGCTTCTCAGCCTGTTTTGCACGTTTTTTGGCGGAAGGTGAGTTGGCCACCGTCGAGCTCCTCGAAAGACTTTTTAGGAAATAGCAAACAAAATAGGCCGCGAATCATGCCGATGAAGAGATGTCTTGTCAAGGGCGCTTGAGACGTTCCGCTAAGTGGTAGGTATAAAGAGGCGGGATATTTATTTCCGGCGCTTGACCTGTAAACTCGCGAGCTTTGGCTCTGTGCTGTTGCGGCGCGGAGTATCGCACAAGTAGGCGCATTGTTCGCCTGCTGTTTATCGACAGGCACAAATTCCTTCAATGAATCTGCTCAAATCGTTGGCCGCCGTCAGCTCTATCACGATGCTTTCCCGGATTCTCGGGTTTGTCCGCGACACGCTCATTGCGCGCACATTCGGCGCCGGAATGGCGACCGACGCCTTCTTCATCGCCTTCAAACTGCCCAATCTGCTGCGGCGAATCTTTGCCGAGGGCGCGTTTTCACAGGCATTCGTGCCGATTCTTGCCGAATATAAAAGTCAGAAGGGCGAGGAGGCGACCCGTACCTTTATTGCCTATGTGACAGGGCTGCTGACGCTGGTTCTGGCGCTGGTCACTGCGTTGGGCATGATCGCCGCACCCTGGGTGATCTGGGCCACGGCTCCCGGTTTTACCGATACGCCGGAAAAATTCCAGCTGACCTCCGACCTGCTGCGAGTGACCTTCCCCTATATATTACTGATCTCTCTGTCTTCCCTGGCGGGGGCGATCCTCAATACCTGGAACCGCTTTTCGGTGCCGGCGTTCGTGCCGACCCTGCTGAACGTCAGCATGATCGTGTTCGCGCTGTTCCTGACGCCGTACTTCGATCCACCGGTCATGGCCCTCGGCTGGGCGGTACTGGTCGGCGGTCTGGCGCAGTTGCTCTATCAACTGCCGCACCTGAAAAAGATCGGCATGCTGGTGCTGCCACGCCTGAATCTGCGCGACACCGGCGTCTGGCGAGTGATGAAGCAGATGCTGCCGGCGATCATCGGTGTCTCGGTCAGCCAGATTTCCCTGATCATCAACACCATCTTCGCCTCGTTTCTGGTGGCGGGCTCGGTGTCGTGGATGTACTACGCCGACCGTCTGATGGAGTTGCCGTCCGGCGTGCTGGGTGTGGCACTGGGCACGATCCTGCTGCCGACACTGGCCAAGACCTACGCCAGCAAGGATCGTCACGAATATTCGCGGATTCTCGACTGGGGCCTGCGCCTGTGCTTCGTGCTGGTGCTGCCGTGTGCGCTGGCGCTGGGGATTCTGGCCGAGCCGCTGACGGTTTCGCTGTTCCAGTACGGCCAGTTCAGCGGGTTTGATGCGGCCATGACCCAGCGCGCGTTGATCGCCTATTCTGTCGGTCTGCTCGGGATTATCGTGATCAAGGTGTTGGCACCGGGCTTCTATGCGCAACAGAACATCCGTACGCCGGTAAAAATCGCAATCTTCACTCTGGTGGTCACGCAGTTGTTCAATCTGGTGTTGATCGGGCCACTGGCCCATGCCGGGCTGGCGTTGGCGATCAGCGCCGGTGCCTGCCTGAATGCCGGGCTGCTGTTCTATCAACTGCGCAAGCAGCAGATGTACCAACCACAGCCGGGCTGGCTGAAATTCGGTTTGAAGCTGTTGTTCGCGGTGGCGGTGATGTCGGCTGTCCTGTTGATCGGCATGCATTTCATGCCTTCGTGGGATCAGGGCCACATGCTGGAGCGCTTTCTGCGTCTGGGCGTGCTGGTGATTGCTGGCGTGGTGGCTTATTTCGGCATGTTGCTGTTGCTCGGTTTCCGCCTGCGTGACTTCAATCGCAAGGCGTTGAGCTGAGGTTTCACCCTTGAAAGACGGGCGCGGGCCGGCAGTTTTGTCGGCTCGTTCACTTTGGGTTACGGTGTTGCCTGTCGTCGGCCGTCGGGTGTGGTTATAATCGGCCACTTTATGAGCAAGAAGCGCGTTATGCAGCTGGTTCGAGGCCTTCACAACTTGCGCCCCCAGCATCGGGGCTGCGTCGCCACTATTGGCAACTTTGACGGTGTTCACCGTGGTCACCAGGCCATCCTGGCCCGACTGCGTGAGCGTGCGCTCGAGTTGGGCGTACCCAGCTGCGTGGTGATTTTCGAGCCGCAGCCACGGGAGTTCTTTGCTCCGGAGACCGCGCCGGCACGTCTGGCCCGGTTGCGCGACAAGCTGCAACTGCTGGCCGCCGAAGGCGTCGACCGGGTCTTGTGCCTGGCCTTCAACCAGCGCTTGAGCAAACTCAGCGCCAGTGAATTCGTCGATACGATTCTGGTGGATGGCCTGGGTGTGCAGCATCTGGAAGTCGGCGACGATTTCCGCTTCGGTTGCGACCGCCTCGGCGATTTCGATTTTCTGCTGCAGGCCGGGCAGGTTCACGGTTTTACCGTGGAAGCCGCGCAAACCGTCGAGCTGGACGGCATTCGTGTCAGTAGCACCCAGGTGCGCAATGCGTTGGCCGCCGCCGATTTTGCCCTGGCTGAACGCTTGCTTGGCCGCCCGTACCGGATTGCCGGTCGCGTGTTGCATGGCCAGAAACTGGCCCGCCAGTTGGGTACGCCCACGGCGAACATTCAACTCAAGCGCCGTCGCGTGCCGTTCACCGGGGTTTACCTGGTCGACGTCGACATCGACGGCAAGACCTGGCCCGGCGTCGCCAATATCGGCGTGCGGCCCACGGTGCAAGGTGATGGCAAGGCCCACCTTGAAGTACATCTTTTGGATTTTGCCGGCGATCTGTATGACCGGCGTTTGACGGTGGTTTTCCACCAGAAGCTGCGTGAAGAGCAGCGTTTCGCCTCCCTGGAGGCATTGAAAACGGCGATCAGCGCGGATGTCGCCGCCGCCCGTGCACTAGCCGCACCTAGCGCCCATCGCTAATGAAGAGCCTTAAATGACCGACTATAAAGCCACGCTAAACCTTCCGGACACCGCCTTCCCAATGAAGGCCGGCCTGCCACAGCGCGAACCGCAGATCCTGCAGCGCTGGGACAGTATTGGCCTGTACGGAAAGTTGCGCGAGATTGGCAAGGATCGTCCGAAGTTCGTCCTGCACGACGGCCCTCCGTACGCCAACGGTACGATCCACATCGGTCACGCACTGAACAAGATTCTCAAGGACATGATCATCCGCTCGAAGACCCTGTCGGGCTTCGACGCGCCGTATGTTCCGGGTTGGGACTGCCACGGCCTGCCGATCGAGCACAAGGTTGAAGTGACACACGGCAAGAACCTGGGCGCGGACAAGACCCGCGAACTGTGCCGTGCCTACGCCACCGAGCAGATCGAAGGGCAGAAGACCGAATTCATCCGTCTCGGCGTGCTGGGCGACTTCGCCAACTCGTACAAGACCATGGACTTCAAGAACGAGGCCGGTGAAATCCGTGCCCTCGCCGAAATCGTCAAGGGCGGTTTCGTGTTCAAGGGCCTGAAGCCTGTGAACTGGTGCTTCGACTGCGGTTCGGCCCTGGCCGAAGCGGAAGTCGAGTACGAGAACAAGAAGTCCTCGACCATCGACGTGGCGTTCCCGATCGCTGACGAAGCCAAACTGGCTGCCGCGTTCGGTCTGCCGTCCCTGAACAAGCCTGCCTCGATCGTGATCTGGACCACCACCCCGTGGACCATCCCGGCCAACCAGGCGCTGAACGTTCACCCGGAATTCAACTACGCGCTGGTCGATATCGGCGACAAACTGCTGGTTCTCGCTGAAGAGCTGGTCGAATCCTGCCTGACCCGTTACGGCGTTGAAGGCACCGTTCTGGCCACCGCGCCGGGGTCGGCGCTGGAACTGATCAATTTCCGTCACCCGTTCTACGACCGTCTGTCGCCAGTGTACCTGGCCGACTACGTGGAACTGGGCGCCGGCACCGGTGTGGTTCACTCCGCTCCGGCCTACGGTGTGGACGACTTCGTGACCTGCAAGAAATACGGCATGGTCAACGACGACATCCTCAACCCGGTTCAGAGCAACGGCGTTTACGTGCCGTCGCTGGAGTTCTTCGGCGGCCAGTTCATCTGGAAGGCCAACCCGGCCATCGTCGACAAACTGACCGAAGTCGGTGCGCTGATGCACACCACCGTCATCGAACACAGCTACATGCACTGCTGGCGTCACAAGACCCCGCTGATCTACCGCGCCACCGCGCAGTGGTTCATCGGCATGGACAAGGAGCCGGTATCCGGCGACACCCTGCGTCAGCGCTCGCTCAAAGCCATCGAAGACACCAAGTTCGTTCCGGCCTGGGGCCAGGCGCGACTGCACTCGATGATCGCCAACCGTCCGGACTGGTGCATCTCCCGTCAGCGTAACTGGGGCGTGCCGATCCCGTTCTTCCTGAACAAGGAAAGCGGCGAACTGCACCCACGTACCGTCGAACTGATGGAAGAAGTCGCCAAACGCGTTGAAGTCGAAGGCATCGAAGCCTGGTTCAAGCTCGACGCTGCCGAACTGCTGGGCGATGAAGCGCCGCAGTACGACAAGATCAGCGACACCCTCGACGTCTGGTTCGACTCGGGCACCACGCACTGGCACGTCCTGCGCGGTTCGCACCCGATGGGCCACGAGACCGGCCCGCGTGCCGATCTGTACCTGGAAGGTTCCGACCAGCACCGTGGCTGGTTCCACTCGTCCCTGCTGACCGGTTGCGCCATTGACAACCACGCGCCGTACCGCGAACTGCTGACCCACGGCTTCACCGTGGACGAGTCCGGTCGCAAGATGTCCAAGTCCCTGGGCAACGTGATCGCGCCGCAGAAAGTCAACGACACCCTGGGCGCCGACATCATGCGTCTGTGGGTCGCGTCGACCGACTACTCCGGCGAAATGGCCGTGTCCGAGCAGATCCTGCAGCGCAGCGCGGATGCCTATCGCCGTATCCGTAACACCGCGCGCTTCCTGCTTTCCAACCTGACCGGTTTCAACCCGGCCACCGACCTGCTGCCGGCCGAAGACATGCTGGCACTGGATCGCTGGGCGGTTGACCGTACCCTGCTGCTGCAACGCGAGCTGCAAGAACACTACGGCGAATACCGTTTCTGGAACGTCTACTCGAAGATCCACAACTTCTGCGTACAGGAGCTGGGTGGTTTCTACCTCGACATCATCAAGGATCGCCAATACACCACCGGCGCCGACAGCAAGGCCCGTCGTTCGTGCCAGACCGCGCTGTTTCACATCTCCGAAGCGCTGGTGCGCTGGATCGCACCGATCCTGGCCTTCACCGCCGACGAGCTGTGGCAGTACCTGCCGGGCGAGCGCAACGAATCGGTGATGCTCAACACCTGGTACGAAGGCCTGACCGAGTTGCCGGAAGGCTTCGAACTGGGTCGCGAGTACTGGGATCGCATCATGGAAGTGAAGGTGGCGGTCAACAAAGAGATGGAAATCCAGCGCGCGGCCAAGGCCGTCGGTGGCAACCTGCAAGCCGAAGTGACGCTGTACGCCGAAGACGCCCTGAGCGCCGATCTGGCCAGGCTGAGCAACGAGCTGCGCTTTGTACTGATCACCTCGACCGCCAGCGTTGCGCCGTTCGTGCAGGCCCCGGCCGAAGCTGTGGCCACCGAAGTCAGCGGTCTGAAGCTGAAGATCGTCAAATCCGCCTTCCCGAAATGCGCCCGTTGCTGGCACTGCCGTGAAGACGTCGGCGTGAACCCGGAGCATCCGGAAATCTGCGGCCGTTGCGTGGACAACATCGATGGCGCCGGCGAGGTTCGTCACTATGCCTAATGCAGTTGGCCGTTTCGGACGGCTGAGCTGGCTCTGGTTGAGCTTGCTGGTTCTGGTCATCGACCAGGCCAGCAAGTTTTACTTCGAAGGCAAGCTCGAGATGTACCAGCAGATCGTGATCATTCCCGATTACTTCAGCTGGACCCTGGCCTACAACACCGGCGCGGCATTCAGCTTCCTGGCTGACAGCTCCGGCTGGCAGCGCTGGCTGTTCGCCCTGATCGCGGTGGTGGTCAGTGCGGTGCTGGTGGTCTGGCTCAAGCGCCTGGGTCGCAACGAAACCTGGCTGGCCATCGCGCTGGCGCTGGTGCTGGGCGGCGCGCTGGGCAATCTGTATGACCGCATTGCCCTGGGCCATGTGATCGACTTCATTCTGGTGCACTGGCAGAACCGCTGGTACTTCCCGGCGTTCAACTTCGCCGACAGCGCCATCACCGTTGGCGCGGTGATGCTGGCACTGGACATGTTCAAAAGTAAAAAAACCGGAGAAGCCGTTCATGACTGAACAGGTATTGGCTGAGCAACGCATCGGCCAGAACACGGAAGTCACCTTGCATTTTGCATTGCGCCTGGAGAACGGCGACACGGTCGACAGCACCTTCGACAAGGCTCCGGCGACCTTCAAGGTCGGCGATGGCAACCTGCTGCCGGGTTTCGAAGCGGCGCTGTTCGGCTTCAAGGCGGGTGACAAGCGCACCCTGACCATCGAGCCGGAAAACGCATTCGGCCAGCCGAACCCACAGAACGTGCAGGTCATTCCACGTTCGCAGTTTGCGGACATGGAACTGTCGCCGGGTCTGCTGGTGATCTTCAACGATGCGGCCAATACTGAGCTGCCAGGTGTGGTGAAAGAGTTCGATGATGAGCAAGTGACCGTCGACTTCAACCACCCGCTGGCCGGCAAGACGCTGACCTTTGACGTGGAAATCTTTTCCGTCAAAGCGTTGTAAACGCTGTTCTGCAGGGGCCGGCCCGGCCCCTGCATTGATCTGAATTTTCGCGCGCAAGACACGAGGCACAGCATGCAAATCAAACTCGCCAACCCCCGTGGCTTCTGCGCCGGCGTGGACCGGGCGATCGAAATCGTCAACCGCGCCCTGGAAGTCTTCGGGCCGCCGATCTACGTGCGTCATGAAGTGGTGCACAACAAGTTCGTCGTCGAGGACCTGCGCAGTCGTGGCGCGATCTTTGTCGAAGAGCTGGATCAGGTGCCGGACGACGTCATCGTGATCTTCAGTGCCCATGGCGTCTCGCAAGCCGTGCGTACCGAAGCCGCCGGTCGTGGCCTGAAAGTGTTCGACGCCACTTGCCCGCTGGTGACCAAGGTGCACATCGAAGTCGCCAAATACAGCCGCGACGGCCGTGAATGCATCCTGATCGGCCACGCCGGTCACCCGGAAGTCGAAGGCACCATGGGCCAGTACGACGCCAGCAACGGCGGTGCGATCTACCTCGTCGAAGACGAGAAGGATGTTGCCGAGCTACAGGTGCACAACCCTGAAAAACTGGCCTTCGTCACCCAGACCACCTTGTCGATGGACGACACCAGTCGCGTCATCGATGCCTTGCGTGAACGTTTCCCTGCTATCGGTGGGCCGCGCAAGGACGACATCTGCTACGCCACGCAAAACCGTCAGGACGCGGTCAAGCAACTGGCCGATGAATGCGACGTGGTTCTGGTGGTCGGCAGCCCGAACAGCTCCAACTCCAACCGCCTGCGCGAGCTGGCCGAGCGCATGGCCACGCCGGCGTACCTGATCGACGGTGCCGAAGACCTGCAAAAGAGCTGGTTCGATGGCGTCGAGCGTATCGGCATCACCGCCGGTGCTTCTGCGCCGGAAGTGCTGGTGCGCGGCGTGATCCAGCAGCTGCAGGCCTGGGGCGCCACTGGTGCCGACGAGCTGGCCGGGCGTGAAGAGAACATCACCTTCTCGATGCCTAAAGAGCTGCGCGTACGCTCGATCTGACCGCTTTATCCTTTCGACACAGCGCCTGTTCAGCCTTTTCGCTGGTCAGGCGCACGCGACCGGTCGCCGCCAGCACCAGTTGAAGCTGGCTGACCGGTTCGCGGGTCGAACAGATGTGTAGTTTTCCTGCCTGAAACGCCCGCCCGGGCATCAGCGGTTGTCCCAGACTGCTGAACCGTATGTACCGACTGACAAACCAGTTGCCGACAATAGGCACTTGCCCATCACTGGCGTGCTCGACCAGCAGCGGATTGCTGCTGTCCTCCGCGCCCTTGCCACTGACATCCAGAATGATCCGCCAGCCCTGGCTCCAATCCCCGTCGATGCCGTGAATCACTACGCTCTGATTGCGCGTGATCGCCTGGCTGCGGGCATTGCGGATTCCGCTGATCAGCGATTCCGCGGCCTGTTGCCGCTGGTTCGACTCTTTCAGCGTGGCGAGCGCCGGACTGACCAGCGACAGAACAATTGCGCCGATCGCCAGTCCCATAAGCAGTTCGACCAGACTGAAACCCTGTTGCGGCATGAGCATTTCCTCCTTGAGGCAGGGTGCTCGACGCGATCCGTGCGCCGGGCAGGGCAAATCAACCGACGTAAGCCGGCCGAATGTTCTAGGTTTACAGGGCAGGTATAGCCGACGGCAACGGAGGGCATCGATGGATCATCGTACAAAAGGTTTCACGCTGATCGAGGTGCTGGTGGCGGTCGCATTGGTTGTGATCCTGATCACGATGGCCGTCCCGGCGTTTACCCGATCGATCCAGGGCAGCAAGGCCGACACTGAAGTCGGCGACCTGCAGCGGGCGCTCAACTATGCGCGACTGGAAGCCATCGATCGCGGGACCACCATCCGCTTGCGGCCAACCGCCGGGGGCAGCGTCTGGACCGGCGAGTTGTCGGTCTACGACAGTACTGGCACTTCGGCCAATGTATTGCGGGTTGTTCCAGCGATGAGCAGTGGCGCGACTCTGACGCTAACCTCAGGAGTGACCACGCTGGATTTCAATAATCTGGGTGGCCTGGCGGCACCGTCCACGGCGGTGGTGTTCAGTTACACGCTGGGAACGCAAAGCCGGACGCTGAACGTGTGTCTGAACGGACGAATTCAATCGGGTGGAAGCTGCGGATGAGGGCAGGGAGCAAAGGTGCACAGGAAGGCATGTCGCTGATCGAAATCCTCGTGGCGTTGCTGGTGCTGACGGTCGGGTTGCTGGGGGCGGCGGCGGTTCAGCTCAATGCGCTGAAATACACCGACAGCTCGCGGATGACCAGTCAGGCGAGTTTCATCGCCTACGACATGATGGACCGCATTCGCGCCAACTCCGGCGCTGACTACACCGTCACGCCGCCGACCTCGGGCAACCTGAGCGTTACGCGGGATCAGGACCTCTACGACTTCACCACCAATATCGTCAATTTCGGCGGGCCGACCGCCACCGGCAGCATCACCCTCAACCAGCGGGTGTACACCATCACCATCAACTGGAGCGACTCACGGGCCGCCAACACCGCGAGCGCCCCGCGCAGTTTTGTCCTGACCAGTCGCGCCACGGTCGACCCGGTGGCCACGCCATGAAGCGGCATAACCAGGGTTTCGGTCTCATCGAAATGCTCATCGCCCTGGCGCTGGGGCTGATCATCGTACTGGGCGTCGTGCAGACTTTTCTCGCGGCGAAGAATACTTACGTCAGCCAGAACACCTCGGCGGCCATGCAGGAAGATGCACGGTTCGTGTTGAGCAAGATGATCCAGGAAATTCGCATGGTCGGGATGTTCGGCTGCCTCGGGACCATTACCGACGCCAGCACCAGCGGCGATTTCAATGCCGCACAGATCACGCCGATCAGTTGGGACAACACCAATCTCAAACTGACACTGGTCACTGCCGATGTCGGCAGCGGCGGCGGAACACCGACCTGGACGGTGGTTTCCGATTGCCGCAACAGCGCAACGGCCTACAGCAACCTGCAGACTCCGGCGGCCGGGCAAATCGCCTTCCCGATCCGGCGTCTGGTCTACAGCTTCAGCAACAACCAGATTCTGATGGGTACAGGTGGCGGTACGCCGACCCAGCAGGTATTGGTGAACAACGTCAGTGCATTCACGGTGATGTTCGGGCTCGCCACGTCGGCAACGGATGTCTCTGCCTCGACCTACAGCAGCAACCCCGGCGATCCGGCGCGCATCCGCAGCGTACGCCTGACCCTGACCCTCACCGACCCGAACAACCGGGTCGCCAACCAGACCTTCAACGTGGTTGCCGCTCTGCGCAACCGCTTGCAGTGAGGGCCGGCCAATGAATGTTTCTCTCCATCAACGAAGAGCCCAGCGTGGCATGGTGCTGCTGGTCAGCCTGGTGTTTCTGTTGCTCCTGACGGTGATCGGCCTGTCATCGATGCAGAGCGCCAACCTGCAGGAAAAGATGGCCGGCAGCGTGAGCCTGCGTAATCAGTCGTTCCAGACCGCCGAGGCGGCACTGCGCATCGGTGAGAGTGCGGTGCAACTGAGCACGTATTCGTTGGCGGTGTGTGCCAATGCTACCCAGTGTGCGCCGCCGGCGGAGTCGTCGGTAGTCAGTGCAGCGGGGTTCAATTCGACATCCGGGGTGACCTGGATCGCTGCGGGCAGCGGCTTCTATGGGGTGCAGAACATCGGCACCACGCTCACGGCGGTGAACGTTCCGAGCAATACCTCGGCGACGCTGTACCGGGTCACGGCTGTCGGGATCGTCGGCAGTTCACGCAGTGTGGTGGAGAGTGTCTATGCGAAGTACTGAACGACGCTCTGGCTGGCGGCCGTGGCTGGCGGGGTTTCTTGCGGGTTTGTATCTGGCCGCGCCGGCGTATGCGTTCACGCCGTCTGATTCGCCATTGCTCAGTGCCGCCGCCGTGCCGCCGAATGTCATCTTGCTGATCGACGACTCGGGCAGCATGAACAGCATCATTTACGCTGCGGGTTTCGATCCCACGGTCACTCGCACTCCGGCCCGGCAGTGCAACGCGGTGCTCGGGTTGTGCCTGTCTTCGACGGCCATCACCGGCGATCCGGTGTTTCTGTCGAGCCTGCCGACTTCCGGCTGCTCCGGCGGTGCCTATGCGTTCTACAACAACAGCCTGGCACCGCTGTGCCTTAAACTGCCGGACCCGGTCGGCGGCGGCAATACCCGGTATTACGGGGATTACATCGCTTACGTGGTCGGCCTCGCCATCAGCAACGGCACCCGTGATTTCACCACCGGGGCGATTCCCAACGACTACCGGATCAACGTCGCCCGCAACGTTTCCACCGCACTGGTGACCAGCAACCGTAACCTGCGTTTCGGCCTGTCGACATTCAATCCGGCCACCAGCAACAACCCGGGCAACGGCGGTTACATCGCCCGGTCCGTCAGCGACCTGGCGCCGGTCAGCGGCAGCGTGACCCAGGCCCAGGCCGATAGCAACTACAACGCACTTATCTCGGCGATCAGCGGCCTGAGCGCCGTGGCCAATACGCCATTGGCGGAAACCTATTATGAAATCACCCGCTACATGCGCGGCATGACGCCGTACTACAACACCACGCCGAGCACCTACACCAGTCCGATCCAGTACCGCTGCCAGAAAAACTACGGGGTGGTGATTACCGACGGCCTGCCGACCTACGACCGCACGTTCCCCACCAACGACCCGCTGGGCGGCAGCCGATTGCCGAACTGGGACGGCATCAATAATGACGGCAACAACCTCAACGGCGATAACGAGGGCGACACGCTGTACCTGGACGACATCGCCAAGTTCGCCTTCGACATCGACATGCGTTCGACCGGTGTCGATGCGGCCGGCAAGAGCTGGGGCTCGGCCGACTTTCCCAAACAGAACATGAACACTTACACCGTTGGCTTTACCGCCGACAACGATATGTTGTCGGACGCGGCGAACTACGGTCAGGGCAAGTATTACCAGGCCACCGACAGTGCCGGACTGAACACGGCGTTGTCTTCGGCATTGAGCGACATCACCTCCAAGGCCGGCTCCGGCGGCAGCGGGGTAACCAGCGCTACGACACTGGTGAGCGGCAGCAGCTATTTCCAGACCAGTTACGACCCCCGGGACTGGCGCGGTACCATCAAGTCCTTCGGCTTCACCTCGAGCGGGACGGTCAACACTTCGACGGTGCTGTGGACGACCGACACCGCCATCGTCCCCGGCGCCACGGCACCTACCTATCAATCGTGGAATACCTTGAGCAACGCGGCAGTGACACTGGCTTTCGGCAACTTCTCTGCAGCACAGCAGACAACGCTCGGCCAGAGCCTGCCCTCCGGCATCAGTGGCAGCGACCTGGTGGAGTGGAGCAAGGGCACCAACAAGACCGGGCTCAAGGTTCGCAGCGTATTGCTGGGCGACATCATCAACTCGCCGCTGGTGCTGGCCTCACCCACGGACAAGACCGCCTCCGACCTGTCGGGCGACACCACCTACACCAGTTACCTGACCACCAAGGCTGCGAACATGAATGCGAATCTGGTGGTGAACGGCAACGACGGTTTCGTCAGCGTCATCAACCCGGCCAACGGCACCCGGCGTTACGCCTATATGCCGTCGAGCGTGCTGCCGTCGTTGCGATTGATTGCCGACCCCAACTACATCAACGGCGTCAGCCACAAGTTTCTGGTGGACGGGCAGGTCGGTGTCTATGACGCGCAGTTCGGCACGGCCTGGAAAACCCTGGCCATTGGCGGCACCGGGGCCGGTGGCAAGACGTTCTATGCCTTGCAGTTGTTCGACGCCTCGGCGGGGAACATTCTCAATGCGTTGTGGGAAGTGAGTGCACCGGCCACTGCCAGCACCGCGAACGCTTTCAATGATCTGGGTTATGCCTACGCCCGTCCGGAAGTGGCACGCTTGGCCGATGGTCGCTGGGCGGCTTTCATCGCCAATGGCTACGGCAGCAACTCGGGGGTGGCGGCGCTGTATGTGCTGGATGTGCGCGACGGTTCGCTGATCAAGAAAATCGTCATCGACAGTACCGAAACCACCAATGGACTGTCGTCGGTGAAGCTCAAGGTCAATTCGCAGAACGTGGTGCAGGCCGCGTACGGTGGGGATCTGAAGGGGCGCCTGTGGAAGTTCGACCTGAGCGCGACCACCACCGACAGCTGGGGCGTGGCGTTTTCCGGCAAGCCGCTGTTCACCACGGCGGGTGGCACGACGCAACCGATCACGGCGCAGCCGTTGCTGGCGGACAACTCATTGGGGGGCAAACAGATTTTTGTCGGCACCGGCAAATTCAACGAAACCGCCGACAAGACCAACAAGGATCTACAGGCGTTCTATTCGGTGTGGGATGCCGATGGCGGCTCGGGGCAACTGACGGTCAGCAGCCTGCAGGCCCAGGCCATAACCGGTGTTTTCTCGGGCAGTTCAGGTCAGTTCATTACCACGACCCAGAACGACACCACCTATCCGGCGGAGAAGGGCTGGTACCTGCCGCTGGTGTACAACAACGTATTGACCGGCGAGCGGGTGATCAATCAGGCCAGTCTGGTGCTGGGGCGCATCGTATTTACTACGGCCAGTGTCGATACCACTGACCCGTGCTCCAGCTTCGGTACCGGCAAACTGGTCGAACTCGATGCGTTCAGCGGTAAGATGCTCAACTATGCGGTGCTCGACACCAACGCCGACGGCGTGGTCGACACCAATGACACGATTTCCAGCGGTGTGGTGTTCAGTGGCGGCATTCCTACCCTGAACGCCATCGTCAACGGCGCATCGCGCAAGATCGTGAACGATTCCAGTGGCGGGATCACCACCCTGGTGGAAAAATCCGGCGGCGGCAGCCGTCGTATCATGTGGCGACAAATACAGTAAGCGAGAGTTGAGGCATGCGCAGATCCATCCGCGGGTTCACCCTGATCGAAATCATGATCGTGATTGCGATCATCGGGATCATCATCACCATTGCCGCACCGAGCTATGCCGAATACCTGAAGAAGGGCCGCCGCGCCGAAGTGGCCTCGCTGCTGAACGAGCAGGCGCAGACCCTCGAACGCTTCTACACCCGCAACAATGTTTACACCGGTGTCACCGGGCTCAGCACGGGCAATGATTTCTACACCATCACCCCGACCATCGCTGACCAGACCTACCTGCTGACCGCGACCCGCAAGGCCGGCACGACCATGGCCGGCGACAAGTGCGGGGACTTCACCCTCACCAACACCGGTGTGCGCAGCATGATCAACGCGACTGCCGGGCTTGCCACCAAGGATTGCTGGGGCCGCTGAGCCGCTTTCATTCGGGTGTCTTTTGCGCCCACTGTCTTTTTTACGGTTGGAACAAACATGACCAGGCAACAGCAAGTGGTGATTGTCGGTGGCGGGGTGATTGGCCTGCTGACCGCGTACAACCTCGCCTCCGAAGTACGCAGCGTGGTGCTGCTGGATCGCTCGAACGTCGGCCAGGAATCGTCCTGGGCCGGCGGCGGCATCGTTTCTCCGCTGTATCCATGGCGCTATAGCCCGGCCGTCACGGCGCTGGCGCACTGGTCGCAGGACTTTTATCCACAGCTGGGCGAGCGCCTGTTCGCCGACACCGGCGTCGATCCTGAAGTCCATACCACCGGCCTGTACTGGCTGGATCTGGACGACGAAGCCGAAGCCCTGGCCTGGGCCGAGCGGGAAAACCGTCCGCTGCGGGCTGTGGATATCTCGGCGGCCCATGATGGGGTGCCGGTACTTGGCAGTGGATTTTCCCGGGCGATCTACATGGCCGACGTGGCCAACGTACGCAACCCACGGCTGGTGAAGTCGCTGAAAGCCGCGTTGCAGGCGCTGCCCAACGTGACGATTCACGAGCAGTGCGAGGTCAGCGGGTTTGTCCGTGAGGGCGAGAAGGTTGTCGGTGTGCAAACGCCGAAAGGCGTGATCAACGGCGATCAGGTGGTGCTGACGGCGGGTGCGTGGAGCGGCGAGCTGCTCAAGACGCTGAATCTGTCGCTGCCGGTGGAACCGGTCAAAGGCCAGATGATTCTCTACAAGTGCGCGGCGGACTTCCTGCCGAGCATGGTGCTGGCCAAGGGGCGTTATGCGATTCCGCGTCGCGACGGGCACATCCTGATCGGCAGCACGCTGGAGCATGAAGGTTTCGACAAGACCCCGACCGACAACGCTCTGGAAAGCCTCAAGGCCTCGGCCGTGGAGCTGCTGCCGGCGCTGGCGGATGCCGAAGTGGTGGGGCACTGGGCCGGGTTGCGTCCCGGCTCGCCGGAGGGCATTCCCTATATCGGGCGGGTGCCCGGGATTGATGGTTTGTGGCTCAACTGCGGGCATTACCGCAACGGACTGGTGCTGGCACCTGCCTCCTGTCAGCTGTTTGCCGATGTGATGCTGGGGCGGGCGCCAATCATAGATCCGGCGCCGTATGCCCCGAGCGGGCGCATTTAATCCAGACCGAGCTTCTTGAGCCTGTAGCGCATCGAACGGAATGACAGATTCAACCGCTGGGCCGCAGCCGTACGGTTCCAGCGGGTTTCCTCCAGCGCCTGCAGGATCAACTTGCGCTCGACGTTCTCCAGATAGTCTTCGAGGTTGTCGATTTGTGTGAGATCGGCAATACCGCCCTCGGCCGCGCAATTACCTTCGCTCAGGCGCAGGTCGTCGGCCTCGATCATGCGGTTTTCGCACAGGGTGTGCGCGCGCTCAAGGACGTTCTCCAACTCCCGGACATTCCCCGGAAAGCGGTAGTTCTTCAGGGCCTCCAGTGCTTGTGGATGCAGGCGCGCCGCCGGCTGGCCAGTGCCGTGGGCCAGACGCTTGAGCACATGGCTGGCCAATGCCTCGATATCGTCACGACGTTCGCGCAGAGAAGGCACCCGCAGTTCGATCACGTTCAGCCGGTAATACAGATCCTGCCGAAAGCGCTCGGCGACGACTTCCGCGTCCAGGTCCTTGTGAGTGGCGCAGAGAATACGCACATCGACCACGGTCTCCTGCTGGCCGCCGACGCTGCGCACGGCTTTTTCCTGAATCGCCCGCAGCAGCTTGACCTGCATCGACAGCGGCAAGTCCGCCACTTCATCGAGAAACAGTGTCCCGCCATGGGCGGCCTGGAACAGGCCCGGCTTATCGTCCACCGCGCCAGTGAAGCTGCCTTTGCGGTGCCCGAAGAACTCGCTCTCCATCAATTCCGAAGGAATCGCCCCGCAATTCACCGGCACGAATGGTTGGCTGGCGCGCGGGCCCTGCTCGTGAATCAGGCGGGCAACCAGTTCCTTGCCGCTGCCGGACTCGCCGCTGATGTAGACCGGCGCCTGGCTGCGGGCCAGTTTGTCGATCTGCTTGCGCAGGTTGCGCATGGGCAACGAGTCTCCGAGCAGGCGTCGGTCAATCGAGGTGCAGACGCCACCCGTCGCCGGCATGCGCAATGCGGTGGCGACCAGCTCGCGCAGTCGGGTGAGGTCCACCGGTTTGGTCAGGAAATCGAAAGCCCCTGCTTTCAGGGCGTTGATCGCTGTTTCCAGGCTGCCATAGGCGGTGATCATCGCCACCGGCAATTGCGGGTAGCGTTGTTGAATGTGCTGCACCAGGTCCAGCCCGGTGCCGTCCGGCAGGCGCATGTCGGTCAGGCACAGGTCGAAGGTGTCGCGGTTCAGCAACGCCTGGGCTTCGCCGAGGTTGCGTGCACTGAACGTATCGAGTTTCATCCGTCCCAGGGTGATTTCCAGGAGTTCGCGGATATCCGGTTCGTCGTCGACGATGAGGATTTTTTGCCGTGGGCTCGTGTTCAACTTTGTTTCCGTCCGTGAGCAAAGGTGATGCGAAAGCAGCCGCCGCCTTGGCGTGGTTTGAAGTCTAGGCGGGCCTGGTTGCTTTCGCACAGCTCACGGGACAGATAAAGCCCAAGGCCGGTGCCCTGGCTGCTGGTGGTGAAGAAGGGTTCGAACAGATGCGCCTGCTGATCCAGTGCCACGCCGGGGCCGTTGTCCTGGACTTCGAGCACGGCCAGCTGGCTCTCGGGGTCGATGAACAGCCGCAGCCAGACCTGCGCCGGATCGTGCAGCAGGGCGCTGTGCCGCCAGCCGTTGCGCAACAGATTGTCGAGAATTTGCGTCAGTTGCCCCGGATCCATCAGGGTGCGGAAATCCCCGGATTCGATGTTCAGATGAATCCGTTGGTGCTCCCTGGCCTGTTCGCGGCTTTCCTCGACGAAGTGCTTTAGCCATGGCTCGAGATCCAGCCGTTGCGGCGCGCTCTGCTGGCGGCGGGACAGTTGCAGGACGTTTTCAATGACTCGGTTCATGCGCTGGGAGTGATCCTGGATGATCTGCGTCAGACGCCGATCCGCATCGTCGAGTTCCTCGGATTCCCGCAACAGCTGTGCGGCATGACTGATGGCGCCCAGCGGATTGCGGATCTCGTGGGCGATGCCGGCGGTCAGGCGCCCGAGCGCGGCGAGCTTCAGTTGCTGGGCTTGCTGGGCGATTTGCGCGAGGTCTTCGAGAAACACCAGGGTCTGGCGGTTCGGGCTCTGCTCCAGGGCGATGAAGCTCGGTTGCAGTTCCAGGCCGTTGGTGGCGATCTTCAGGCTCTGCGGGCGCAGGGTCGGGTTGTTCAGCCACAGGTTCAGGCGCTCGACCAGTGCGATCGAATATTCATCGATCAAATGACCTTCAAGGGGCGACTGCGCCAGCAGCGTCCGGGCGCTCTGGTTGGCCAGTTGCACCCGGCGTTGTTCGTCGAGGACCAGAATGCCGGTGCGCATGCGTTGCAGGATCAAGGCGTTGAGTGCTTCGAGGCTGACCACCTCGCTGGCCCGTTGTTCGGCGAGGGTCTCGCTGACTTCGAGGCGGCGGATCAGGCCTTGCACCAACAACGCTCCGGCAAAACACAGCGCGCCGAGGGTGCCCGCCTGCAGGTATTCGTTGGCGCTCAGGGGATGACTGAAGCTCAGCAGGAAGCTGAGACCGACAATGCCGAGTGCGCCGATGGCCGCGATCAGCAGGCCGATACGGCGTCTCAGCAGCGTGTTGCTGATGGCTATCGAGACGATCAGCAGATTGCCGACCGGGCTGGCCACGCCACCGGCGGCGTAGAACAAGCCGCACAGCAGCAGGATGTCGACCAGGGCCAGGCCGAACAGCTGGGCTGGACGGCGGATGTTCTCCAGGAACACCACCAGCAGTATGTTCAGTACCAGGTACAACCAGCTGCCGTTGCGCAGCAGTTCGTCGTCGGCCGACGTCAGCAGGCGGTTGTCCATGTTGCTGGAGATCAGCAGCACCAAGGTGATGCCGACGCTTAAGCGGTAGAGATGATAGAGGCGCAGCAGTCGCTGGGCCTGTTTGCGAGTGGCGTCGGTCGCCTCAGCGATCACTGGAACCGGGGCCTTGCTCGAGGTGAGCCTGGCTGCAATACCACTGTTGACGAAGGCTCAGCGCCCGGTCGCGCGGCAGGTGTACGCCGCAATGGGCGCAACGCACCATGGGTGCGGCATCCTGTTCGCGAGGGGATTGCGTGGGTGCGACAGGCGCCTTGAATTTGCGCCAGAGCCAGACGGCGGCGGCGATCAGGGCGATCCAGAAGAGTAGACGAAGCATGATGGGCGGCTTTTTGACTGATGATCCGGCAGTTTAGCCAAGGTCTTGGCAGGCGCACAGCGCAATAAAACGCGGCAATAAAAAAGGGAGATCCGAAGATCTCCCTTTTTGGCATCACCGAAGTGATCAGTCGAACAAACCGAAGGTCAGGTAGCTGAAAATGGAGCGGTCGCTGTTGCTGGACTCCGGTTCCGGCGCTTCGATCACGTCGCCGTTTTCGTCTTTAGGCTTGAGCTCGTTCGGGATCGCGTCTTTCGCGTCCTGGAACTGCTTCTGCACGTCCTGGTTGGCGCGGGTCTCTCCCGGCGGCAGTGGTGGACGCGATTCGATCAGGCCCAGAGTGGCCTTGCTCAGCCACGAACGGTTGTCGGCTTCGGCGACCGACGGTACGAACTGACCGTCTTTCAGGCTCGGGTGATTCGGGTAGTTGAGCTTCAGGGTTTCCAGGCTGGTAGCCGCCAGTTCGTCCAGGTGCAGACGCTGGTAGGCTTCGGTCATCACCGCCAGGCCGTCGCCGACCGATGGGGTTTCCTGGAAGTTTTCCACTACATAACGACCACGGTTGGCGGCGGCGACATAGGCCTGACGGGTCAGGTAGTAGTCGGCCACGTGGATTTCGTAGGCTGCCAGCAGGTTGCGCAGGTAAATCATGCGCTGCTTGGCGTCCGGCGCGTAGCGACTGTTCGGGTAGCGGCTGGTCAGCTGGGCGAACTCGTTGTAGGAGTCGCGGGCAGCGCCCGGGTCACGCTTGGTCATGTCCAGCGGCAGGAAGCGCGCCAGCAGGCCGACGTCCTGGTCGAACGAGGTCAGGCCCTTCAGGTAGTAGGCGTAATCGACGTTCGGGTGCTGTGGGTGCAGACGAATGAAGCGCTCGGCGGCGGACTTTGCAGCTTCCGGCTCCGAGTTCTTGTAGTTCGCATAAATCAGCTCGAGCTGTGCCTGATCTGCGTAGCGACCGAACGGATAGCGCGACTCCAGAGCCTTCAGCTTGGCGGTGGCACTGGTGTAACTGTTGTTGTCCAGGTCCTTTTGAGCCTGCTGGTACAGCTCGGTTTCGCTCAGGTTTTCGTCTACGACTTCCTTCGATGAGCAAGCAGCGGTCAATGCGAGGATGGCGATCAGCAGCAGGTGTTTCACTTGCATGGCGGCTTGCGTCCCTATGACGGCCGCTGTCTTGGGCGGGGCCGTCCTGTTATGATGAGCGCCCCGTTGAAAAGCCCCGGGGCAAAAGACGCCGTATTTAACCACAAGCGCGCAGCCGAAACCAAAGGCTGTAGCCGACGCCCAGTCCGAGCATGTCCGATAAAATTGAACTTCGCGCAGAGGTGCCGTCCGAATTGGGCGGCCAACGCCTCGATCAAGTCGCCGCCCAACTCTTCGCAGAGCACTCCCGCTCGCGCCTTTCCGCCTGGATCAAAGAAGGTCGCCTGACTGTGGACGGGGCGGTCATCCGCCCGCGCGACATCGTTCATGGCGGTGCCGTCCTTGAACTGACCGCCGAGCAGGAGGCCCAGGGTGAATGGGTCGCCCAGGACATCGAGCTCGATATCGTCTATGAAGACGACGACATCCTGGTGATCAACAAGCCTGCGGGCCTGGTGGTGCACCCGGCTGCCGGCCACGCCGATGGCACCTTGCTCAACGCCTTGCTGCACCACGTGCCGGACATCATCAATGTCCCGCGTGCCGGCATCGTGCATCGTCTGGACAAGGACACCACCGGTCTGATGGTGGTGGCCAAGACTATTCAGGCGCAGACCAAACTGGTCGCGCAGCTGCAAAGCCGCAGTGTCAGCCGGATCTACGAATGCATCGTGATCGGCGTGGTGACCGCCGGTGGCAAGATCAACGCCCCGATCGGTCGTCACGGCCAGCAGCGCCAGCGCATGGCGGTGATGGAAGGCGGCAAGCCTGCCGTCAGCCACTATCGTGTGCTGGAGCGTTTCCGTTCCCACACCCACGTGCGGGTGAAGCTGGAAACCGGTCGTACCCACCAGATCCGCGTACACATGGCGCACATCAACTTCCCGTTGGTCGGCGACCCTGCTTACGGCGGTCGTTTCCGCATCCCGCCGGCGGCGAGCCAGACCATGGTCGAGTCGCTGAAACACTTCCCGCGTCAGGCTCTGCACGCGCGGTTCCTCGAACTGGATCACCCGACCACCGGTGAGCGCATGAGCTGGGAATCGCCATTGCCGGAAGATCTGGTCTGGCTGCTGACCCTGCTCAAGCAGGATCGCGAGGCATTCGTCGGATGAACTGGCTGACGCCGGACTGGCCCGCGCCGGCCAGCGTCAAGGCCTGTGTCACCACCCGTGAGGGCGGCGTCAGCGAGGCGCCGTTCGACAGCCTCAATCTGGGCGATCACGTCGATGATCGTCCTGAGGCCGTCGCCGAAAACCGTCGGCGACTGACCGATCACTTCTCTATTAAACCTGCCTGGTTGCAGCAAGTGCACGGGATTGCCGTGGCGCATGCTGATCCGTCGGTTGTAGCTACGGCGGATGCCAGCTGGACGGTAACACCGGGTATCGCTTGTGCGGCAATGACCGCCGATTGCCTGCCGGCGCTGTTCTGCGACCGTGCCGGTACGCGCGTTGCAGCGGCGCATGCCGGTTGGCGTGGGCTGGCGGCCGGGGTGCTGGAAGCCACCCTCGACAGCCTGGATGTGCCTGCCGAAGACATTCTGGTCTGGCTCGGCCCGGCCATCGGTCCGCAAGCTTTCGAAGTCGGCCCGGAAGTCCGGGAAGTCTTCATCAATCAATTACCCGAAGCCGCGACAGCCTTTGTCCCGAGCCACAATGCCGGCAAGTTCATGGCTGACATCTATAAGCTGGCGCGACTGCGTCTGGCGGTCCGGGGTGTCACGGCTGTTTATGGTGGCGGTTTCTGTACCGTGACCGATCCGCGCTTCTTCTCCTATCGCCGTGCATCGCGCACCGGTCGCTTCGCCTCCCTCGTTTGGCTCGAGTCGCCCGACGCCCGCTAAGCTTGTCTGATCTGCATCAACTCCCTGACGCTTGAATCTTCCAGAATCGACCGCATCTATAGCGGTATCTGGCAGGTTTCTTTATTCAGGATGGTTTTTTAGGTCCGGCCTGCTCAAAAGGAAGGTGACCCATGCGTATAGACCGTTTAACCAGCAAATTACAGTTGGCGTTGTCCGATGCCCAATCCCTGGCTGTCGGCCACGATCATCCGGCCATCGAGCCGGCGCATTTGATGCAAGCCATGCTTGAACAGCAGGGTGGTTCGATCAAACCCCTGTTGATGCAGGTGGGCTTTGACGTCAACAGCCTGCGCAAAGAGCTGACCAAAGAGCTCGATCAATTACCGAAAATCCAGAACCCGACCGGCGACGTGAACATGTCGCAGGATCTGGCGCGCCTGCTCAACCAGGCCGACCGTCTGGCCCAGCAGAAGGGCGACCAGTTCATTTCCAGCGAACTGGTATTGCTCGCGGCGATGGACGAAAACAGCAAGCTCGGCAAGTTGCTGCTCGGCCAGGGCGTGAGCAAGAAGGCGCTGGAAAATGCCATCAACAACCTGCGCGGTGGCGAGGCGGTCAACGATGCCAACCACGAAGAGTCGCGTCAGGCGCTGGATAAATACACCGTCGACCTGACCAAGCGTGCCGAAGACGGCAAGCTCGATCCGGTGATCGGCCGTGACGATGAAATCCGTCGCACCATTCAGGTCCTGCAACGCCGGACCAAGAACAATCCGGTGCTGATCGGTGAGCCTGGTGTGGGTAAAACCGCGATTGCCGAAGGTCTGGCCCAGCGCATCATCAACGGTGAAGTGCCGGATGGCCTGCGCGGCAAACGCCTGCTGTCCCTCGATATGGGTGCGCTGATTGCCGGCGCCAAATATCGCGGCGAGTTCGAAGAACGCCTGAAAGCGCTGCTCAACGAGCTGTCGAAGCAGGAAGGGCAGATCATTCTGTTCATCGACGAACTGCACACCATGGTCGGCGCCGGCAAGGGTGAGGGCTCGATGGACGCCGGCAACATGCTCAAACCGGCCCTGGCCCGTGGCGAGCTGCATTGCGTCGGTGCGACCACGCTCAATGAGTACCGCCAATATATAGAGAAGGACGCGGCCCTCGAGCGGCGCTTCCAGAAAGTGCTGGTGGACGAGCCGAGCGAAGAAGACACCATCGCGATCCTGCGTGGCCTCAAGGAGCGTTACGAGGTTCACCACAAAGTGGCGATCACCGACGGTGCGATCATCGCGGCAGCCAAGCTCAGCCATCGCTACATCACTGACCGGCAGTTGCCGGACAAGGCGATCGACCTGATCGACGAAGCGGCCAGCCGCATCCGCATGGAGATCGACTCCAAGCCGGAAGTGCTGGATCGTCTGGAGCGGCGCCTGATTCAGCTGAAGGTGGAATCCCAGGCACTGAAGAAAGAAAGCGACGACGCGGCGAAGAAGCGACTGGAGAAACTCCAGGAAGAAATCGACCGCCACGAGCGTGAGTATTCGGATCTGGAAGAAATCTGGAACTCGGAAAAAGCCGAGGTGCAGGGTTCTGCGCAGATTCAGCAGAAGATCGAACAGTCCCGTCAGGAACTGGAAGCCGCGCGCCGCAAAGGCGACCTGAACCGCATGGCCGAGTTGCAGTACGGGGTGATCCCGGATCTGGAACGCAGCCTGCAAATGGTCGACCAGCACGGCAAGAGCGAGAACCAGTTGCTGCGCAGCAAGGTGACCGAAGAGGAAATCGCCGAAGTCGTTTCGAAGTGGACCGGCATTCCCGTGTCGAAAATGCTCGAAGGCGAGCGCGACAAACTGATGAAGATGGAAAGCCTGCTGCACCAACGTGTGATCGGCCAGGACGAGGCAGTGGTCGCAGTGGCCAACGCGGTGCGGCGTTCCCGTGCCGGGTTGTCCGACCCGAATCGCCCGAGCGGCTCGTTCATGTTCCTCGGCCCGACCGGTGTCGGTAAAACAGAGCTGTGCAAGGCGCTGGCCGAATTCCTCTTTGATACCGAAGAGGCGATGGTGCGGATCGACATGTCCGAGTTCATGGAGAAACATTCCGTGGCACGGCTGATCGGTGCACCACCAGGCTACGTCGGTTACGAAGAGGGCGGTTACCTGACCGAAGCGGTACGGCGCAAGCCTTACTCGGTGATCCTGCTGGACGAAGTCGAGAAGGCGCACCCGGATGTGTTCAACATCCTGCTGCAAGTGCTGGAGGATGGTCGCCTGACTGACAGCCACGGTCGTACGGTGGATTTCCGCAATACCGTGATCGTCATGACCTCCAACCTCGGTTCGATGCAGATCCAGGAACTGGTGGGTGACCGTGAAGCACAACGTGCGGCGGTGATGGATGCGATTTCCACCCACTTCCGTCCGGAGTTCATCAACCGGGTCGACGAAGTGGTGATCTTCGAGCCTCTGGCGCGGGATCAGATCGCGGGCATTACCGAGATCCAGCTGGGCCGTCTGCGCAGTCGTCTGGCCGAGCGCGAGCTGAAGCTGGAACTGAGTCCGGAGGCGATGGACAAGCTGATTGCCGTCGGTTACGACCCGGTCTACGGTGCACGGCCGCTGAAACGGGCGATCCAGCGCTGGATCGAGAACCCGTTGGCGCAGTTGATCCTGTCGGGACGCTTCCTGCCGGGCGAGACCGCGACCGGCGTCGTGGAGAACGACGAGATCACGTTCAACTGACAGCTTTGGGTGGTGAAGTAAGGAAGGCCTCGCAATGCGAGGCCTTTTTTTTCGTTAGGCTGTTGAACTCAAAGGAAAAGGCTTGTAAAGTGCGCCCCGCAGTCAGTCACCAATACGGTTTCAGCTCACTGGGCAGAAATCTGAAATAAGTTGCAAATCATTAACTTGAAAGCAATTTAGGGGGTTGACAGAGGTGTTCTAGGTTGTAGAATAGCGCGCCTCAGACACACGAACGCAGCGATGCGAAAACGATGTCGAGAAGCTGCAAGTTTCACCGTAGTAAATTGAAATGTGTAGTTCCGTGATAGCTCAGTCGGTAGAGCAAATGACTGTTAATCATTGGGTCCCAGGTTCGAGTCCTGGTCACGGAGCCAATTTCAAACCGGGGTATAGCGCAGTCCGGTAGCGCGCCTGCTTTGGGAGCAGGATGTCAGGAGTTCGAATCCCCTTACCCCGACCATTTTTGGGTCGTTAGCTCAGTTGGTAGAGCAGTTGGCTTTTAACCAATTGGTCGTAGGTTCGAATCCCACACGACCCACCATTTTTGAAACCAGTTAACACTGGGATCGAATCTTAAGATCAGAGGCCAAAAGCGCTGATCGAAGAAGGCGATCTTTGAAAGGTCGCCTTTTTTTTACCGGGGTATAGCGCAGTCCGGTAGCGCGCCTGCTTTGGGAGCAGGATGTCAGGAGTTCGAATCCCCTTACCCCGACCATATTAAAAATCCTCGTATCGAAAGATACGGGGATTTTTTTTGCCCTTTGCTCAAGTCATCGTACAACTTGCCGATAGCCCGCTAACGAAAGGGGCCTGCCATTGATCGCCCCTTGAATCCGGCCAATACAAGAAAAAGGGCGTTCGTCATGTTGCTTCGTCAGTTGAATATTGCTCCCCGTGCGGCCCTGGGCTTCGCCCTGATCGCGGTGCTGGTGGCGTTGCTTGGCGTGTTTGCCCTGGGGCAGATGTCGAGCATCCGCGAGAGCGAGGTCGCGGTGGAGAACCAATGGCTGCCGAGCATTCGTGGCGGCGACGAGATTCGCGAGATCATGCTGCGCATCCGCACCATTTCTCTGCGCATGGCGCTGGATCCTGATCCGAACAACGTTGCTGTTTACCGCAGCCAGATGGACACCCGCGACAAAGAGCTGAGCGAGAAGATTGCCGCCTACGACCGACTGGTGACTACTCCGGAAGGCCAGCAGTTGTACGATCAGTTCAAGAAAACCTTCGCGGCTTACCGCGCCGGCATCGCGCAATCGTTCGTCCTTGCCCAGCAAGGCAAACGCGACGAGCTGACCAAACTGCTGCTGGTCGACATGAAAACCGTGGTCGACGGCTCCGGCAAGCAACTCAATGACCTGGCGGATCTGTTCGCCAAACAGGTCGCGGCAGAGAGCAGTAACTCCGCCGCCCACTACGAAACCTCGCGCACCATCGTCAGCCTGTTCATCGCACTGGCGGCGTTGGCGACTGTTGCTCTGGCGATGTTGCTTACCCGCAGCATCGTTCGCCCATTGAGCACCGCCGTCAGCGCAGCAGAAAGTGTTGCGAAAGGGGATTTGACCCGACCGATCGAGACAGAGGGCAACGACGAAGTCAGCCGATTGCTCAAGGCGCTGGCGACCATGCAACAGAACCTGCGCGAAACCCTGCAAGGCATCAACGGTTCTGCCACGCAACTGGCGACTGCCGCCGACGAACTCAACGCGGTCACGCTCGACAGCACCCAGGGCTTGCAACAACAGAACAACGAAATCGAACAGGCCGCCACCGCCGTCAACGAGATGACCACGGCGGTCGAGGAAGTCGCACGCAATGCGGTGTCGACCTCCGACGCGACACGCCAGTCCAGCGAATCGGCGCATCTGGGGCAAGAGCGGGTCAGTGAAACCGCCAGCGCCATCAACGCCCTGGCCAGCGACGTGCAGCACACTGGCGAACTGGTGCAATCACTGGCCAATCAATCTCAAGACATCGGCAAGGTGCTGGACGTGATCCGCGCGATTGCCGAACAGACCAACCTGCTGGCGCTCAACGCCGCCATCGAGGCTGCACGGGCCGGGGAGAGTGGTCGCGGGTTTGCCGTGGTCGCCGACGAAGTCCGGGCGCTGGCTTATCGCACGCAGCAATCGACTCAGGAGATCGAACAGATGGTGCAGGGCATGCGCAACGGTTCGAGCCTGGCGCTGGAGTCGATGCAGGCCAGTGCCTCACGGGCGTCCACCACGCTGGTACTGGCCGAGCGGGCCGGCGAGGCCCTGCAAACCATCACCGCGTCGGTGCATGAGATCCATGAACGCAATCTGGTCATCGCCAGCGCCGCCGAAGAGCAGGCGCAAGTGGCGCGGGAAGTGGATCGCAATCTGGTGAACATCCGCGACCTGTCGGTACGTTCGGCGGCCGGTGCCGACCAGACCAGCGCGTCCAGCCATGAGCTGTCGAAACTCGCCAACGCATTGCAGGGCATGGTGCGGCGCTTCCAGCTGTAATCCCGGCAGACATAAAAAAGCCGCGCTTCCCGTGAGAGACAGCGCGGCTTTTTTGTCGGGGCTGTTTTGCCGGGACGGACTGAATATCAGGCACCGTCACGCTCTTTCAGGTGTTCGAACAGGCCTTTGGGCATTTTCTTGCCGTTGGCTTCGTAGTTGGCTTTGACGTTGTCGTAAGCCTCTTGCTCGTCGATGAAGCCATCGTGGTTGGTGTCGATCTTGTCGAAGTCTGAGTGCGGCGCGACCTTCAGGAATTCGGCGCGGGAGACTTTGCCATCACCATCGGTGTCGGTTTTGGCCATCGACGCATCGCCGCATTTGCCTTCACCGCATTTGCCTTCCGGGGTCTTCACCGAGGTTTCGGCCGAGGCGACCATGTAGCCCTGGGCCAGCGGTTGTGCGGCGAACACCGAGCCGGACAGCATCAGGCCGCCAGCCAGTACGGCACCGACCAGGCCAAGGGAGTTTTTGCCGATTTTCGAAGTGCGGGTCATTTCATTCTCCTTCGGTTGCACTGCGCAACCACACGTTAAGGGCGATCAATCCGGAGCAGGTGCGCTCGGGTGTGGCCATTAAGCGGTGGCGGTGTATCGCGTCTGTGTCGAGGAGCGGGGGCGTTTGTAAGCGAAGGTGGGGAAAGCGGGGTCAGATACAGTAGAAGACAAAACGCCGTGGGGGCGAGCCAGCCCGCCCCCACGGTTTTTACATCAGTGCAGCTTCAGGCGTGGCTCGGTGCCGCGTCCGATCTTGCTGCCCAGCATCAGCATGGCGGTGCGGAACGGGCCGTACAGCGCCATCTGGTGCATGCGGTACAACGAAACGTAGAACATCCGCGCCAGCCAGCCTTCGAGCATCACGGTGCCGGTCAGGTTGCCCATCAAGTTACCCACAGCCGAAAAACGCGACAGCGAAATCAGCGAGCCGTAGTCGGTGTATTTGTACTCCGGCAGGCTCTTGCCCTCGATCCGCAGTTTCAGCGACTTGGCCAGCAGCGACGCCTGCTGGTGCGCAGCCTGGGCCCGTGGCGGCACGTTGCGATCCGAGCCCGGTTGCGGGCAGGCGGCGCAGTCACCGAAGGCGAAAATGTTTTCGTCGCGGGTGGTCTGCAGCGTCGGCAGCACTTGCAGCTGGTTGATGCGGTTGGTTTCCAGGCCATCGATGTCCTTGAGGAAACCCGGCGCACGGATCCCGGCGGCCCAGACTTTCAGGCTGGCCTTGATCTCGTTGCCATCGGCAGTGATCAGGCTGTCGGCGGTGACCTGGCTGACCGACGCGTTGGTCATCACGTTGACCCCGAGTTTCTCCAGGGTCTTGTGTACCGGCCCGCTGATGCGTTCCGGCAGTGCCGGCAGCACCCGTGGCCCGGCTTCGATCAGGGTGATGTGCATGTTTTCCGGTTTGATCCGGTCAAGACCATACGCCGCCAGTTCATGGGCGGCGTTGTGCAGCTCGGCTGCCAGTTCGACGCCCGTGGCGCCGGCGCCGACGATGGCCACGCTGATCTGCTGAACTACGTCGGTCTGCCCGGCGTGAGCACGCAGGTAGTGATTGAGCAATTGCTGATGGAAACGCTCGGCCTGTTTGCGGGTGTCGAGGAACAGGCAGTGCTGCGCTGCGCCCTGGGTGCCGAAATCGTTGGTGGTGCTGCCGACCGCGATCACCAGCGAGTCGTAGGGTACTTCCCGCGCGGGGACCAGTTCCACGCCGTTTTCGTCGTAGGTGGCGGCGAGCTGGATCTTCTTCTGCTCACGATCGAGCCCGCTCATGCGCCCCAGCTGGAACTCGAAGTGGTTCCATTTGGCCTGGGCGACATAGTTGAGTTCGTCTTCGGAAGAGTTCAGCGATCCGGCGGCCACTTCGTGCAACAGCGGTTTCCAGATGTGCGTCAGGTTCGCGTCGACCAGCATGATGCTGGCGGTGCCGCGCTTGCCCAGAGTCTTACCCAGACGGGTAGCCAGCTCCAGACCGCCGGCGCCGCCGCCGACAATGACAATACGATGGGACATGGTGATAGCTCGCAAGGTTTTTAAAGGAAATCGTTGTCGTCGTAACCCAAGCGAGCGCGATGCAGCTCATAGCGTCAGGTAACTGATAAATCGGCTCAACAGGCCCAGACCGATGGTTGCTGCCAGTACCACCACCAGGAGCATCCACGGCCGGAATGGCCGGCGCTCGACACGGTGCTGGGACAACTGCAGGTACTCTTCGACATGCTTCTGGTCTTCGGGGTTCAGGCGGCTGGTCATATGTGGCCTCGTCAGGGATAGACGTTGCTGAATGCGCAGACGTTACAGCGGTTTGTCTGCGAGCGTTGAACGGCGCATGTCATCCGGGCGAATGATTGCGCTTTTGTAACATCCGGCCAGTGTTTGCGCCATCCTGCTTAGGGCTTACAGGCTGATCCCGACATCGAACAGAATGCTGCGGCCCAGATTGCTGCGCAGGAAATCCGGTGCATCGGGGTGAGCGAACAACACGCGGGCGAACGTCGGCCCGACCAGTGACAGCGAGCGCCAGCCTTGACGCAGATATTCGGTGGGCGGTGGAAAGTGGCTGTTGAGGTCGAGCACTTCGCGCTTGAGGCTGGCGAAGGCGATGATGTCCAGTTCGCCCAGGTCCATGCCGCGTTCCTTGTAGTTGTGCGCTTTTTTGCGCAGGGTCGGCGCCAGCCTCAGCAGGAATTCATTGGCCGGAATCCGTCGTGGCTTGGCTTCGCGGCGTACCAGTTGGCTCAGGGAAAACGCACTGCGCCGACGTTGCAGCTCGTCGCGCCATTCATCGTTGAGGCGGCGGCCTTCGTCGAGGACGAAAAATACCTCGAAGTTGGCATCGCGAAACAACACGTCCGGCGGTTCACCTGCGGGGGCGAATTCGTCGGCGCGATAGGGGATATTCAAGCCTTGCAGCAGGCGCTGGCAGACCCAACGCTCACGCTCCCATTTGCGGGCATTGGACAGGAACGCGTTGGCCTGCTCGGCCGCGATGGTCAGCAGGCGTAAATAATCCGAGTCATCCATAGGCCCAAGCTTAGCGTTCAATTGCGACAAGCAGAAAGCTTTGCATCGGCAGATTCACCCGGGTGGCGGTGTAGACTTCGACACAGGAGCGCCAATCAAGGGAGTCTGCGGTGCGAATGAAGGTGATGGGATCATGATCGGTGCAGAACTGCTGTCATCGACGAGTCTGACCCTCGGCTGGCTGATTTACCTGCCGGCGCTGTTCTGGGCGATCTGCCGTGCGCCGTGGGTCGAATTGTTCAGCGACAGCCGTCGTCAGCACTTACTGTTCGGCACTGTGTTCGCGCTGTTTCTGTTGTGGATGGTGCGCAGGGATTTCGACACGGGCGTGTCGTATCACTTCATCGGCATGACCGCCGTGACCTTGCTGCTCGACTGGCCGCTGGCGATTGTCGGCGGGCTGGTGGCGCAGATCGGGCTGGTTCTGCTGGGACGCCAGGATCTGGTGGCGGTCGGGGTCAACGGTGCGTTGCTGATCCTGCTGCCGGTGCTGATCACCGAGGGCGTGGCGATCCTGGTCGAACGGGCGCAACCGCGTAATCCGTTTGTGTATATCTTCTGTTCAGGTTTCTTCGCGGCGGCCTTGTCGGCGCTGTCATGTCTGATTCTGAGCCTGACCTTGCTCTGGTACGACGGCCTGTTCGCGATGCCCGAATGGCTGGAAGATTTCATCGGTTATCTGTGGCTGCTGATTTTTCCGGAAGCGTTCATCAACGGCATGGTAATCAGCGCGCTGGTGGTGTTCTGCCCGGAATGGCTGGAGACCTTCAACCGCACCCGCTACCTTTCGGCGCCCTGGAAGGACGACGATCCCAAGTCTTGATCCACATCAAATCCACACCGCGCGCGGCATTTCATGCTCGGCCAAATCCCTTCAGGAGCAGCGGCATGAGCGTTTACGAGTGGGCGAGGCAGGAAACCCGGCAGAGTCTGGAGATGGCGCAGGAGGTGGGATTCGATCCGGGCCTGAGCCTGCGGGCCTTGCTGAGTGCGGTGGTGCAACAGAGCAAGGCCGTGCGCAACGCCGAAGACCTGGCCGACGAGTTGCGTTTTCTGGCGGAAAACCTCGACGACAATCAGGACTACGGCTTCATGCGGCCCTGATCAGAGGATCAGTGGCGCGGGTCGAAGTCGCCGGAAAACAGTTCGTCCTCGGCGTCCGGGGCCACCGGAATCTTGTGTTCTTCCGACGCCCAGGCGCCGAGGTCGATCAGTTTGCAGCGGTCCGAGCAGAACGGCCGGAATTTGTTTGCGGGGGTGAATTCCACCGGGGCGCCGCAGGTCGGGCAATTAACGGTTGGGGTCTGGCTCATGACTGGCCTCCGGATAAAGTCAGGTAAAAGTGATGCAGGCGCTCGACCTCGCTGTGCAGCCAGGCGAGGTCGCGGTCGTTGACCACCACATCGTCGGCACGGCTCACGCGGTCTTCGCGGCTGGAT
Organism: Pseudomonas sp. 91RF; assembly: GCF_003576265.1. NCBI lineage: Bacteria > Pseudomonadati > Pseudomonadota > Gammaproteobacteria > Pseudomonadales > Pseudomonadaceae > Pseudomonas > Pseudomonas sp. 91RF. The sequence continues at coordinate 116,008 of NZ_QWFC01000058.1, forward strand.
TGGGCCTTGAGGATCGCCTGGACCTGCTGTTCGCTGGTCTGGTCACGCTGCAGGGTGCGTTCGATCTGCAGTTGCTGCGGCGCATCGATCACCAGGATTCGCTGAGTCATCGCGTACTGTCCGGACTCGATCAACAGCGGCGAAACCAGAATCGCGTAAGGTGATTTTGCCAGCGCCAGGTGATGGGCGATTTCCTCGGCGATCAGCGGATGCAGCAGCGCTTCGAGCCAGCGGCGTTGCTCCGGCACTTCGAAGATCAGCTTGCGGAGCGCCGCGCGATCCAGCGTGCCGTCGGCCTGCAGGACATCGGGGCCGAAGTGCTCGGCAATTTTCGCCAGCGCCGGGCGACCCGGTTCAACCACCCAGCGCGCTGCATGATCGGCGTCCACCACATGGACACCAAGATCGATGAAGTGCTGGGCGGCAGCGCTTTTGCCGCTGCCGATGCCGCCGGTCAGGCCGAGAATCCAGGGTTTTTCCACAGGGGTATTCATTTCAAACCGACAAACTGCCAATAGAAGCCGGTTATTTGACCACCCCAGAGCAAGGCAATCCAGCCGGCAATTGCCAGATAGGGCCCGAAGGGGATCGGCGTCGAGGTTTTCCGGTCGCGCAGCTTGAGCAGAATCACCCCCAGTACGGCCCCCACCAGCGACGACAGGAGAATGGTCAGCGGCAGAATCTGCCAGCCGCCCCAGGCCCCGAGCAGCGCCAGCAGCTTGAAATCGCCGTGACCGATGCCGTCCTTTCCGGTGAGCAGCTTGAACAGCCAGAACACCGACCACAGCGCCATGTAACCGGCCACCGCGCCCCACATCGCATCGTGCAGCGAGACGAACAGGCCGAAGCTGTTGACGATCAACCCCAGCCACAGCAGCGGCAGCACCAGCACGTCGGGCAACAGCTGATGCTCGGTGTCGATCAGGCTCATCGCCAGCAAGCCCCAGGTCAGCACGATCAACAGGCATGCCGGCCAGCCGAAGCCCAAGTGCCAGGCGATGAATGCCGAGAGCAGTCCACAGGCCAGTTCGGTCAACGGATAACGCTTGCTGATCGGCGCCGCGCATGACGAGCAGCGCCCGCGCAAAAACAGGTAGCTGAGCAGCGGGATGTTTTCCCACGCACGAATGCGGTGAGCGCAATGCGGGCACTGCGAATGCGGCAGCATCAGGTTGTAGACCGGCAGCGGCGTTTCGACGGGCAGCCCGAGCACGTCGTGGGCCTGCTGGCGCCATTCGCGCTCGAGCATCTTCGGCAGACGCCAGATCACCACATTGAGGAAGCTGCCGACCACCAGCCCGAGTATCAGAGCGGTGAAGACAAAGGCCAGCGGATAGAGGGCGAAGAGTTCGTCGATGGGCATGTCAGATCGCTGAGCCGAGTTGGAAGATCGGCAGGTACATGGCCACGACCAGCCCGCCGACGATCACCCCGAGTACCACCATGACGAAAGGCTCCATCAGGCTGGTGAGGTTGTCGACCATGTTATCCACTTCTTCCTCGTAGAACCCGGCCACCTTGTCGAGCATGTCGTCCAGGGCGCCGGATTCTTCGCCGATGGCGGTCATCTGCACGGCCATGTTCGGAAAGATTCCGCTGGTGCGCATTGCGAAATTCAACTGCATGCCGGTGGCCACGTCCTGACGAATGCGTAGCACCGCGCGTTTGAACACCACGTTGCCGGTGGCTCCGGCGACCGAGTCCAGTGCTTCGACCAGCGGCACGCCGGCGGCAAACGTGGTCGACAGGGTCCGGGCAAAACGGGCGACGGCGGACTTGTACATCATGGTGCCTACGAGTGGCAGTTTCAGCAGCCAGGCATCTCGTCGGTCACGCAGGGCCTGGGATTTCCTCAGCGCGTGGCGAGTGCCGAAAATCGCCACGATCAGCACACCCAGAATCGCCCACCACCATTGCTGCATGAACTCCGACAGGCCGATGACCATCAGGGTGAACGCCGGCAGTTCGGCACCAAAGCCGGAAAACACCGACTGGAACTGCGGCACCACCTTCACCAGCAGAATGCCGGTGACGACCGCTGCTACCAGAATCACGGCGGTGGGGTAGGTCATGGCTTTCTTGATCTTGGCCTTGAGGCTTTCGCTTTTTTCCTTGTAGGTCGCTACGCGTTCCAAAAGGGTATCGAGGGCGCCGGATTGCTCGCCGGCATCGACCAGGTTGCAATACAACTCGTCGAAGTATTGCGGTTTCTTGCGCAGGGCCGCAGCGAAGCTGTTACCGGCGGCGACTTCCTGTTTCACCTCGTCCACCAGTTTGCGCATCGCCGGGTTTTCAAAGCCTTCGCCGATGATGTCGAATGACTGCAGCAACGGCACCCCGGCCTTCATCATGGTCGCCATCTGCCGGGTGAACAGGGCGATGTCCAGCGGCTTGATGCGTTTGCCGAAATTCAGCAACGACGCAGATTTCTTGCGCACCTTGCCGGGGTTGATGCCCTGCTTGCGCAACTGGGCCTTGATCAGGGCGGGGTTTTGCCCGCTCAGTTCGCCGCTGATCCGGCTGCCTTTCTTGTCGGTGCCTTCCCAGGCGTAGACGCTGATTTTCGCTGCCTTGACGGCCATGTTCAGTCCTTGGTGACCCGGTTGATTTCTTCAAGGCTGGTGATGCCTTGCATGGCCTTGATCAGTCCCGAAGTGCGCAGGTCGTTGAAGCCGTCCAGGCGCATCTGGCTGTCGATTTCCAGTGAGTTGCCCTCGGCCATGATCAGCCGCTGCAGTTCGGGCGTGTTCCTGACCACTTCATAGATGCCGGTGCGGCCCTTGTAGCCGCCGTTGCAGTGATCGCAACCGACGGGCTCATAGATCGTGAAACTGCCGATGCGTTCCTCGGGGAAGCCCTCCTTGAGCAGGGTTTCGCGGGGAATCTCGATGGGTTTCTTGCAATGGCTGCATAGTTTTCGCGCCAGACGCTGGGCGATGATCAGGCTGACCGAGGTGGCGATGTTGAAGCCGGGAATGCCCATGTTGTGCAAGCGGGTCAGCGTTTCCGCTGCGCTGTTGGTGTGCAGCGTGGACAGTACAAGGTGACCGGTCTGTGCCGCCTTGATCGCAATCTCCGCTGTTTCGAGGTCGCGGATCTCACCGACCATGATCACGTCCGGGTCCTGACGCAGGAACGAGCGCAGGGCCTGGGCGAAGTCCAGCCCCTGCTTCGGATTGACGTTGACCTGGTTGATGCCTTCCATGTTGATCTCCACCGGATCTTCGGCGGTGGAAATATTGATGTCGACGGTATTGAGGATGTTCAGCCCGGTGTACAGCGAAACGGTCTTGCCGGAACCGGTGGGGCCGGTGACCAGAATCATGCCTTGCGGCTGCTTCAGGGCGGCCAGGTACAGCTCTTTCTGCTCCGGCTCGTAGCCGAGGGCGTCGATGCCGATCTGCGCGCTGGACGGATCGAGGATCCGGATCACCACTTTCTCGCCCCACAGGGTCGGCAAGGTGTTGACCCGGAAGTCGATCGACTTGGTTTTCGACAGGCGCATTTTCAGACGTCCGTCCTGGGGTTTGCGCCGTTCCGAGATGTCGAGGCTGGCCATGACCTTCAGCCGGGCGGCGATGCGTCCGGCCAGTTGAATCGGCGGTTTGGCCACTTCGCGCAGGATGCCGTCGGTACGCACCCGCACCCGGTAGTTTTTTTCGTAAGGCTCGAAGTGCAGGTCGGAAGAGCCGCTCTTGATCGCATCCAGCAGCATCTTGTGGACGAAGCGCACCACCGGCGCATCGTCGGCGTCCAGCACACCGATGGCGTCCTGCTTGCTGTCATCGACGGATTCGACGTCCAGCCCGTCGAGGTCGACATCGGCCATGTCTTCCAGGCCGGAGGCGTGGGTGTCGAAGAATTTCTCGATGGCGTCGGTGAGCTTGTCGTCCTCCACCAGGATGGCTTCGGTGGTCAGCCCGGTGCTGAACTGAATGTCGTTGATCGCCTGGTGATTGCTCGGGTCGGAGATCCCCACGAACAGTTTGTTGCCGCGTCGCCACAGGGGCAGGGCATGGTGCTGGCGAACCAGTTTTTCGCTGACCAGGCCCTTGGGCTGGGTTTCCTTGTCCAGGCAGTTGAGGTCGAGGAACGCCATGCCGAAGTGCTCCGAGGCGATTTCGGCAACCTGCGAACTCTTCACCAGTTTGTTCTGTACCAGATAGCTGACCAGCGACAGACGATTGCGCTGGGCTTGCTGCCAGGCTTGCTGGGCGCTTTTTTCCGTGAGCAGTTCGGCCTGTACCAATTGCTTGGCCAGACCGCTCAGAGCGATGTCATTCATGGGAATCCCGGATGCAGACAGTTCATGACTTATAGCCTAGTCAAGTGACAGCGCCAAACCGCCTCGGTGTAGGTGACAAAAAATGTCAGATAGTGCGGTTACAGGTTGTAGGAAATACCGCGATAGCGTGATCGCGCCCAGCCTGCGCGGGTACGGGCGCCTTGGCACGGGCTGTGCTGAGACCTGTTCAGATCATGAGATTCCGACTCATGCATGGAGCGTGTCTATGAAAAAACAACAAGGTTTCACTCTGATCGAGCTGCTGATCGTCGTGGCGATCATCGGTATCCTGGCCACCATTGCGCTGCCGCAATACACGAAGTATCAGGCACGGTCCAAGGTGACGGCGGGGCTGGCGGAAATCAGCGCGCTGAAAGTGCCGTTCGAGGACACCATCAATCAAGGTACCGACCCGACGCTGACGCTCGTGACCGGTAACGCATCCTATTCGACAACCAACTGCGGCACAGTCACTGCCTCGGGTACTGCGTCCTCTGGAGCTGGCACCATCGTCTGCACTCTGGCCAACGCACCGGCTCCGGTACTGGGCAAGACCATCACGCTGACCCGTTCTGGCGGTGCGACGGGTAACACCGCGGGCGTCTGGAGCTGCGCCTCGACAGTCAACCCTGACTACGCCCCTAAAGGTTGCCCTGGCAGCGGTACTTGATCGGCTCTGCAGCCCACTGAAATGCCCCGCCTCGCGGGGCATTTTCTTTTGCGCGGCACTTCACAAAAAGCTTCAGTCTTTTCAGCGTGTTAGGAACTTTCCCAAAAGCCGCAACTTGCATGTAGATAATTCGGAGGTCATGCAATTTGCATGATTCCAAGAATTTTCCAAATTATTAACTTATTGATTTATAAAGATTTATTGTATTTTTAAAAGTTGGCACAGCGTTCGCAATATCTCCGGTAACCCTGCTGACAAGACACGCAGCAGACTTTCCAGAAAAACAGGAGTTACTCGTATGAAGAAGTTCGCTATCACTGCCGCTGCTGCTACCGCGCTGACCCTGACCATGGCCACCGGCGCATTCGCACAATCCACCCAGGCGACCCAGGCTCCAATGACTCTTGCTGCCGGTGAAATGACCAAGGCGAAAGAAGCCACTTCCGACACCTGGATCACCACCAAAGTCAAAAGCGACCTGGTGACCGAAAAAGGCATTCCAGGCACTGACATCAAAGTAGAAACCAACAAAGGCGTCGTGTCTCTGTCCTCCACTGTTGCAGTGACAGAAGCACAGAAAAAAATGGCCGTAGACATCACCAAGAAAATCAAAGGCGTCAAAGCGGTCTCCGCTGACGGCCTGAAAGCCGAGTAAGGCAAGACTTCTCGCCTGGACCGGGAGAAGACGCGACAGGCGGGCCGAGCAATACGTCTGCCGCCCTTTAGAGTTCATGCGAACGGCCACACGGAATGTGGCCATTACAGGCCCCGGCATTCATGTCGGGGCCTGTTCTATTTCAGGGGCTGGAAAAGTGCAGAGAAGTCAGTCGCCGCGCTTGCTGTTGATCTGCCGCAGGCGATTGCCTTCGAAGCGCAGGTATTGATACATGCCGTTGCTCGGGCCGTAGGTCCATTCCTCGACCTGAAACTCTTCACGGCGATTGGCACTGCGTTTGTAACCCAGTACGTCGCGGCTGACGGGTTCACCGCATTTCTGTAGCACTTCGCTGGCGCGGTCACCGAGGCTGACCAACTGGCTGCCACAGCGCAGGGTATCGGATGCCGAAGCCTGGCTGGCGAAGAGCGCCAGCGCCACTGCGGCCAGCCATTGACTGTTCATCACTCGGCGTCCAGATGCATTTGTGTCACCACGCGACCGTCGCTTTCGGCTTCGCCAAGATTGGCGTCGATGAAGTACACACGGTCGTCGGCCAACTGGCCCTTGTCCACCAGGTAATCCTTGATGCTGCTGGCACGGTCCTGACCGAGCTGGCGCAGCAGCACATCGCTGGTACTCCAGAACTTGATCACCTCGGCGCGCATTTTCGCCGTGCGTTCTTCCTTGCCCAGGTCTTTCCATTCAGCCGGTGGCTGGGTTTTCAGACGGGTGCGGTAGATGCCTTCAAGCAGCGGACCTTTTTCATTGTCCGGTACCTGGATCAGCGAGGCCTGGGCCGGCACCTTGTCGCCACGACGCTGGAGCATCTTGTAGTAGTTGTACTGGTATTCGCGTTCCAGACGCTGTTCGGCAAGCAACGGGCCGTCGCTGCTTTGTGCGGCGGTGCCTTCGATTTCCAGCCGCAGGGCCGGACGCTCCTTCAAGGCCTGGGACAATTTGACCAGCGCCGCTTCGGCATCCTTGTTCAGTTCGCTGGAGCCCGGCGCGAAGGACACAGTGCCCAGATCTTCCGATCCGCCACCGCTGACCAGACCGCCAATCAGCTTGAACGGTGCGGCGGCGGCTTTGACGATCAGGTTGCGCAGGGTCTGCCAGACAATCGGCATCACGCTGAATTGCGGGTTGTTCAGGTCGCCGGTGACCGGCAGCTCGATGGAAATCTTGCCGTCCACATCCTTGAGCAGCGCAATCGCCAGTTTCAGCGGCAGGCTCACGGCATCCGGGCTGTCGACCTTCTCGCCCAGTTGCAGTTGCTCGACCACCACTTTGTTCTCGGCCTTGAGCTGGCCCTTGGTGATCAGGTAGTGCAGGTCGAGATTGAGCCGGCCCTTGCGGATCCGGTAACCGGCGAACTTGCCGGAGTAGGGGGTCAGGGTGGTCAGTTCGACCCGCTTGAAACTGGTGGCGATGTCGAGGCTGGCCATCGGGTCGAACGGGTTGACCGCGCCTTTGATGGTCACCGGCGCATATCGATCGACCTTGCCCTTGACGTCGACGCTGGCGGGTTTCGCCTGACGACTGTCGATGGTGCCGATCTGGCCGTTGAGCTGCTGGATCGCGGTGGCGAAGTTCGGCGTCAGGCTGAAGTCGGCGAAGTTGGCCGAGCCGTCATTGATCACGATGCCGCCGATGTGAATGCCCAACGGTTTCGAGTTGCCGGCGGGTTTGGCCGCTGCGCTTTTCGTCCCGGAATCGGCGGGTTGCGGGATCAGCAAATCATCGATGTTGGTGGTGCGGTCATCATTGATCATGAAGCGCGCATACGGCTGGAACAGGTTGATCCTGTCGATCGACAGGCTGTCACCGTGCTGATAATTCAGGCCTTCGACCACCACCTGCTGCCACTTGAGGAAGTCGCGGGTCTTCAGGGTATCGAGGGTGTGCAACTGATCGACCTGAGCGCGACCGGTGACGCTGAGTGCCAGCGGCTCGGTGCTTTTCAGGTTCACTTTCAGGTCGCTGCCGAGCATGCCGCTGCGCAGTTCCAGACGAATGAACGGGTTGATGTAGGACTGGGCGACGCGCAGGTCGATGTCCTGGGTTTTTACGTTGAGCTGGGCGGTGACCGGCGCCAGATTGACCACGCCGTCGGCGTTGATCTTGCCTTGTTTGCCCAGGCCAGCGTCGAGTTTGACGTTGAAGGGCGAGCCGTTGAGGCTGTCGAAATTCTGCAGATCGACGTTCAGCGGCGTGACATCCAGCGTGACCTCGGGCTTCGCCGAGCGGTCAGCCAGGTGCACTTTGTAGTCACGCAGTTGCACGTCCTTGAGCAGCACTTGCCATGGCTTGCCCGGCGCGGTCGGTTCCGTTTTCGGCGAGTCGGCGGCGGCCGGAGTGCTTTTCGGTTCAGCCGCTGCCTTGGCGGCAGGTTTGGACGGCTGGCTGGCGAACAGTTTCTGCCAGTCCAGTTGCCCGTCCGCTTCGAGGGCGGCCCAGGTTTCGAGCTTCTGGCTGCGGATCTTGCCGACCACCACCTGCTGCTTGGCCAGGTCCACGGTGGTTTCGCTGACGTCGAGGCGGTCGAGTTTTGCCAGCGGACGTCCGTCCGGTGCCTTGATCGCAAACGGCGCGACGCTGACTGACACGTTGCTCAGCAGCAGTTCGGTTTCCTTGGACAGGTTGAGCTTGTAGTCGGTACTGAGGCTGACCACGCCGTTTTCCAGCACCAGTGGCACCGCGTCGCGCACGTAGGGCCAGAACGCTTTCATCTGGCCATCGGTGACCTTGAGCGTGCCTTCGGAGGCAATCGGGATCAGGCTGAAGTTGCCTTTCCAGTCGATCTGCCCGCCAGCCGGGCCGATGGCGACCAGGGTCATGTCGGCGTTGTCTTCAGGCAGGGTGCTGAGGTTATTCAGTTCGAAATCGAGTTTGTCGTAGAGGAATTCGATCGGCTCGCTCGGGCGTGCATCCTCGAAATGCACGTTGCCACCGGCCAGTTTGATCCGGTCGATACGCAGCGGAAACGGCTTGGCATTCGGATCGGCCGGTGTCGGTTCGCTGGCCGGCAGTTTGAACAGACCGAGCAGATTGAGTTTGCCGTCCTTGGCGAACAGGATTTCGGTCTTCGGTTTGTCCAGTTCGATGTCGGACAGGTGCAGGGCTTTTGTCCACAGGCTGTCGAGTTGCAGGTTGGCGTACAGGCGTTCGAAACCGACCTGTTCCTTGCCCGGCTCGCCGATGACCAGGCCCCACAGCGTGACTTCAAGGCTGAACGGATTGAGTTCGATACGCTGGATGTGCGCAGGCACCGTGGCGTAGTTGGCCAGTTGCTGGTTGGCCACGCGGAGCGCGATGCCCGGCAAAATCAGAAACCCCAGCAGGCTGTAGAGGGCCAGAGCAGTCAACAGGGCGCCAATCGCGCGAATCAATCCTTTGGGCATGTGCGGCTTCATCTGTCTGAATCGGAGTGCCTTGGAGTATGGCACGCGATTCCGGTTCCGAAGTACATCGCGCGAGACAGGATTGTTCAGATTTGTCTGCAATGTCTGTAGGAGCTGCCGAAGTTGGCTCCTGCCGGGGTAAATTTCAGAGCTGGAGAATCAGGGTCTTGAGCGGCGGTTGCCCGTCCAGTGAAGGGAAATCCCGGCCCGGGGTCATCACGCTCCATTCACGCACCGGGCGCCCGGCTTTCTCGGCGCAACGCAGCACCTGTTCGCGCCAGTCGTCCATGCTGACTTTTGCCAGGTTGTTGCAGCAAATCAGCACGCCGTTTTCGGCGGTGGTCAGCAGGGCGGGCTTGAGCAGGCTCTGATAATCGCGCAGCAGGTCGACGGTGCCGAATGCACTTTTGGCCCACGCAGGTGGGTCGAGCAGCACCAGATCGTACTGACGCTGTTCGAGACGTTGATAGCTCGGCAGTTTCTGCCCGCGGCGCTGACTGATCGGCAGGCCGGCCAGCTGGCGAATCGCCGGGAAGTAGTCGGACTGGATGAATTCCATGGTTGGCAGTTGCGGATTGAGCAAACCGTTTTCACGGCCGACTGCCAGGTTGCCTTCGGCGAAGTCCAGGTTACACACCTCACGCGCACCACCGGCGACCGCGCTGAGACCGACGCCGCAGGTGTAGGCGAACAGGTTGAGCACGCTTTTGCCTTTGGCGTGATCCTTGACCCAGCCGCGGGTGTTGCGCAGGTCGAGGAACAGCAGCGGATCCTGCCCGGCGTGGCGTCCGCGCACGCGGTAGTTCAGGCCCCACTCGTGGCCGACCAGATCAACCAGTGCTGCATCTTCGGCGCGGTACACGCTGTCTTCACGATCGATGCGCGAGTTGCCACGGGAGCGGTCGTTGTAGACCAGCAAGGTTTGCAAGCCCAGCGTTTCGTTCACCGTGGCGTGCAGTTGCAGCAGGTCGGCGAGTTCCAGCGTGTGGTGGAAGCTCTGCACCATCAGTTGTGGGCCGTAGCGGTCGACGGTCAGGCCGCCGGCGCCTTCCTGGCTGCCGTGGAACAGGCGATAGCAATCGGTGCCCTGGCGGTGCAGCTCGGCGAGCAGATCCTGGCGTTGATCGAGGGCGGCGCGCAGCGCCTGATTCAGGGAAGACATGCTTGCGCCTTGCTAGAGGGAATCGGGGCGCGGGAGTTTAGCAGTTTGGCAGGCAAACGAGGGGTTCCCATCGCGAGCAGGCTCGCTCCCACAGACGATCATAAGTCCCTGTGGGAGCGAGCCTGCTCGCGATGCATTTGCGGCCTTACTGGTTCAGGCGTTTATCGACCAAGCCCTGCACCACGCTCGGGTCGGCCAGGGTCGAGGTATCGCCAAGGCTGTCGAGCTCGTTGCAGGCGATCTTGCGCAGGATCCGCCGCATGATCTTGCCCGAGCGGGTTTTCGGCAGGGCCGGGGCCCACTGGATCAGGTCCGGTTTGGCGAAGCTGCCGATCTCCTTGCTGACGTGGGCCAGCAATTCCTTCTTCAGTTCGTCGTTGGGTTCGGTGCCGTTCATGGGCGTAACAAAGGCATAGATGCCCTGGCCTTTGACGTCGTGGGGATAACCGACCACGGCGGCTTCGGCGATGCTGTCGTGCAGCACCAGCGCGCTTTCGACTTCTGCGGTGCCGATGCGATGGCCGGAGACATTGATCACGTCATCGATGCGCCCGGTGATCCAGTAGTCGCCATCTTCGTCGCGGCGGGCGCCGTCGCCGGTGAAGTAGTAGCCGGGGTAGGGCTTGAAGTAGGTGTCGACCATGCGCTGCGGATCGCCGTAGACGCTGCGGATCTGCGCCGGCCAGCTCGACTTGATCGCCAGCACGCCGCTGCCGGCGCCCTTGATTTCCTTGCCGTGTTCGTCGAGCAGCACCGGTTGCACACCGAACATCGGCTGGGTGGCGCAGCCCGGTTTGATCCGCTGGGCGCTGACCAGCGGGCTGAGCATGATGCCGCCGGTCTCGGTCTGCCACCAGGTATCGACAATCGGGCAGCGCTGTTCGCCTACGACGTTGAAATACCATTCCCACGCTTCGGGGTTGATCGGCTCACCGACGCTGCCGAGCAATCTGAGGCTTTGTCGCGAAGTTTCCTGCAAGGGACCTGCACCTTCGCGCATCAGTGCGCGCAGGGCAGTGGGGGCGGTGTAGAAGATGTTGACCTTGTGTTTGTCGATCACCTGCCAGAACCGCGAAGTGCTCGGGTAGCTCGGTACGCCTTCGAAGATCAGCGTGGTTGCGCCGTTGGCCAGCGGGCCGTAGACGATGTAGCTGTGGCCGGTGACCCAGCCGACGTCGGCGGTGCACCAGAATACTTCGCCGTCGCGGTAATCGAGCACGTACTTGAAGGTCATCGCCGCTTGCAGCAGGTAACCGCCGGTGGTGTGCAGCACGCCCTTGGGTTTGCCGGTGCTGCCGGAGGTGTAGAGGATGAACAGCGGGTCTTCGGCGTCCATCGGTTCCGGCGGGCAGTCGTCGCTGACGTCGCGCACGGCCTGGTGATACCAGAGGTCGCGGCCTTCGACCCAGTCGACCTTGTTCTGGGTGTGTTCAACCACCACGACAGTGCTGACCTTGGGACAGCTTTGCAGGGCCTTGTCGACGTTCTGTTTCAACGGCACGAACTTGCCACCGCGCACGCCTTCGTCGGCGGTGATCACGGTGCGGCAGTCGGCGTCGAGAATGCGGTCGCGCAACGAGTCTGGTGAAAAACCGCCAAACACCACCGAGTGAATCGCACCGATCCGTGCGCAGGCGAGCATGGCGTAAGCCGCCTCGGGGATCATCGGCATGTAGATGCACACCCGGTCGCCTTTCTTCACGCCGCGTTTTTTCAGCACGTTGGCCAGGCGGCAGACGTGGTGATGGAGTTTGTTGTAGGTGATTTGCGTGGATTCGGCGGGATCGTCGCCTTCCCAGACAATGGCGGTCTGGTCGCCGCGTTTCTCCAGGTGGCGATCGATGCAGTTGTAACTGACGTTCAGTTTCGCCCCGGCGAACCAGGAAGCCTCGCCGGTCTTCAGGTCATAGCGCTGGACGGTCTGCCACGGCGTGCTCCAGTCGAGGAAGCGCGTGGCCTGTTCGGCCCAGAAGGTGCTGGGGTGTTCAATGGATTCGCGGTACAGGCGATGGTAGTCGTCCTGACTCAACTGGGCTGCCCGGCGGACGGCATCGGCTTTGGGGAACGTGCTGATATCGAACATGACGGTTCCTTATTCTTGTTGTGCGACAAGGATAAAGATGCGCCGAGAGTCCAAGAGGTTCAAGTCATCCACAAACGACTGTGGGAGCGAGCTTGTTGGCGATGGCGTCATGTCAGTCAGCCCTTGGGCTGACTGACAGATTGCTATCGCGAGCAGGCTCGCTCCCACAGGGTTACTACAGCGCGATCAAATCAGCCGCGGTGACGGCCGCGGAAGTAGTTGATCAGGCCTTGAGTGGACGCATCTTCGGCGGCGGTTTCTTCGCTGCCGACCAGGCGGTTGTAGACGCCCTTGCCCAGTTCCTTGCCCAGTTCCACGCCCCACTGGTCGAAGGCGTTGATGCCCCAGACCACGCTCTGCACGAAGACTTTGTGTTCGTACATCGCCACCAGCGCGCCGAGACGACGCGGGCTGATGCGCTCGACCACCAGGGTGTTGCTCGGACGGTTGCCCGGGATCACCTTGTGCGGTGCCAGTTTCTGCACCTGATCTTCGCTCATGCCTTTGTCGCGCAGTTCCGCTTCGGCTTCCGGCAGGGTCTTGCCGAGCATCAGCGCCTGGCTCTGGGACAGGCAGTTGGCGTACAGCCACTGATGGTGGTCGGACACCGGGTTGAAGCTGACGATCGGCACAATAAAGTCGGCCGGAATCAGTTGGGTCCCTTGGTGCAGCAACTGGTGGTAAGCGTGCTGGCCGTTGCAGCCGACGCCGCCCCAGATTACCGGGCCGGTATCGGTCGAAACCGGGGTGCCGTCCTGACGCACGCTCTTGCCGTTGGATTCCATGTCCAGCTGCTGCAAGTGCTTGGTGATGTTACGCAGGTAGTGGTCGTACGGCAGGATAGCGTGGCTTTGCGCGCCCCAGAAGTTGCCGTACCACACGCCGAGCAGGGCCAGCAGCACCGGCATGTTCTGTTCGAACGGCGCGCTCTGGAAATGCTGGTCCATGGTGTAGGCACCGGACAGCAATTCCTTGAAGTTGGACATGCCGATGGCCAGGGCAATCGGCAGACCGATGGCCGACCACAGCGAATAACGACCGCCGACCCAGTCCCACATCGGGAAGATGTTCTCTTCGCGGATACCGAACGCCACGGCCGCCGCGTTGTTGCTCGATACGGCGATGAAGTGACGATACAGCTCGGCTTCCGAACCGCCCTGGGCCAGATACCAGGCGCGGGCGGCCTGGGCGTTTTTCAGGGTTTCGAGGGTGTTGAACGATTTCGACGATACGATGAACAGCGTGGTCTCGGCGCGCAGTTTTTGCGTCAGTTCGTGGAATTCGCTGCCGTCGATGTTCGCCAGGTAATGGCAACGCACGCCTTTCTGGGCGTAGGACAGCAGGGCTTCGGAGACCAGCTCCGGGCCGAGGAACGAACCACCGATGCCGATGTTGACCACGTCAGTGATCGGCTTTTCGGTGTAACCGCGCCACAGGCCGTCATGGATCTTGCCGACCAGATCGGTGATCTGGTTCAACACCTTGTGTACTTCAGGCATCACGTTGACGCCATTGACCGACAGCTTGTCGCCCACCGGGCGACGCAGGGCGGTATGCAGCGCCGGGCGGCCTTCGGAGGAGTTGACGATTTCGCCGTCGAACAGCGCCTTGATCGCGCCCTTGAGATCGACTTCGTTGGCCAGGCCCACCAGCAGGTTGCGGGTCTCGGCGTTGATCAGATTCTTCGAATAATCGAGAAACAGTCCGCAGCTGCTGAGGGTGAACTGAGTGAAGCGCTGCGGATCGGCGTTGAAGGCTTCGCGCATGCTGAAATCCTGCATGGCTTGGCGGTGGTCTTTCAACGCCTGCCAGGCAGGCAGAGCGGTAACGTCATGAGGGGTGCGGTAGTACGCCATCGCTGCGGTTTTCCTTTTTACTTGAACGGCCTTTTGAACACTGAAAAGCCCTCCCCGCCATGTTTGGGCGAGGGGGCAACTGCGTCGACACGATTACTTTGGCGCAGGGCGAATACAGTAAACCCAGCGCTGCGATCTGTCTTGGCTTCTTCTGACCTGTTACCTGTACTTTTTTAACATCGATAACAGCAGACGCCGACAGACGGCGGGTAATGCAAGCAAGTCCCTGCTTTTCGCGCGCAGCGGATCGGCGGGCAGTTTGCCCGATGGTCAGGTGCCCGGCAATACGATCTGGAAGGGGATGTGGCACGAATGCGGGAGCGAACAGGCTCGCTCCCTCATTCTGCTGTTGCGGTGTTCAGGCGGGGGTATCGAGGTTCAGGTGCAGGTTGTCGATCAACCGGGTGGTGCCGAGGAACGCTGCAACCAGAATCACCAGGTCACGATCTTCCGCCGTGGCCGGACGCAGGGTCAGGGCGTGGCGGATTTCCAGGTAATCCGGGCGCAGGCCGGCGGCTTCCAGCTGTTGCCGCTGTGCCTGGATCAAGGCCGGGAAGTCGCGCTCGCCCTGTTTGATCGACTCGGCAATGCTGCTCAGGGCGCGGTAAACGACGGGCGCCACGGCGCGTTGTTCCTCGCTGAGGAAACCGTTGCGCGAGGACAGCGCCAGGCCGTCGGCGGCACGGACGGTCGGCTCGCCGATGATCTGGATCGGCATGTTCAGGTCGTGCACCAGCGCACGGATCACGGCCAGTTGCTGGTAGTCCTTCTGACCGAAGATCGCCAGATCCGGCTGGACCATGTTGAACAGCTTGCTGACCACGGTCGCCACGCCTTCGAAATGCCCCGGACGGCTGGCGCCGCACAGTCCTTCGGAAAGCTGTGGCACGCTGACCCGGGTCTGCCCGGCCATGCCGTCGGGGTACATTTCTTCGACGGTCGGGGCGAACAGCAGGGAGCAACCGGCTTCCAGCAGTTTTTCCTGATCTGCCGCCAGGGTGCGCGGGTATTTGTCGAGGTCTTCGCCGGCGCCGAACTGCAGCGGGTTGACGAAAATGCTCGCGACCACGAAGTCCACTCGCTGCTTGGCTTTAGTGATCAGCGCGATGTGGCCGCTGTGCAGGTTGCCCATGGTCGGCACGAAGCCGATGCGCTTGCCTTCACTGCGGGCGCGCGCCATGGCAGCGCGCAGTTCACGTACGGTTTTGACGGTGTTCATGCAGAGAATCCGTGTTCGATCCCAGGAAAAGTGGCGGCTTTGACTTCGTTGACGTATGCCTTCAATGCGGACTGAATGCTGTCCTGGCCCTGCATGAAGTTCTTCACGAATTTCGGTACGCGGCCGCTGATCGACAGGCCGAGCATGTCGTGCAGGACCAGGACCTGACCGTCGGTGTCGGTGCCGGCGCCGATGCCGATCACCGGGATTTTCACCGCCTGGGTGATTTCGGCCGCCAGTTCGCTCGGCACGCATTCCAGCAGCAGCATGGCCGCGCCGGCCTGCTCCAGGGAGATCGCGTCGGCGCGCATCTGGCGTGCCTGGTTTTCGTTGCGGCCCTGCACTTTATAGCCGCCAAGAATATTCACGGCTTGCGGGGTCAGGCCCATGTGGGCGCAGACCGGTACACCGCGTTCGGCCAGCAGGCGGATCGACTCCGCCAGCCACAGCGCACCTTCGACCTTGACCATGTGCGCGCCGGCCTGCATCAGCATGGCGCTGTTGGTCATGGTTTGTTCAAGGGTGGCGTTGGCCATGAATGGCAGGTCGGCCAGGATGAGGGCGTCGGTGTTGCCGCGCTTGACGCAGGCGGTGTGGTAGGCCATTTCCGCAATGGTCACCGGCAGGGTGCTGTCGTGACCTTGCAGGACCATGCCGAGGGAGTCGCCCACCAGCAGCACTTCGACACCGGCCTCGTTGCAGGCGTGGGCGAAGGTCGCGTCATAGCAGGTCAGCATGGTGATCTTTTCACCTTTCTGCTTGAGGCTCTGGAGCGTGGTCAGGGTGATGGCTGGCATGTAAGAAATCCTCGTTCAGGCGCTCTGGAAACTACTGCGAGTAACGCGCGTGATTCGTCATCTACTCAGGCGCACGCTCTTTTGTCGTGCTTATAAGGCCTGGATTGCGCCCTTGTATGCCGGGTTGGCGGCAGCGGGACGCCTATAGTCGTGATGAGGCCTCAGGAAGTCAATTGCATGTGTTACCGCATTGTTACGACGGGAGTGTTACCGGCGTTACTGATGCGATTCAGCGGGCCGGCGGGCCTGATCTGCGGAGTTTTTGTCCTACAAAGACCGGGATTTGGATAGGTCGATGTGGGAGCGGGCTTGCTCGCGAATGCGTCGTGCCAGTCAGCATCTTATTGAGCTGATACACCGCATTCGCGAGCAAGCCCGCTCCCACAGGGGATAGATGTCAGGGGTGGGGAAGGCGTTCGAGGCCGACGAACGGGCAGGCTGCGAGAAGATCGGCAAGGGTGCGGCCATCGGCCAGGCGCAGATCTTCGGGGGCCAGTTCGGCCAGGGGATACAGAACGAACGCGCGTTCCTGCATGTGGTAATGCGGGACTTTCAGGCGCGGCTCATCGATCAGACGGTCACCGAACAGCAGGATGTCCAGGTCCAGCGTGCGCGGGCCCCAGCGTTCCAGGCGTTCGCGACCCTGGCCGTTTTCGATGGCTTGCAGGGCATCGAGCAGTTCCAGCGGGGCGAGTGTGCTGTCGAGTGCCGCAACCGCGTTGGTGTAACGCGGCTGACCCGGCAGCAGCGAGTCGCTCTGGAAAAAGGCAGAGACACCGACCAGTGCTGTACTCGGCAGCTGTGACAATGAGTCGACCGCACTGCGCAGTTGTTCGGCCGGGTCAGCCAGATTGCTGCCCATCCCGATGTAGATGCGTTCCATGCCTTATTCGCCCGTAGCGCTCGGTGCACCGGCGCGTTTGCGCTTGGAACCGCTGCTGCGGCGACGCTTGCGCGGAGCACCGCTGGCGCCGTCTTTCTTGCCGCTGAGGTCGCGGATCATGTCGCGACGCTCGCTGTCGTTGGCGTCCTGATAGTCGGTCCACCATTCGCCCAGGCCATCGGTCTGCTCGCCGGCGCTTTCACGCAGCAGCAGGAAGTCGTAGCCGGCGCGGAAGCGCGGATTGTCCAGCAACAGGTCGGCGCGTTTGCCGCTGCGGCGGGGCAGGCGTTCCTGCATGTCCCAGATCTCGCGGATCGGCATGGTGAAGCGTTTTGGAATTGCAATGCGCTGGCACTGCTCGGCGATCAGCTCGTGGGCGGCTTCCTGCATCGCCGGAATCGGCGGCATGCCACGTTCCTGCAAGCGCAACACGCGAGCCGGCAGGGCTGGCCACAACAGGGCGGCAAACAGAAACGCCGGGGTCACCGGTTTGTTCTGCTTGATCCGCAGGTCGGTGTTGGTCAGTGCTTCGCTGATCAGTGTGTGGGTGTATTCCGGGTTGTATTCCAGCGCATCGGCGCTGGCCGGGAACAACGGCGCGAACAGTTGCAGGTCGACCAGCATCTCGAAGGTGATGGCGCCATGGCCCGAGAGGAACAGCTTGAGCACCTCCTCGAACAGGCGGGCCGACGGTATTTCGCGCAGCATCGGTGCCAGGTCGCGGATCGGCTGGACGGTGTGTTTCTCGATGCCGAAGTTGAGCTTGGCGGCGAAGCGCACGGCCCGCAGCATCCGTACCGGGTCTTCCTGGTAGCGCTGCTTCGGGTCGCCGATCAGGCGGATCAAATGATTGCGGATGTCGTGCACGCCGTTGGCGTAATCGAGGATGCGCTCACTGACCGGATCGTAATACAGGGCGTTGATGGTGAAGTCGCGGCGTTGCGCGTCTTCTTCCAGCGTGCCGTAGACGTTATCGCGCAGAATGCGCCCGCTCTCGTTGCGCGAGGACTGGTTGCTGTCTTCGTCGTCTTCGTTTTGCGGGTGGTTGGCGCGGAAGGTCGCGACCTCGATGATTTCGCGACCGAAATGGATGTGCACCAGCTTGAAGCGGCGGCCGATGATCCGCGCATTGCGGAATTCGGCGCGAACCTGCTCGGGGGTGGCGCTGGTGGCGACGTCGAAGTCTTTGGGCGTGATGCCCAGCAGCATGTCTCGCACGCAGCCGCCAACCAGGTAGGCCTGGTAGCCGGCGCCCTGCAGACGTTCGACGATGTTGACCGCGTATCGGCTGAATTGCGCCTTCTGCAGCGAATGTTGGCCGCTGTTGAGGACTTCAGGCGTGCTACGGATGTGTTGCGTACGACGCAGGGGAGTTCGGAATGACTGGAACAGCTTCTTCAGCATGGGATGCACTGTTTGAAGGAATGTTCGGCCATACCAGAGAATGACCGCATGATGGGCGGGGATTCTAGCATTTAGTCGAGGGATGGTGTAGGACGCTGCCGATTTGCGCTGCAGGCCGCAGGCTAGAGGGGTGAAGATGCGTCAGAAGGGGAGGTTTTTCCGGGAGGGAGAAACTACAAGGGGAGCCGAAGCTCCCCAAGAAGTAGTTGCGTGCTCTTTTTATTATTGATTCGGGCTTCTTGTTTTTGTTGAGTGCCCTCGCCATGAAGCTTTTCCTTCATGACCCTCCCAATCGGGAGCCAAGAGCAAACGGATTGCTTTGGTCGCTGAATTGCAGTGATCTCTCGATCCAACCAGTACAGGCTCTGTCTTAGGACAGTTTTTGTTGTTCTCGGCCTGGTCGTGGGGCAAGCCCCAAATACAACGCCTCTCCAAAAGAATCAGTTAGCTGCGCCTCTCGCCGTCTTGTTTTTATTGTGCGTGAGTCGATTCGTCTTATTTTTATTGTCTTGTGCATTGCTTGTTATTGTTCTTGTACCAAACATATAGCAGGGGGCGTGCCAACTTTTGCGAACCCCAATAAAACAAGGGGTTAGGTCGATATAACCGTTTTCGCAGGGCGAAAAAAAGCCGGGGTTTCGTTACCGATAACCCCGGCTTCTGTTACGTGAAAAGACTGAGGTAACAGTTTTTTCACACATTCAACGGTTACCCGCACACTCGACAGGTAACGTTCAGCTCTCGCTGGCGACCCCGGTCTTGCGCCGTGGAATGCCCAGGCGCTGGCGGCGTTCCCACAGGCATTTGCGGCTGACGCCCAGTTTGCGCGCCAGTTCGGTCTCGGTCATGTGGTCCTGGTGCTCAAGTACGAAATGCTGGAAGTAGTCTTCCAGCGACAGGTCTTCGGTCGGTTCGTGGCTGCTGTTGCTGGCGTTACCGGCCGGTTGCGCCGGCAGGCCGACGAATTCGTCGTCCTCCAGATCCCCCAGCTCGATGTCGATGCCCAGCAGGTCGGCAGAGATTTCCGGGCTTTCGCTCAGGATGACGGCGCGCTCGACGGCGTTTTCCAGCTCCCGCACGTTACCCGGCCAGGAATAGTGCCGGATCGCCTGTTCGGCATCGGCGGCAAATTTCAGGTCGGTGCGGTTGATGCGTGCGCTCTGGCGGGCGAGGAACGCATTGGCGATTTCGTTGACATCGGCGCCACGCTCGCGCAGGGCCGGCAGCTTCAACGCGATCACATGGAGGCGGTAATACAAGTCTTCACGGAACTGGCCGATTTTTGCCAGGCTCTTGAGGTCACGGTGGGTCGCGGCGATCAACCGTACATCGACCTTCTGCGACTGCACCGAACCGACCCGGCGAATCTCGCCTTCCTGCAGTACGCGCAACAGACGGGCCTGTGCTTCCAGTGGCAATTCGCCGATCTCGTCGAGGAACAGCGTGCCGCCGTCCGCCGCTTCCACCAGACCGGCGCGCCCTGCGCTGGCACCGGTGAACGCACCTTTCTCGTGACCGAACAGCTCGGACTCGATCAGGCTTTCCGGAATGGCGGCGCAGTTCACCGAAATCATCGGTGCCTTGGCGCGTTTCGACAGATTGTGCAGGGCGCGGGCCACCAGCTCTTTACCGGTGCCGGACTCGCCCTGGATCAGGACATTGGAATCAGTCGGGGCGACTTTGCGGATCTTGCCGTAAAGGTCCTGCATCGGTGGGCAGGAGCCGATGATGCCGATCTCGCCGTTGCTGTTGTCTGTGGCGGATTTGCCGTTGCCGTTGGCAGTTTTGCCGGTAACGACTTCGCCGGCAGCCGGCGCCGACTGGCGATCACGCAGGATCCGGGCGACGGCCTGAAGCATTTCATCGTGGTCGAAAGGCTTGGCGATGTAATCCACCGCGCCCATCTTCATCGAGTCGACCGCCGAACGCAGGCTGGCGTAGCTGGTCATGATCAGCACCGGCGTGCCCTGGCCGAGCTTGATCAGCTCGGTGCCCGGAGCACCCGGCAGACGCAGGTCGCTGACGATCAGATCGAATGTGGGAATACTGAAGCGTTCTTGTGCTTCCTGCACTGAACCGGCTTCGCTGACCTGGTACTGGTTGCGTTCCAGCAGGCGGCGCAAGGCGGAGCGGATAATGGTTTCGTCTTCGACGATCAAAATGTGCGGCATTGATTCGATACTCTCGACGGTCTCAGTTCACAGCGGACGTCGCTTCGACATGACGCGGCAATGTCACCCGGATACGGGTGCCGCGCTGGCTCTGAACATCAGCCGGGCTGTCGATGGTGATTTGTCCATAATGCTCTTCAACGATGGAATAGACCAGTGCAAGGCCCAGACCGGTGCCTTCGCCAGGATCCTTGGTGGTAAAGAAAGGTTCGAACAATCGGTCCATGATGCTCGATGGAATGCCGCTGCCTTCGTCCTCGACGATCAGATCGACTGTGTGTTCGCCGGCTTCGCTCTTGACCCGCACCGCACTGCCGGCAGGCGAGGCATCACGGGCGTTGGAGAGCAGATTGATCAGCACCTGGGCGAGCCGCTGCGGGTCACCTTCGACCCAGTGATCGGGGTCGCACAGGTTGTAGAACTGGACTTCGAAATTGCGCCGGTTCAGGGCCAGCAGACCAATGGCATCCTGCGCCACCTCCGCCAGACAGACGGGCTCGTCGCTGTGCTGATGGCTGCCGGCGTGGGCGAAGCTCATCAGCGACTGGACGATGCGTGACACGCGTTTGGTCTGCTCAAGGATCTGGCCGCTGATTTCCGTCAGTTCGCCATCTTCTTCGCGTTCTTCGCGCAGGTTTTGCGCAAGACAGGCAATGCCGGTGATCGGGTTGCCGATTTCATGGGCCACGCCGGCCGCGAGTCGACCGATGCTGGCCAGACGCTCGGAATGCACCAGTTTGTCTTCGAGCATCTGGGTTTCGGTCAGGTCTTCCACCAACAGCACGAGGCCGCTGTTACCCGGTGCCAGTGGCTCGTCGATCGCCGCTTTGTGCAGGTTCAGCCAACGGGTCTGGCCGTCGAGTGCCAGATGCTGCTTGTGCAAGTGTTCGTCGGGCAGGTTGATGAAGCCTTGCAGCAATTCTTTCCACGGATTGGCGATGGTGCTCAGGCGCGAGCCGACGACTCGTTGCGCGGCGATCCCGGTCAGCTCTTCCATGGCCTTGTTCCACATCAGGATCTCCTGATCTTTGGCCAGCGAGCAGACGCCCATCGGCAGTTCCTGCAGGGTCTGGCGGTGGTAGCGACGCAGGGCGTCAAGTTCGGCGGCCAGACCGGTGAGGCGCGAGTGGTAGTCCTCGAGGCGGCTTTCAATGAAGTGGATGTCTTCGGTGACGTAGTTTTCGCCGCCGGCCTTGTACGGCAGGAAGGTTTCCACCATGTCCTGGGCGACGCTCGGGCCCATCAGGCCGGACAGGTTGGCTTCGATCCGGTCACGCAAGCGACGCAAGGCGTAAGGGCGGCGTTCATCGAAAGGCAGATAGAGGTCGCGCAGGGCCTGTTCGACTTCCTTTTGCGCAGCCTTGGCGCCGAGGGGCTTGGCCAGTTGCGTGGCGAATTCCTGCGGCGAGGCGGCATGCAGTTCCCGGCGTTGCGGGCGCCGCACGTTATCCACCGCGCAGGCTTCGGCGGCGCTGACCTCTTCAGGGCTGGCATTGGTGAACAGCGAAATCAAAGTGAACATCAGGACGTTGGCCGCCAGCGACGCAATAGCCGCCATGTGCCAACTGGTGTCGTCCAGCACGTAGATCATGTTCAGCAACGGAATGTAGAAACCCTGCAGATTGCCGACCAGCGGCAGCAGCATGGTCACCACCCACACCAGGATCCCCGCCAGCAGCCCGGCGATGAAACCCCGACGGTTGGCGGTCGGCCAGTACAGTACCGACAGCACGCCGGGCAGGAATTGCAGGGTCGCGACGAAGGCGACGATGCCGAGGTTGGCCAGATCCTGTTCCGCGCCGAGCATCAGGTAGAAGCAGAAACCGGCCATGATGATCGCGACGATCAACGCGCGGCGGGTCCATTTCAGCCAGCGATAGATATTGCCTTCGGCCGGTGGCTGGTAGAGCGGCAGCACCAGGTGATTCAGGGCCATGCCCGACAACGCCAGCGTGGAGACGATGATCAGACCGCTGGCCGCCGACAGGCCGCCGACATACGCCAGCAACGCCAGCGACTTGCTGTTGGCGGCGATGCCGATGCCGAGGGTGAAGTATTCCGGATTGGTGGTGGCCCCGAGTTTCAGGCCGGCCCACAGAATCAGCGGCACTGCCAGGCTCATCAGCAGCAGGAACAGCGGCAGGCCCCAGCTCGCGCTGACCAGCGAGCGCGGGTTGAGGTTTTCGGTGAAGGTCATGTGATACATGTGCGGCATCACGATCGCCGAGGCGAAGAACACCAGCAGCAACGTGCGCCACGGGCCTTCCTGCAGGGGCGTGTGCAGGGCGGCGAGGGCGGTCTGGTTCTGCAATAGCCAAAGTTCTAGCTGTTGCGGGCCGTCGAATACACCGTACAGGGCATAGAGGCCGACGCCGCCGAGAGCGGCCAGTTTGATGACCGATTCGAAGGCAATCGCGAACACCAGTCCTTCGTGTTTTTCACGGGTGGCGATATGGCGCGAGCCGAAGAAGATCGTGAACAGGATGATCAGTGCGCAGAACGCCAGGGCCACGCGATTCTGCACCGGCTCGCCGGTGAGGATGCCGATGGAATCGGCCACGGCCTGAATCTGCAGGGCCAGCAATGGCAGTACGCCGATCAGCATGAAAATCGTGGTCAGCGCGCCAGCCCAGGTGCTGCGGAAACGGAAGGCGAACAAGTCCGCCAGCGACGACAGTTGATAGGTGCGGGTGATCTTTAGGATCGGATACAGCAGCACCGGCGCCAGCAGAAACGCGCCGGACACCCCGAGATAACTGGACAGAAAACCGTAACCGTACTGATAGGCCAGCCCGACCGTGCCGTAGAACGCCCACGCACTGGCGTAGACCCCCAGCGACAGGGTATAGGTCAGCGGATGGCGAATGATCGCCCGCGGGATCATGCCCCGTTCACTGATCCACGCCACTCCGAACAGCGCGGCCAGGTAGGCGGCGCTGATCAGCAGCATCTGGGTCAGGCTAAAGCTCATCGGCATCTTTTTGGCTCTGCAGGATGAAGGTCACGACGATCAGGATCAGCCAGAGCAGATAAGGGCGATACCAGGCGCCCGTGGCGTCGATCCACCAATCCATGATGGCGGGAGAAAACAGGTAGATCCCCACGACCAGAAGCAGGACCAAGCGATAGATGTACATCCCGGCCTCTCTTTTTTATGCGCGTGCCCGAAAACGTGCGGCGATGGTAACGGATGGGCGCGCCACTGCAAGTGTCGTCACAGCAGTTGCGCTTCGGGCAGGGTCAGTGTGCGCGGGATTTTCGAAGCATCCCAGTGGGCGCTGCCCCATTTCAGCAGCTCCTGCGGCGAGGCGTGGGCCAGCTCAGGTCCCGGCTCTTGCCCCAGCGCACGTAAGGCTCTCAGCAACAATGGCGTGGCCTGATCGGCTTCCAGCGGTGGCGAGCGGTAGGACTTGCCGAGCTTGTTGCCGTCCGGTTGGGTAATCAGCGGCAGGTGCAGATAACGCGGCTGGCGCAGGCCCAGCAGTTCTTGCAGGTAGAGCTGGCGCGGCGTCGAGTCGAGCAGATCGGCGCCGCGCACGATGTCGGTGATGCCCTGCCACGCATCGTCCAGCACCACCGCCAGTTGATAGGCGTAGAGGCCATCGCGGCGGCGGATCACGAAATCACCCACGTCGCGGCCCAGGTGCTGGCGGTACTCGCCCTGCACCCGGTCGATGAAGTGATATTCCAGTTCCGGCACACGCAGGCGGATCGCGGCGCCTTCCTGGCCATGACCGGCATTGCGACACAGTCCCGGATAAATGCCGTGGTACGGCTCCAGTTGTTTGCGCGAGCAGGTGCAGGCGTAGGCCAGGCCGTGATTGAACAGGCTGTCGAGCACTTGGGCGTAGGCCTCATGCCGCTCGCTCTGACGGACCATTTCGCCGTCCCATTCGAAACCGTAGCTTTCCAGGGCCTTGAGAATCGCTGCCTGCGCCCCCGGCTCTTCCCGGGGCGGATCGAGATCTTCCATGCGCATCAGCCAGCGGCCATTCACCGAGCGGGCATCCAGGTAAGAAGCCAGCGCAGCCACCAGTGAGCCGAAGTGCAGGTGTCCACTGGGCGTCGGGGCGAAGCGGCCGATGTAGGCGGGGGAGGTGTTGGCAGTCATGAGGGCGATGTTACTTGAAGAGTAAAAAACGGCAGAAACAAAAACGGAGCGTTCGCACGCTCCGTTTCTCGTTCAGGTCGGGATTACTTGCCGACCTGCTTTTCCTTGATTTCCGCAAGGTTCTTGCAGTCGACGCACATGTCGGCGGTCGGACGGGCTTCGAGGCGCTTGACGCCGATCTCGATGCCGCAGGAATCACACCAGCCGTACTCTTCGTCTTCGATCAACTGCAGCGTCTTGTCGATCTTCTTGATCAGTTTGCGCTCGCGGTCGCGGGCACGCAGCTCAAGGGCGAATTCTTCTTCCTGGCTGGCACGGTCGGCCGGATCAGGGAAGTTGGCTGCTTCGTCTTTCATGTGATCAACAGTGCGGTCGACTTCCTGCATCAAGTCCAGTTTCCACTTGGTCAGGATCTTGGTGAAGTGCGCGCGCATGGGCTTGCCCATGTACTCTTCGCCTTCGGCCGGAACGTAAGGTTCGAAACCGCTGATCGCCTGTTGCTGCTGTTGCTTTGCTTGGGTGGGCATGAAATGGACCGCCTCTACTCTTGTAATCCATTGCGCAGGATTGCTCCATCACCGACACCTGCCGGCCCTGCGGCTGCAAGCGGGCGAACTTACCAGATCAATTCGGCCCGCGCTACTCCCGGATGTCGAGCCCGCGGCCGGTGGTGCCTGCAAATGTTTGCCAAGCCATGTCTGGTGGTGCTGGAGACCTGACAATCACTGATTTTAGTCAATCCTGGAGCGTACGTTTGCCTTGTTACAGTCCAGCGTTCTTGAGGCTGTGACCGCTGCGGGTTCTCGCTCGTTCCGGCAGATGGGTAGAATCGTTTCTTTTCACTCGTTGAAGGAAGGCCAATGGCTCAGCCCTACAGTGCGCGCAGTCGTGCGATCGAACCGTTCCATGTGATGGCGTTGCTGGCGCGGGCCAATGAATTGCAGGCCGCCGGCCATGACGTGATCCACCTGGAAATCGGCGAACCGGACTTCACGACCGCCGAGCCGATCATCCGCGCCGGCCAGGCTGCGCTGACGGCGGGCAAGACCCGCTACACCGCCGCCCGGGGCATTCCCGAGCTGCGCGAAGCGATTTCCGGCTTCTACCAGACCCGTTATGGTCTGAATATCGATCCGCGGCGGATACTGATCACGCCGGGTGGCTCCGGGGCGCTGCTGCTGGCCAGCGCGCTGCTGGTGGACCCGGGCAAGCACTGGCTGCTGGCCGACCCCGGCTATCCTTGCAACCGGCACTTTTTACGACTGGTCGAAGGCGCGGCGCAGCTCGTTCCTGTCGGGCCGGACGTTCGCTATCAACTGACGCCTGATCTGGTGGAGCGCCACTGGGATCACGACAGTGTCGGCGCACTGGTCGCTTCACCGGCCAACCCGACCGGCACGATTCTGACCCGCGATGAGCTGGCGGAGTTATCCACAGCCATCAAGGCGCGACACGGGCATCTGGTGGTGGACGAGATCTACCACGGCCTGACTTACGGCACCGATGCCGCCAGTGTGCTGGAAGTCGACGACAGCGCGTTTGTCCTCAACAGTTT
This sequence comes from Pseudomonas sp. 91RF, assembly GCF_003576265.1. Taxonomy (NCBI): domain Bacteria; kingdom Pseudomonadati; phylum Pseudomonadota; class Gammaproteobacteria; order Pseudomonadales; family Pseudomonadaceae; genus Pseudomonas; species Pseudomonas sp. 91RF. Next base: position 142,263 of record NZ_QWFC01000058.1, read on the forward strand.
CTCCAAATATTTCGGCATGACCGGTTGGCGTCTCGGCTGGCTGGTGGCGCCGGATGCGGCGGTCAGCGAGCTGGAAAAGCTCGCGCAGAACCTTTACATCAGCGCCCCGAGCATGGCCCAGCATGCGGCGCTGGCCTGTTTCGAGCCGGACACCATTGCGATTCTCGAGGAGCGCCGTGCCGAATTCGGCCGTCGCCGCGATTTCCTGCTGCCAGCATTGCGGGAGTTGGGATTCAATATCGCCGTGGAACCGGAAGGTGCGTTCTACTTGTATGCCGATATCAGCAAGTTCGGCGGTGATGCCTTCGCGTTCTGCCGGCATTTCCTTGAAACCGAGCACGTGGCGTTTACCCCGGGGCTGGATTTCGGTCGCTATCAGGCCAGTCATCATGTGCGCTTCGCCTACACGCAAAACCTCCCTCGCCTACAGGAAGCAGTGGAACGCATTGGTCGCGGCTTGAAGAGCTGGCAAGGCTGATGCGCTTTCATCCCCCTCTTGAAGAAGGCCGGTTGATCCGCCGTTACAAGCGCTTTCTCGCTGACATCGAAACCGTTGGCGGCGAGTTACTGACTATTCATTGCCCGAACACTGGCTCGATGCTCAATTGTCAGGTCGAAGGCGGGCAGGTCTGGTTCAGTCGCTCCAATGACCCCAAGCGCAAGCTGCCCGGCACCTGGGAAATCGGCGAAACCCCGCAGGGGCGGTTTTTCTGCGTGAACACCGGGCGCGCCAATGCGCTGGTCGAAGAGGCTTTGCAGGCCGGTGTCATCAGCGAGTTGAACGGTTTTACCGCGCTGAAACGCGAAGTGGCCTACGGACAGGAAAAAAGCCGCATCGACTTCCGCCTCGAATACCCGACCGGGCCGGCGTACGTGGAAGTGAAAAGTGTCACGCTGGGTTTCGACAGTACGGCGGTGGCGGCCTTTCCCGATGCGGTGACCGAGCGGGGCGCCAAGCACTTGCGTGAACTGGCGCATCTGGCGCGCGACGGGATCCGGGCAGTGCAGCTGTACTGTGTGAATCTGACGGGTATCGAAGCGGTACGCCCGGCCGTGGAAATCGACGCTGCCTACGCCGATGCCTTGCGCGAGGCGGTGGCGTCCGGCGTCGAGGTGCTGGCTTATGGTGTGCGGTTAAGCCATGAGGAAATGTTGATCGATCGTCGGCTGGATGTGTTGCTCGACAGTTAAACGTCGACCCACAGCCCTTGGGCATCTTCACGGCAATCGATGGCTGTCAGCGATTGCCCTGCGCAAGGGCCAGCCACGCATTCACCGCCCTCGATCAGGAAAAGTGCGCCGTGTGTGGCGCACTGGATCAGGCTGTTGCTCGGGTCGAGAAACTGGTCGGGTTGCCATTCCAGCCCGACGCCCCGATGCGGGCAACGGTTGAAATAGACGTACGCCTTGCCGGCCCGGCGCACGGCGAACAGTTTGTTGCCGTCGATCTCGAACCCGCGGCTGGTGGCTTCGACCAGATCGACGCTCGTGCACAGAAACTTCATGGCTATCCTCAAGTGTCAGCTCGTGTCCGGATATGTCCGAGCTTGACGTTTAAATGCAAACAATTATCAAATGGCCGCCTTCGTCCGCCGCGCGGTGGCCGCTGCCGAGGATACTTGGCCTGCCGCCCCGATGTCCGGGAAAATCCTATAAAGGAAGCTGTCTATGCGCCTGAGTACCCGCGTTGCCGTGCTGTGTGTCGGACTTTTGGTCAGCCACCAGGCTGCAGCGGCCCAATTGCCGCAACGCTGGGTCAGTGCCGGCGGTGCGTTGTCGGAATGGGTGAGTGCGTTGGGCGGTGAGGCGAAACTGGTGGGTGTCGACACCACCAGCCAACATCCCGAGGCCCTCAAGTCGCTGCCGAGCATCGGTTATCAGCGCAGTCTGTCGGCGGAAGGTATCCTCAGCCTGCGCCCGGACATCCTGATCGGCACCGAAGAAATGGGCCCACCGCCGGTGATCTCGCAGGTTCGCGGTGCCAAGGTTCAGGTGGAGTTGTTCTCCGCTCAGCCGGACCTGCCGACGCTAGAGAAAAACGTCACCCATCTGGGCCGGTTGCTGGGCGCCGAGACTCAGGCGACTCAGCTGCTGCAAAGTTATCAACAACAACTCGACGCACAGAAGGCGCGCGTAGTGGCGGTGCAGTCGAAACAGAAAGCGCCGGGTGTGTTGTTGCTGCTCGGACATGCCGGCGGCAAACCATTGATTGCCGGCAAGGACACTGCTGCCGACTGGATGCTGCAACAGGCGGGCGGACACAACCTGGCCACTCACACCGGCTACAAGCCATTTTCCGTGGAATCCCTGGCCGGGCTCGACCCGGAAGTGCTGGTGTTCGCTGACCGCGCACTGACCGGCGAAGCGGCGAAAGCGGCATTGTTCAAGGAAAACCCGATCCTCAATTCCAGTCGTGCGGCCAAATCCGGACGGGTACTGGAGCTGGACCCGACACTGCTGGTCGGCGGGCTCGGGCCGCGTTTGCCTGCTGCTTTGAAAACCCTGTCTGACGGTTTCTACCCGACCCAGAGCGGCCAATGACCAAGCTGGTCAAACCCCGTGGCTTGTTTATCGGCCTGATTCTGCTGTGTCTGTTGGCGATTTGGCTGTCGCTGGCTTTGGGGCCGGTCAGCCTGCCGCTGTTCGATACCTTGCGCGCGGCATTGCGCCTGATCGGCGTGCCGCTTGCTCCGGACGGGCTGGAGCAGGCTGAGCTGATTCTCGGGCAGATTCGCCTGCCGCGGACCTTGCTCGGGCTGGCCGTTGGCGGCGTGCTGGCGTTATCCGGTGTGGCGATGCAGGGCCTGTTTCGCAACCCGTTGGCCGATCCCGGGTTGGTTGGCGTATCCAGTGGCGCTGCTTTAGGCGCGGCGGTGGCGATTGTCGGCGGTTCGTTTTTCGGTGGCTTGCCGGAATGGTTCGGTCCGTATCTGCTGTCTGTGTGTGCGTTTCTCGGCGGTCTTGGGGTGACGGCGCTGGTCTATCGCCTTGGTCGTCGCAACGGGCAGACCAATGTCGCGACCATGTTGCTGGCAGGCATCGCTCTTACTGCGCTCGCCAGTTCGGCAGTGGGACTTTTTACCTATCTGGCAGACGATGCCACCCTGCGAACCCTGACTTTCTGGAACCTTGGCAGCCTCAACGGTGCGAGTTATGCGCGGTTGTGGCCGTTGCTGATCATCAGTACCGGCGTCGCGTTGTGGCTACCGCGCAGGGCGAAGGCTTTGAATGCGTTGTTGCTTGGGGAATCGGAAGCCGGGCATCTGGGGATCGATGTCGAGCGGCTCAAGCGTGAATTGGTGTTCTGCACGGCGCTGGGTGTCGGTGCTGCGGTGGCGGCGGCGGGGATGATCGGCTTTGTCGGGCTGGTGGTGCCGCATCTGGTGCGTTTGCTCGCCGGGCCGGATCATCGGGTGTTGTTGCCCGCGTCGGTGCTGGCTGGGGCCAGTCTGCTGTTGCTGGCGGATCTGGTGGCGCGGCTGGCACTGGCGCCGGCAGAGTTGCCGATCGGTATCGTCACCGCATTCATCGGCGCACCGTTCTTCCTTTATCTGTTGTTGCGAGGACGTGCCTGATGTTGCGTGCGCACAATCTGCACATCCGTCGTGGCCGCAAGACGGTATTGGCTAATGTCAGCCTGCAACTGGAGCCGGGTGAGGTGCTCGGCGTGCTCGGCCCCAACGGTGCCGGCAAGAGCACGTTGCTCGGGGCGTTGTGTGGGGAACTGACGCCCAGTGAAGGCAGCGTTTCTCTCGACGGCGAAGCCTTGAGTCATTGGAGTGGCAGTCAGCGCGCTCAGCGGCTGGCGGTATTGCCCCAGGTGTCGACGCTGGATTTCGCCTTTCGCGTCGAAGAGGTGGTCGGGATGGGGCGTTTACCTTATCAGACCGGCAGAGTGCGCGATGACGAGATCGTCGCTGACGCATTGGCGGCCGCTGATGCCGAGCATTTGAGCGGGCGCAGTTATCTTGCCTTGTCCGGTGGCGAGCGTCAGCGCGTACACCTGGCACGCGTGCTGGCTCAGTTGTGGCCGGGGCAGGCCGGGCAGACCTTGTTGTTGGACGAGCCGACTTCGATGCTTGATCCGCTGCATCAACACACTACGCTGCAAGCCGTGCGCGAGTTTGCCGATCGCGGCGCGGCGGTGATGGTGATCCTGCATGATCTGAACCTGGCGGCGCGCTATTGTGATCGCATCTTGCTGCTTGAAGGTGGGCGCCCGGTGGCGCTGGACACGCCGCAGCAGGTATTGCGTCCGGAGTCGCTCAAGGCAGTATTCGGACTGGAGGTGTTGGTGCAGCCACACCCGGAGCGCGGGCATCCGCTGATCATCGCCCGCTGATTTCGTCATCGAGGTGAAAGCATGCGTGGGATTTTGCTGTTTGCGGTGTTGTTGCTTGGCGGCTGCCAGCATGTGGCGCCGCCACCGGTCACTGGCGAGATTCGCGACCTGCGTAGCGGAGCACTGATTACCCCGCGAGAGTTGCTGACGCGTCTGGCCGAGCCGGCGCGGGTGATCGTCGGTGAGCAGCACGACAATGCCGATCACCATGCCGTGCAATTGTGGCTGCTGCAGAGTCTGGGCGAAAAGCGCCCACAGGGTAGCCTCTTGCTGGAAATGCTGACCCCCGATCAACAATCGCGGGTTGATGGTGTGCGGCGTGCGCCAAAGCCTCCCGTTGATCTTCCGGTCGAGCTGGCGTGGCAGGACGGTTGGGACTGGAATCTGTATGGGCCAATTGTCCGGTTTGCTTTCACGCAACCGTATCCGCTGCTGGCGGCGAATCTCGATAACAGTGAAATTCGTGCGTTCTATCGTCAGCCTCCGGTCCTGCAAGGGGAACGCAGTAACGCCGAGTCGGTGAAAGACGAATTGGCCGGGCAGATCAGCGATTCTCACTGTGGCTTGCTACCTCAGTCGCAGATGCCGGCGATGCTGGCGGTACAGCAGCAACGGGATCGGCGGATGGCGACAAGATTGTTGGCAGCGCCTGCGCCGGCGTTGTTGTTCGCTGGTGCGTTCCATGCGCGCAAGGATGTGGGTGTGCCGCTGCATGTGGCGGATCTGGGCGCGCCCGAAGCACCGGTGGTATTGATGCTGGCGGAGCAGGGCAGCGAGGTCACGGCGGCCATGGCCGATTATGTCTGGTTCACACCGGCTACGCCGAAACCGGATTACTGTGCCGAGATGCGCAAACAGTTCGGCCAATGACTTTCTTGCGGGCAAAAAAAGACCCGGAAAAACCGGGTCAAATAACCGTGATTAGCCTGATGAGGAGATAATCTGAGAGTCCGAACCAAGGGCTTTTCAGAATATCGACTGATCTCGCGACCAGTTGTGATAATCATAGCGATTCTCATTAACAAGTCAACGAGTGTTTTTCCATTTCTTCGGTTTTGTTTGGGGAATGGCTGAAAAGCCCTGAAAACACTGGGCTTCAGCTTGGACGGACAATTGCCGTGAGCTGCTTGTTGAGCTGGTCGATGCGCCGCGCCATGCTTTCGATCAGGCTGTGGGCGATTTTCGGATTGCTGCGGGTCATGCTCAGAAACTGATCGCCTGGAATCAGCATCACGGTGCTCGGTTCGCAGGTAACGACGGTTGCGTTGCGGGGCTCACCGGTGAATATCGCCATGGCGCCGAAAATCTCGTCCCTGGGCACTTCGCCAACCTTGTGCCCGTCGACGAACGCTTGCGCGTGACCCTCGATGATCACGAACACGTGATCGGCGGGATCGCCTTCGCGGATCAACACTTCTCCGGCCTCGACCCGTTTAAAGCCATTGGTGCTGCGAAACTCCCGTGGCTTCAGCTCGCCAATCGCATGGGCCAGCAGCGCCATCTGGCCCAACAGATAGTGCAGAAACTGCTCCGAGCGCGCAGGTTCTGAATACACATGCTGGAACAAATCACGTCGACGGAAGGGCAGTAAACTCAACGGGCCGTCGGAGCAAAGCATGCAATCCGCCCAGTCAGGACCTTGCTGCAGGCCAACCAGATCACCTTCTTGCCAATAGAACAGCGCTCGGCCTCGGAAGCGGCCATTGATGACGCCATCCATCAGCAGGAACAGTTGATCGCCCGGCAACCGTGCCATCAGATCATCCGTGGCTTCCAGCTCCAGCACGGGCCCGCACGGTGCAAGGTCCCGTAGAAATTGACCGGGCAGGTTCTGCAAACGGTTGATCATTGCTTCGGCCGGCGCCGATTGTTCCCCGAGCAGATACATGAAGGTGGGTGCCCGTCAGTTCTTGTGGCGAGAGGAAATGGCTTCGAGCTGTTTGTTCAGAGCGTCCTTGCGTTCGGCGGGGATGTCGTTCCAGTGCACATCCATCAGCGCCCCTTCGATCGCATATAACAACACCTTCGACGCCCGGAACCCGCGCGTGCGCACGGCCCGATAGGCATCCACGGCGCCCAGGCGACGCAGATCCGAGGCGCTGTGGATGCCCACGGCATGCAGCCATTGCGCCGACGTCTTGCCAAGATTCTTCAGGTGTTGCAGTTCATCATTCATCAAGCCTCCTTGCGACGGCCGAATGGTGCGTGGGCGATCATCTCAGGAGTGTAGCCATCAGTAGGAAAAGCGTGGTTGTTTGGTCGGATTCGACGCAAAAGCTTCTAAGAAACGTCAGGTTTTCACTGAAGGATCAGGATATGGAGGACGCGGGAAAGCACAAATAGCACGCAGTCCAGTGCAAAGCGGGGGCACTGGACGGGTTAGCCTTTCGCAGGATTAGCGGGTGCGATAGCGCAGGCGGGTGCCGAAATTCATCGACATCAGAATTTCGTCTGCACTCAGCTCCGGCGGGAAGTAAGCACCGGAAATCTGCGCGTGGGCCAGGCTTGCGCCTTCCAGGGAGGCGTTGCGAAAGTCGATGCCGCGCAGATCAGCGGAACGGAAGTAGGCGTCCCGGAAATCCACGCCATCAGCGTTCAGTTCACGCAGGTCGAGGCCACGAAAATCACCGCCGACCATGTCGATCGGGCCGTCTTTCGGACGTTCTTTGTTGAAACCGGTTATGTCGTCTTTGTGCAGCAAGGCATAAAGCGGGGTGTCGAGAAGTTTCGGCTGGCTCATGTCAGATCACCTGTTGGTTTTATGACGCCAGTATAGTGCCACTATTTGACGGCCGTGAAGCGAGCGAGGGCTTCACGGCCGAAATAGTTTCTTACAGACCTGGCAGGCGCTGGCGGATTTGCGCCACGACGGTATCCAGGGTACCGGATTCGTTGGTCTGCACGCGTTTGCTGCGCAGGATTTCATCCGGGGTCAGGGCTTCACGATTGGCCTGCTGGGCTTCGATCACGGCCAGTGTGGCGTCGGACGGATCCTTCTTGTCTGCCTGACGAATCGCCAACCAGCTCTCGATCACCGCTTGTGGTGCATTGCAGTCGAGGATCAGGAACGGCGTGCCGGTGGCTTCTGCAACCTTGGCTGCGCTGTCACGTTGTTCGCGCTTGAGGTAAGTGGCATCGATCACCACCGGGAAGCCGGCGTGCAGGATCACTTCGGCGATTTCATGCAGACGAGCATAGGTCGCGGTGCTGGCATCGGCGCTGTAAATACCGGCCTGAACATCATTGGTGACGGTTTGCTCACCGAACAGACGCTTGCGCTCTACATCGGAACGCAGGCGAATTGCGCCCAGCGCCTCGACCAGACGCATGGCCACGTGGCTTTTGCCTACAGCCGATACGCCGTGGGTGATCGCCATGAAGCGCGAAGGAATGGTGCTGTAGCTTTCCGCCAGGTTGGCGTAGTTGCGGTACTGGCGCAGGGTGGTGGCGCGCTGCACCGGCGTCGCGTCGGCAGGCATGCTGAACAGCGCAACTTTCGCACGCACCAATGCACGGTAAGCCTTGTAGAAGTTCAACACTTCCAGGCCCTGGTAGTCGCCGGTCAGTTCCAGGTATTGGCTGATGAAGCGACGGGCCAGGGATTTCAGGCCGCGGTCTTCCAGGTCCATCGCCAGGAAACCGGTGTCGGCCCAGACGTCGGTGAAGCGGAACGGCTCGTTGAATTCGATGCAGTCGAAGATCACCACTTTGCCGTCGATCAGCGTGGCGTTGCCCAGGTGAATGTCACCGTGGCATTCGCGGGTGAAACCTTGTGCCTTGCGCTGGGCGAACAGCGGCTTCAAGCGTTCGAAGCTGCTTTCGGCCCAGGCTTGCAGGGCATCCAGTTGCAGCAGATCGGCTTTGTCGCTGAGGAATGGCAGGATTTGTTCGAAGTTCTGGCGAACCGGCGCCATCACGCTTTCCGGAGTACCGGCATCATGCTCGGCCGGGACTTTCGGCGCGCTGAGGTGGAAACGAGCAATCTGCTCGGCCATTTCGTCGATGTGCGTTGTGGTCAGCTCGCCATTGGCTTGCAGGGTGCTCAGCAGGCCGGTCTGCGGGAACTGGCGCATTTTCAGCACGTATTCGATGGCCGGGCCTTCGCCGCCCAGTTGCGGGGCTTCGGCAGTGCCGGTGACTGGAATCACTTCCAGATACAAATCGTCGGTCAGGCGCTGGTTGAGGCGTAGCTCTTCGCCGCAGAAGTGCTCGCGGGATTCGAGGCTGGTGAAGTCGAGAAAGCCGAAGTTCACCGGTTTCTTCACTTTATAAGCGTAAGGACCAGTGAGCAGGACCCACGAGATATGGGTTTCGATGACCTGAAACCCTTCGACAGGGTGCGCAAACAGGGCAGGGTTTTGCAGGGCGGCGATCAGGGACTGGCTCACAGGCGATCCTTCAGAGACTGGGGGAATTCGAGGCCGCCATTATGGCTGCTCGCCAGCCCGACGCAAACCTCGGAGCGCTCCTGTTGAGTATGAATAAAGTGCGTATAATCCGCCGCCATGACTCGTACTCGATCCCCCCGCACTCCTAAAAAACCACCTTCCCGGGGCCTGCGCCCATGGTTGGGCTGGGCCCTTAAACTCAGTCTGGTCGGCCTTGTGGTGCTGGCCGGCTTCGCCGTTTACCTCGATGCCGTGGTGCAGGAGAAGTTCTCCGGCAAGCGCTGGACCATCCCGGCCAAGGTATACGCGCGGCCGCTCGAGCTGTTCGTCGGACAGAAACTGAGCAAGGACGATTTCCTCACTGAACTCGATGCCCTGGGCTATCGCCGCGAAGCCGTGAGCAACGGCCCCGGCGCGGCGGCGGTCAACGGTAATACCGTCGATCTGAACACCCGTGGTTTCCAGTTCTACGAAGGCCTGGAGAAACCGCAGCCGGTGCGCGTGCGGTTCTCCGGCGACTACGTGGCCGAGCTCTCGGCGACGAACGGTTCGAAGCTGTCGGTGGTGCGTCTGGAGCCGCTGCTGATCGGCGGGATCTACCCGAAAAACCTAGAAGACCGGATTCTGATCAAGCTCGATCAGGTGCCGCCGTACCTGCTGGAAACCTTGGTCGCTGTGGAAGACCGGGATTACTACAGTCACTGGGGCGTGTCGCCGAAGTCGATTGCCCGGGCCATTTGGGTCAACACCTCCGGCGGCAAGATGACCCAGGGCGGCAGTACGCTGACCCAGCAACTGGTCAAGAACTTCTACCTCACCAACGAACGCAGCCTGACCCGCAAGCTCACCGAAGCGATGATGGCGATGCTGCTTGAGCTGCATTACGACAAGAAGGAAATTCTTGAGGCTTATCTCAACGAAGTCTTCGTCGGTCAGGATGGCCAGCGTGCGGTGCACGGTTTCGGTCTGGCCAGCCAGTTCTTCTTCGGCCAGCCATTGTCCGAGCTGAAACTGCATCAGGTCGCGCTGCTGGTCGGCATGGTCAAGGGCCCTTCCTATTACAACCCGCGCCGCAACCCGGAGCGGGCGCTGGAGCGACGTAACCTGGTGCTCGACGTGCTTGAGCAACAGGGTGTCGCCACCGCCGAGCAGGTCGAAGCCGCGAAGAAAATGCCGCTGGGCGTGACCTCGCGCGGCAAGCTGGCCGACAGCTCGTTCCCGGGCTTCATCGACCTGGTCAAACGCCAGTTGCGCGAAGACTATCGCGACGAAGACTTGACCGAGGAAGGTCTGCGGATCTTCACCAGTTTCGATCCGATCCTGCAGATGAAAGCCGAAGCTTCGGTGAATGACACCTTCAAGCGACTGTCCGGGCGCAAGGGGGCCGACGATGTGGAAGCAGCGATGGTCGTGACCAATCCGGAAACCGGTGAAGTCCAGGCGATGATTGGCAGCCGTCAGGCCAGTTATGCCGGGTTCAACCGGGCACTGGATGCGGTGCGACCGATTGGTTCTCTGGTCAAGCCTGCGGTTTATCTGACCGCACTGGAAAAACCGAGCCAGTACACGCTGACCAGTTGGCTGTCGGATGATCCGCTTTCCATCAAGGGTGCAGACGGCCAGGTCTGGAAACCGCAGAACTATGATCGTCGCTCCCACGGTACGGTGTTCCTCTATCAAGGGCTGGCGCACTCCTACAACCTGTCGACCTCGCGTCTCGGGCTGGCGGTGGGTGTTCCGAATGTCCTCAAGACCATCGGACGCCTGGGTGTGACCCGTGAGTTCCCGGCGTTCCCGTCGATGTTGCTGGGTGCCGGTGGCATGACGCCGATCGAAGTGGCGACGATGTACCAGACCCTCGCCAACGGTGGCTTCAATACGCCGATGCGCGGGATTCGCAGTGTGCTGACTGCCGAGGGCGAGCCGCTCAAGCGTTATCCGTTCCAGATCGAGCAACGTTTCGATCCGGCGTCGATCTACCTGATCCAGAACGCCATGCAACGCGTGATGCGTGAAGGTACCGGCAGCTCGGTTTACAACGTATTGCCCAAGACCCTGACACTGGCCGGCAAGACCGGTACCAGTAACGATTCGCGGGATAGCTGGTTCGCCGGTTTCAGCCAGGATCTGCTGGCAGTGGTCTGGCTCGGCCGCGACGATAACGGCAAGACGCCGTTCACCGGTGCCACCGGTGCGTTGCAGGTCTGGACCAGTTTCATGCGCAAGGCCGATCCGCTGCCACTGGACATGCCGCAGCCGGACAACGTGGTGCAGGCGTGGGTTGATTCGCGCACTGGTCAGGGCTCCGATGCCAACTGTCCGGGCGCCGTGCAGATGCCGTATATTCGCGGCAGCGAACCGCCACCCGGCGCCTCCTGCGCGGGCGAAAGCCCGGCCTCGAGTGAGTCGGTGATGGATTGGGTCAAGGGCTGGATGAATTAAGCGAAGAGGGTTTCAAGTGAACAAGTGGTTGATTCCAGCGGTGACCGCCGTGGCGTTGCTCAGCGGCTGCTCCACCGTACAGCGTGGTTCGATTCCGGTTGTGGATTCCGGCACTACCGTGTCCAACAGCGAGCGTCTTTCGGCCAATGGCGGCTTCCGCAAGACGACGGTGAAACGACCTGTGCAGGGTCAGGCGCAATCGCAGGCCATCCCGCAAGGCGATACCGGTGTGGTGGTCATGGTTCCTGGTGGCGCTGCGGCTTCGGCACCGATCAGCAGCTCGCCGATCGTTCCCGGCCCGGCGTCCGGCGGTATCACATCGGGGCCATACAACCCTTCGCCGGTCGAATCGGCACCGATCAGCTCCGGCAGCTACAGCATGCCTTCGACGCCGAGCGGCATTCCTTCGGCCAGCAGCAGCGGCGGCGGTCTGTCTGCCGACGAGCAACTGGACGGTCCTGTGCTCGCCTTGCTGAGCACGGCGCAGCAACAGCAGGCCGGCGGCGACCTCAACGGCGCGTCCTCCAGCCTTGAGCGCGCCCAACGCGTAGCTCCGCGTGAGCCGCAAGTGCTTTACCGCCTGGCACAAGTGCGCATGGCGCAAGGCGATGCCCCGCAAGCCGAGCAAACCGCTCGCCGTGCGCTGACCATGGCCAATGGTCGTCCGGACTTGCAGGCCAGCCTGTGGGAACTGATCGCTCAGGCCCGTGAGAAACAAGGTGATTCCGCCGGCGCCGCACTGGCCCGTCAGAAGGCCAAGGTTTCGCTGTGATGGACGCTCGCTTTTCGAAAGTCGCCGATCAACTGTTGTTGATCGAGCGCGAACTGCGTGCCCAGGGCTGGTGGGATGATGTCCAGCCTTCGGTCGAAGCCTTGAGCAGTGTCGAACCGTTCTCGGTCGACACCCTCGATTTCGAGCAGTGGCTGCAATGGATCTTCCTGCCGCGGATGAAGATGATCCTCGAACAGAACCTGCCATTGCCCAATGCCTCGGGCATTCAGGAAATGGCTGAAATGGTCTTCGCCCAACGTAATCTGCAGGGCAAGGACCGTCAGTTACAGGTGTTGCTCAAAGAGTTCGACCTGCTGATCACTGCTTCGCGCTGAACGGCCGGCTGCCAGTGATCACTGGCAGTTTTCGGCGATCTGTTTTTGCGTCTCTGCGATACGCTCCTGACGTTGTGTATCGCTCAGCCGACGGAACTCTCCCTCGGTTTCTTCCCTCAGGCGCGGATTGTTCTGCAACTGCGCCAGGTTCGTGCGCGCCTGTTCACAGAAGGACTTGAGCTGAGCCTGTTGCTCGGCGACCTGTTTCTTGACCTTGTCGTCGATGGCTTTCTGATCGCCCAGTGGGCCGCTGCCGGGTATTGCGGCGGGGCGCGGAGCGGGCGAGGGCGGCGTTTGCATAGTGGTCGCCGATTGCCCCTGCGGCGGCTGCGCATCGAAGTGCGTGACACCTTGGGCATCGACCCATTTGTAGATCTGACCGGCCATGCACCAGGGGCTGAGGCCGATCAGCAGTATGACGAGGAGCGTTCGCATGCTGATTCCTTGGCAAAATTGCGCAATTGACGCTAACAGAGTAGCGCTTTTCAGGTTTTTTCTTGCGTTCTCATGTGCTTACCCACAATTAAGCACATTGACGGCTTGACTTGGAGAGGGCGAAACAGAAGAATCCAAAGTCCGCTGTACAGGGACTGCCAGAAGCAGACCCTCTCGGCAGATCATGAGGCGCATATCCGCGTCGACCTGTTACACCCGCAACGCGTTACCTCGCGCTGGGTGGGAAAGGCCCGCAACACTTGGGACGATCCCAATACTTGCTCAGTCAGTGCTGACGTAGTCGGCGACCACCGTCGCTCATGCTCTGCCGAGAAGTAAACCTATTAAGACCCGTTCGCCTTTTTGTGGACGGTATTCTGGCGTTTTAGAGGTGAACAACGTGGAGCTTTTATCTGGCGGTGAGATGCTCGTCCGCTTCTTGCGTGACGAAGGCGTCAAATATATCTACGGGTACCCGGGTGGTGCTCTCCTTCATGTTTACGATGCCCTGTTCAAAGAACCGGAAGTGACCCACATCCTGGTTCGTCACGAACAAGCGGCTACCCATATGGCTGACGGCTACGCCCGTGCCACCGGTAAAGCCGGCGTGGTATTGGTGACTTCCGGTCCAGGCGCCACAAACGCCATCACCGGTATTGCCACGGCCTACATGGACTCGATTCCGATGGTGATCATTTCCGGTCAGGTGCCAAGCACCATGGTCGGCACCGACGCGTTCCAGGAAACCGACATGATCGGTATCTCCCGGCCGATCGTGAAGCACAGCTTCATGATCAAGCACGCGTCCGAAATCCCGGAAGTCATGAAGAAAGCCTTCTACCTGGCGCAATCCGGTCGTCCGGGCCCGGTCGTGGTCGATATCCCGAAAGACATGACCAACCCGGCCGAGAAGTTCGAATACATCTTCCCGAAGAAAGCCAAGCTGCGTTCCTACAGCCCGGCCGTTCGCGGTCACTCCGGGCAAATCCGCAAGGCGGCAGAAATGCTCCTGGCGGCCAAGCGTCCCGTGCTGTACTCCGGCGGTGGCGTGATTCTGGGCAACGGCTCCGCGCCGCTGACCGAACTGGCGCAAATGCTCAATCTGCCGGTTACCAATACCTTGATGGGCCTGGGTGGCTACCCTGGCACTGACCGTCAGTTCATCGGCATGCTCGGCATGCACGGCAGCTACACCGCCAACCTGGCGATGCACCATGCCGACGTGATCCTGGCTGTCGGTGCGCGTTTCGATGATCGCGTGATCAACGGCGCGCCGAAGTTCTGCCCGAACGCCAAGATCATTCACATCGACATCGACCCGGCTTCGATTTCCAAGACCATCAAGGCCGACGTGCCAATCGTTGGCCCGGTGGAGAGCGTCCTGACAGAAATGGTCGCAATCCTCAAGGAAATCGGCGAAACCCCGAACAAGGAAGCGGTGACCAGCTGGTGGAAGCAGGTTGATGAATGGCGCGGTGATCGTGGCCTGTTCCCTTACGACAAGGGTGACGGCAGCAAGATCAAGCCACAGACCGTGATCGAAACCCTGTGCGAAGTGACCAAGGGCGACGCCTTTGTGACCTCCGACGTGGGCCAGCACCAGATGTTTGCTGCGCAGTACTACAAGTTCAACAAGCCGAACCGCTGGATCAACTCCGGTGGCCTGGGCACGATGGGCTTTGGTCTGCCGGCCGCAATGGGTATCGCCTTGAGCTTCCCTGAGTCTGACGTTGCCTGCGTCACCGGTGAAGGCAGCATCCAGATGAACATCCAGGAGCTGTCGACCTGCCTGCAATACGGTTTGCCGGTCAAGATCGTGATCTTGAACAACGGTGTTCTGGGCATGGTGCGTCAGTGGCAGGACATGAGCTACGGCAGCCGTCACTCGCATTCGTACATGGAGTCGCTGCCTGATTTCGTCAAGCTGGCCGAAGCCTATGGTCACGTCGGCGTGCGCATCACCGAATCGAAAGATTTGAAGTCGAAGATGGAAGAAGCGTTCGCCCTGAAGGATCGCCTGGTCGTGATCGACATTTCGGTCGACACCAGCGAGCACGTCTACCCGATGCAGATCAAAGACGGCTCGATGCGCGATATGTGGCTGAGCAAGACGGAGCGTACCTAATCATGCGGCACATTATTTCCTTGCTTCTGGAAAACGAACCCGGTGCTTTGTCTCGCGTAGTCGGCCTGTTCTCGCAGCGCAACTACAACATCGAAAGCCTGACCGTGGCGCCAACCGAAGACCCGACCCTGTCGCGTCTGACGCTGACCACTGTCGGCCACGATGAAATCATCGAGCAGATCACCAAAAACCTGAACAAGCTGATCGAAGTGGTCAAGCTGGTGGACCTGTCGGAAAGTGCTCACATCGAGCGCGAGCTGATGCTGGTCAAGGTCAAGGCCACTGGCGCCCAGCGCGCCGAGATCAAACGCACCACCGATATCTACCGTGGACAGATCGTCGACGTCAGCGCCAGCGTGTATACCGTTCAACTGACCGGTACCAGCGACAAGCTCGACAGCTTCATTCAGTCCATCGGCACCGCATCGATTCTGGAAACCGTCCGTAGTGGCGTCACCGGTATTGCCCGCGGCGACAAAGTACTCAGCATCTAAACCAAATTAGCGAATGGCCTGAACGGCCTGGATATAAAGGGGAAATTCATGAAAGTTTTCTACGATAAAGACTGCGACCTGTCGATCATCCAGGGCAAGAAAGTTGCCATCATCGGTTACGGCTCCCAGGGCCACGCTCAAGCGTGCAACCTGAAAGACTCCGGTGTCGACGTTACCGTCGGTCTGCGTAAAGGTTCGGCCACCGTTGCCAAGGCAGAAGCCCACGGCCTGAAAGTGACCGACGTGGCTGCCGCTGTTGCCGGCGCCGACCTGGTCATGATCCTGACCCCGGACGAGTTCCAGTCCCAGCTGTACAAGAACGAAATCGAGCCGAACATCAAGAAAGGCGCCACCCTGGCCTTCTCCCACGGCTTCGCGATCCACTACAACCAGGTTGTTCCGCGTGCTGACCTCGACGTTATCATGATCGCGCCGAAAGCCCCGGGCCACACCGTACGTTCCGAATTCGTGAAAGGCGGCGGTATCCCTGACCTGATCGCGATCTATCAGGACGCTTCGGGCAACGCCAAGAACGTTGCGCTGTCCTACGCCGCCGGCGTGGGTGGCGGTCGTACCGGCATCATCGAAACCACCTTCAAGGACGAGACCGAAACCGACCTGTTCGGCGAACAAGCCGTTCTGTGCGGCGGTACCGTTGAACTGGTAAAAGCCGGTTTCGAAACTCTGGTTGAAGCTGGCTACGCGCCGGAAATGGCCTACTTCGAGTGCCTGCACGAACTGAAACTGATCGTTGACCTCATGTACGAAGGCGGTATCGCCAACATGAACTACTCGATCTCCAACAATGCTGAATACGGCGAGTACGTGACTGGTCCGGAAGTGATCAACGCCGAATCCCGTCAGGCCATGCGCAACGCCCTGAAACGTATTCAGGATGGCGAATACGCCAAAATGTTCATCAGCGAAGGCGCAACCGGCTACCCTTCGATGACCGCCAAGCGTCGTAACAACGCCGCTCACGGTATCGAAATCATCGGCGAGCAACTGCGCTCCATGATGCCGTGGATCGGTGCCAACAAGATCGTCGACAAAGCCAAAAACTAAGTCTTCGACCCTTGTAAGAAAAAAACGCGGCCTCGGCCGCGTTTTTTCGTATGGGCGGGCGGTTCTGGTATAAAGCTGCATCGTTTGTGGCCGAACCGTCGTCCCAGACACCTGTCGAAAATGTCCAATCCGTTGCAAGGTAACGTCCATGAGCGAACGTCCCGAAGAGCCGAACCAGGCTTCAGACGCCGAAAGCCTGCTGCCCATCGATGAACATGTCGAAGAAGGGCATGACGCAGAAGGTCGTAAAGTCCGGCATCGTGGTATCTATCTGCTGCCGAACCTGTTCACCACTGCGAACCTGTTCGCGGGGTTTTATTCCATCATCAATTCGATGAGTGCCCAGGCCGCCTTGAGCGCCGGGGATTCGGCGAATGCGAGCAAGTACTTCGCCTTCGCGGCCATCGCGATCTTCGTCGCCATGGTGCTCGATGGTCTCGACGGCCGCGTGGCACGCATGACCAATACACAAAGTGCATTCGGTGCCGAGTACGACTCGCTGTCGGACATGGTTGCCTTTGGCGTCGCGCCGGCATTGCTGGCATTCGGCTGGGCCCTGGGTGACATGGGCAAGGTCGGCTGGATGGTCGCCTTCATCTATGTGGCGGGTGCGGCGTTGCGTCTGGCTCGCTTCAACACTCAGGTCGGCACTGCCGACAAGCGCTACTTCATCGGCCTGGCCAGCCCGGCAGCTGCCGGTGTGGTGGCGGGGATTGTCTGGGCATTCAGCGACTACGGAATCCAGGGTTCGAAGATGTCGTTCCTGGTTGCATTGATGGTAGCGGCTGCCGGCATGCTGATGGTCAGCAACATCAAGTACAACAGCTTCAAGGAGCTGGATCTGAAAGGGCGCGTGCCATTTGTTGCGATTCTGGCGGTGGTGCTGGTATTCGCCGTGGTGTTCAGTGATCCTCCGCGGATTCTGCTGTTGGTGTTCCTTGCCTATGCAGCCTCGGGCCCAGTGCAATACCTGTTGCATCTTCGTCGCCACAAAAACGTCGAGTGATGTAATTTCCCTCATACTCCGCAGTCTATGGGTGCATCTGTCCTCCAAAGCTGCGGAGTTGTCATGCTGATCAAATTCCCCAAAGCGTCCGACTGCCACGAGTCGGACGTCACGCCTGAATCCATTTATCTCTCTCGCCGACAATTGCTCGGTGCTACGGCGGCCGGTCTGGCTGTGAGCAGTCTGCCGCGTTGGGCCAGTGCTGAAGAGGCGGCCCGTTATGCCGATGTCGAGCCCGGACATGCACCCGTCTGGTTTGCCGAGAAGCAGCCTTCTATTAAATGGGGGGCCGTGAACGTCAAGGATGAGGCGATCACGCCCTATAAGGACGCGACCCACTACAACAACTTCTATGAGTTCGGCACCGACAAGGGTGACCCGGCGGCGAATGCCGGATCGCTGAAGACCGAACCGTGGAGTGTGGTGGTAGACGGGGAAGTGGGGAAGCCGGGGCGTTATGCGCTGGAAGACTTCATGAAACCTTACCAGTTGGAGGAGCGCATCTATCGCCTGCGTTGTGTCGAGGCCTGGTCAATGGTGATTCCCTGGATCGGCTTCCCCATTTCGGCGCTGCTCAAGCAGGTCGAGCCAACGTCCAACGCCAAATACATCCGTTTTGAAACCTTGCAGGATCCCAAGAGCATGCCGGGACAGCGGTCGGGATTTGCCCTGATCGACTGGCCTTATGTAGAAGGCCTGCGTCTGGATGAGGCGATGAACCCGTTGGCGATTCTGGCTGTGGGTATGTACGGACGAGAGTTGCCAAATCAGAACGGCGCGCCGTTGCGTCTGGTGGTGCCATGGAAGTACGGCTTCAAGAGTGTCAAATCCATCGTGCGGATCAGTCTTGTCAGTGAACAGCCGAAAACGACATGGCAAAGCATTGCGGCGGATGAATACGGTTTCTATGCGAATGTGAACCCGACGGTTGATCACCCTCGCTGGACCCAGGCTCGGGAGCGACGCCTTCCCAATAGTCTGTTCAAGCCGAATGTGCGTGATACGCAGATGTTCAACGGCTACTCGAACGAAGTCGCTTCTTTATATACAGGGCTCGATCTGCGGAAGAATTACTGATGCGATATCCGTTCTGGCGTGTGGGCGTTTTTATTGCGGCGGCTATCTGGCCGTTGTGGTGGTTCTATCAGGCCTTTGAGGATCTGCTCGGGCCGGATCCCGGAAAAGTGCTGGTCGATCGGCTTGGGCTTGGGACACTGGTATTGCTGTTGATTACTTTGAGCATGACGCCGCTGCAGAAGCTTACGGGGTGGGCGGGGTGGATCGCCGTGCGCCGGCAGTTGGGGCTCTGGTGTTTTGCGTATGTGGTTTTGCATTTATGCAGCTATATGGCATTCATCCTGGGTTTCGACTGGTCGCAACTGGGTGTAGAGCTGCGCAAACGTCCGTACATTATTGTCGGCACGCTCGGGTTTCTGGGGTTGCTGGCACTAGCGGTGACGTCCAATCGTTATAGTCAGCGTCGTTTGGGTGCGCGCTGGAAGAAATTGCATCGCCTGGCGTATGTGATACTTGGCCTTGGATTGCTGCATATGCTGTGGATAGTGCGGGCAGACCTTAAGGAGTGGGCGATCTATGCCTTTATAGGTGTAGCGCTTTTAATACTGCGTGTACCTTTGGTGGCTCGTCGTATCCCGCGGTTGCTGGGCAAAAGGCAGGTTTTGCAAGAAAAGCGAAATTAAGGGTTGACGGCAGATTCTGAGTCTCTATAATTCGCCCCACTTCCGGCGCAGTCGAAACGGAAAACTCTTTGAGATTCAATGAGTTATGTAAGTTTCGATAGCGGATAGCTTCAGTTCATCGAAGCCTGGAAGGCGTTGGAAATGCCGGTTTGTCTGGTGCTTTCAATGGTTCGGTCTTCTCGATCGAAAGCGGGGGAAAAGAGGTGTTGACAGCAGCGTGTAACGCTGTAGAATTCGCCTCCCGCTAACGAGAGATCGGAAGCGCAAGTGGTTGAAGTTGTTGAAGAAATCTTCGAAAACTTCTGAAAATAATCACTTGACAG
>NZ_QWFC01000034.1:0-155452 GCF_003576265.1 Pseudomonas sp. 91RF
CTGCTTCGCAACCCAGCGGGAGCAAGCTCCCTCGCCACAGTTTCACCAGGCATAAAAAACCCGCCACCCCGATCACTCGGGGCGGCGGGTTTTGTCGTTTCAGCTCCCGGTTTAAACCGTATCCACCTTCAACGAATGATCATTCAACATCCCATTGATGATCGTCGCCGTGTCATGCCCGCCGGCAATCACCCCGCCCGCCCCCGGTGTCACGCCGTAGTGGCTGGCGAGGTTTACGCCTGCCAGGTCAATGGTCTGAGTCGGCGTGGCGCCGGCCATGGCGCTGACATCGATGGTGGTGACCACCGAAGCGCCGCTGCCGGTGACGGTGAAGTGCAGGTAGTCATCCAGTGACGCTGCGGTGCCGTTTTCACCTTGCAGCAGTTGCGACAGGTCGAGCTTGTCGGTGCCGGGGGTGAAGTCGGTGACGGTGTCGTGGCCGCTGTTGCCCTTGAGCCACTGGAAGGTGTCGGCCCCCGGCCCGCCGGTCAGGGTGTTGTTGCCCATGCCGCCGATCAGCAGGTCGTCACCGCCGCCGCCGTTGAGGATGTCGTTACCCAGACCGCCGTTGATCACGTTGTTATTGTTGTCGCCGGTCAGGGTGTCGTTGAAGTTCGAGCCGACGAGGTTTTCGACGTTGCTGATGGTGTCGATGCCCGCGCCGATGGTGTTCTGCGCACCGAGCAGGCTCAGGTTGACCGTCACCCCGGCGGTGGCATGGGCGTAGCTCACGGTGTCGATACCGATGCCGCCATCGAGGATGTCGTTGCCCGGGCCGCTGTAGAGCAAGTCATTGCCGGCGCCGCCGTGCAGTTCGTTGTTGCCGGAGCCTGCGGTGAGTACATCGTTGCCGTCGCCGCCGTTTAGGATGTTGTCGCCGCTGCCCGCCACCAGCACGTCGTCGCCGGAAGTCCCGGTGAGCGTGTGGCCGTCCTGATAGCTGATGGTCACGTTGGCGGTGTCGCTGCCGCCGTGGTTGTCGTTGGCGGTGTAGGTGCCGTGGAAGTCCGGAGTGACATCGTGGGCCCCGGCGTAGTTGACCGTCATGGTCAGCTGGTAGTTTTCCGCAGCGTTGGTGTTGCTGCCGCTGGTGTTGGTGATGTTGGTTATGTGGATCTGATACGTGCCATCGGCACTGGCGGTGATGGTGCCGCCATCGGCGATGCTGACGAACGCCCCGCCGTTCACCGAATACTCCATGGTGATGTGCCCGGCCGCCAGGTTGTGATCGAGGTTGAGGGTCTCGCCCTGTTTCAGTTTGACGGTGATCAGGTCTTCGTCGTTGGCATTGGCGGTAGTCACCGCGCCGAGGTAACCGCTGACCACCAGCACCGCCGTCATGGCTGCAGTGTTGGCTGCGAAGGAACTGCGCACATCGGCCAGGTTCTGGTTGGCGCTGGTGTTGGTGGTGCCGGTGAAACTGATCGCGCCACTGCCGGTGAAGTCCGCGCCCTTGGCGGCCCAACCGGTGTTGAAGGTGGTGGGCGAAGCGCTGAGGGTATCGCCATCCGGATCGGTGTCGTTGGCCAGCAGCAACTCGCCCGGCACCACAACGTTGCTCGACAGCACGTTGGTGATGATGTGGTCGTCCACTGCCACTGGTGGCGAGTTGGGGATCACTTTCACCGTCAGCGTGGAGCTGGCGAGGTCGCCATCGTTGTCGCTGAGGGTGAAGCCGATGTTCTCGGTGATCACCGTGGTGGTGGTTTTCTGCGAGGTATAGCTGTAGTCGCCGGTATCGAGGTTGACCACCAGCGTACCGCTGTTGTTGGTGGCGATGCTCAGGGTGTTGTTCACCGTGTTGAAGGTGCCGTGGTTGGTGCCGCCGCTGGCAGTGAGCGAACCTTGGCCGCCGTTGGCTTTCGGGTCGTAGGTGTAAGTGGTGCCGTCGACCACGATGGACTTGATGAAACCGCCATCGGCGCCGAACGTCCCGCCATCGCCGAGCAACGAACCGGTGACCGGCGCGCCTTCCACGGTGCCGGACAGCACCGAGTTCAGTTGATTGAGATCGGTGACCACCACGGCATTGGTGTTGGTGTGGCTGATGCCGTCGTAAGCCAGTGGATCGAGGTTGGCGTTGCTGACACCGTTGCCCAGGCCGATCGCATAGTTCTTGATGTTGTTGGCATCAAGGAAGGCCTTGAGCGCGGTCTCGTCGGCGGTGCCGATTTCCTGGCCGGTGGTGGGTTTGCCGTCGGAGAAGAAGTAGCCGACGTTCTGCGCCCCGGTCAGCTTGCCCGAGGTGTTGAACGCGGTCTGCATGGTCGCCACGGCCGCATCGTAGTTGGTGCCGCCACCGGCGCTGAGGCCGGCGAGCAGGGTCTTGGCGGTCGCCACATCGACCCACACCGACGTGCGGTCGGTGGCGTTGCTGCTGAAGGTGACGAGCTGCACTTTTACATCGCCCAGATCATCGTACTTGTCGAGCAAGGCACTGATCGCCTGCTTGGCCAGGTCCAGCCGCGACAGGCCCGGCACGCCGGACGCGTCGGCCATACTGCCGGAGATATCGAGCACGATCAGGATGTTGGAGTCGATCTCCACCGCCGCCACCGACCGATCCGAGGCCACCGCTTTTGGCACGTCGTCGACGATGTTGACCACGATGGTGCTGGTGGTGCTGTTGCCCAGCGCATCGGTGGCTTTGTAGGTGAAGCTTTCGCTTAGCGTGTTCGCGCCGTCGTTGGCGTTCGGCGTGGTTTTCGGCGCCGAGGTCAGCGTGTAGGTGTACGTGCCGTCGGCGTTGAGCTGGATCTGCCCGTAGGTGCCGGTGGCGCTGCCGACCAGGGTGTAGGTGATCGCGCCGCTGCCGCCGGTGACCGCGCCGACCAGGGTACCGGTGGCGGTTTCGCCGGTGTTGGTCGGGTCGCTGCCGATGACCGTGCCGGGGGCCAGGTCTTGCCCGTCCTTGGTCAGGTCGAGGGCTTTTTCGTAGACGGTCACGTCCTGATCCACCGACGCCACGAGTTTGCTGTCGGCGACGTTGACGGTGATGGTGGTGGTGCTTTCGTCGCCGTCACTGTCGCGGATGGTGTAGGTGAACGTGTCGGTGGCGCCCGGCGGGCTCACCGAGTTCGGGTTGCTGTGATAGACCGCGTTGCCCGCCGCATCCAGAGTCAGGTAGCCGTAGGTGCCGTTGATGTTGCTGTTGAGGCCGCCGATGGCCGAGGTCGACGTGTCGCTGCCGGCCCTTACGCCCACCACTGCACCACCTGCTGCCGGGCCATCGGCACCGGTGACGTCGTTGCCCAGCACGCTGATGTTGACCGTGCCGCCCTCCACCACCGAGCCGGTGTCGGCCTTGGCGGTCGGCAGGTCATCGACGATGTTGACGTTGATCTGCCCGGACGCTGTGCTGCCGTCGCCGTCGGTGGCCACCACGTTGAAGTTCTCGGTGATGCTGTTGGCGCCGTTGCCGGTCGGGTGCGCGTCGTTATGCACCAGGGTGTAGCTGTAACTCACGACACCGGTAGCGGCGTTAAAACCGGTGACCGTCAGCGTGCTGCCCAGCGGCGTGATGACCGATTGCGGGAAGCCTGCGGCGATGCCGTTGGTGACTACCGCGATACCGCCGACGGTGAGGGTTTGCAGACCATCGAGGGCGGTGACGGTGAAGGTACCGCTCTGGGTCAGGGCGGTGGCATCCGGCGCTGTGCCGTTGCCGAGGTTTTTCTCGTAGACGGTGAGTTCGCCGCCGTTGACGTCGAGGCCGCTGAGAATTACCGGATCATCGTTGTTGTGGATCTGCAGCACGAGGTTCGCGGTGCTGGTGTCGCCGTCGGAATCGGTGATGGTGTAGGTGAAGGTTTCGGTGCCGTTGCCACCGCCGTGCAGGGCTTTGAAGTCGGCATCGTTGGTGTTTAGCGTGTAGGTGTAAGTGCCATTAGCGTTGAGCACCAGCGTGCCGTAAGTCCCGGTGAAGGTACCGGCGGTGATCGGGCCGGCGTTGGGGCCGGTCGGAACGCGGTCGGCGCCTTGCACGTCGTTGGTCAGGACGTTGCCGGTCAGCGTGAGGTTGGTTTCCGAGGCGGTTCCGGCGTTGGTGTCGTTTACGGCTTTTGGCAGGTCGTCGACGATGTTTACATCCAGCGAAGCATTGGCCGTGGTGCCATTGTCATCCACCACCGTCACAGCGAATTGCTCACTCAGTGTGTTCGCGCCATTGGCGGTTGGGTGTGCATCGTTGTGGACCAGGGTGTAGCTGTAGCTGACGACGCCGGTCGTGGCGTTGAACCCGGTGATGGTCAGCGTGCTGCCCAGCGGCGTGGTCACCGATTGCGGGAAACCGGCGGCTACACCGTTAGTGACAACGGCGATGCCGCCCACGGTCAGCGTGGTCACACCGTCCAAAGCAGTGATGGTGAAGGTGCCGCTTTGGGTCAGGGCCGTGGCATCAGGCGCGCTGCCGGTGCTGAGGTTTTTCTCGAAAACCGTCAGCTCGCCGCCGTTGACGTCGAGGCCATTGATGATCACCGGATCGTCGTTGTTGTGGATCTGCAGCACGAGGTTCGCGGTGCTGGTGTCGCCGTCCGAATCGGTGATGGTGTAGGTGAAAGTTTCAGTGCCATTACCGCCGCCGTGCAGGGCTTTGAAGTCGGCGTCGTTAGGGTTGACGGTGTAGGTGTAAGTGCCGTTGGCATTCAACACCAGCGTGCCGTAAGTACCCGTAAAAGTACCGGCAGTAATCGGGCCAGCGTTCGGCCCTGTTGGCACCCGGTCGGCGCCTTGTACGTCGTTGGTCAGCACGTTCCCGGTCAGGGTCAGATTGGTTTCCGAAGCGGTACCGGCGTTGCTGTCGTCCACTCCTTTTGGCAAGTCATCGACGATGTTGACATCGAGGCTGGCATTGGCGGTCGTGCCGTTGTCATCGACGACGGTGACAGCGAATTGCTCACTCAGTGTGTTCGCGCCATTGGCGGTTGGGTGCGCATCGTTGTGATCGAGGGTGTAGCTGTAACTGACAACGCCGGTGGAGGAATTGAATCCGGTGATGGTCAGTGTGCTGCCCAGCGGCGTGGTCACTGATTGCGGGAAACCGGCGGCTACACCATTGGTGACGACCGCGATACCGCCGACAGTCAGCGTGGTCACACCGTCCAGCGCAGTGATGGTGAACGTACCGCTCTGAGTCAAAGCCGAAGCATCCGGCGCACTACCGGTGCTGAGGTTTTTCTCGAAGACAGTCAGTTCACCGCCATTCACATCGAGGCCGTTGATGATCACCGGATCGTCGTTGTTGTGGATTTGCAGAACCAGGTTCGCGGTGCTGGTGTCACCGTCGGAATCGGTGATGGTGTAGGTGAAGGTTTCAGTGCCGTTACCACCGCCGTGCAGGTTCTTGAAGTCGGCGTCGTTAGGGTTGACGGTGTAGGTGTAGGAACCATCGGCATTCAGCACCAGAGTGCCGTAAGTCCCGGTGAAGGTTCCGGCGGTGACCGGGCCGGTCGGCACACGGTCGGCACCTTGCACGTCGTTGGTCAGCACGTTCCCGGTCAGCGTGAGATTGGTTTCCGAGGCGGTACCGGCGTTGCTGTCGTCCACGGCTTTTGGCAGGTCGTCGACGATGTTCACATCCAGCGATGCGTTGGCCGTGGTGCCGTTGTCATCCACCACGGTAACGGCGAATTGCTCGCTCAGAGAGTTGGCGCCATTGGCCGTTGGATGCGCGTCGTTGTGATCGAGGGTGTAGCTGTAACTGACAACGCCGGTGGCGGCATTGAACCCGGTGATGGTCAGTGTGCTGCCCAACGGCGTGGTCACCGATTGCGGGAAGCCTGCGGCTACACCGTTGGTGACGACGGCGATGCCGCCGACAGTCAGCGTAGTCACACCGTCCAAAGCAGTGATGGTGAAGGTGCCGCTTTGAGTCAGCGCGGTAGCATCCGGCGCACTGCCGGTGCTGAGGTTTTTCTCGAAAACGGTGAGTTCACCACCGTTCACATCCAGGCCGCTGATGGTTACCGGATCGTCATTGTTGTGGATCTGCAAAACCAGATTCGCAGTACTGGTGTCACCGTCCGAATCGGTGATGGTGTAGGTGAAAGTTTCGGTGCCGTTGCCGCCGCCATGCAGATTCTTGAAGTCGGCGTCGTTAGGGTTGACGGTGTAGGTGTAAGAGCCATCGGCACTCAGCACCAGGGTGCCGTAAGTTCCGGTGAAGGTTCCGGCGGTGACCGGGCCGGTCGGGACGCGGTCGGCGCCTTGCACGTCGTTGCTCAGCACGTTGCCGGTCAGGCTCAAGTTGGTTTCCGAAGCGGTGCTGGTGTTGGTGTCGTTTACGGCTTTTGGCAGGTCGTCGACGATGTTTACGTCCAGCGATGCGTTGGCTGTGGTGCCGTTGTCATCCACCACAGTGACGGCGAACTGCTCGCTCAGCGTGTTCGCGCCGCCGGCAGTTGGGTGCGCGTCATTGTGGTCGAGGGTGTAGCTGTAGCTGACGACACCGGTCGTGGCATTGAACCCGGTGATGGTCAGCGTACTGCCCAGCGGAGTCGTGATGGATTGAGGGAAGCCTGCGGCGACACCGTTGGTGACGACCGCGATGCCGCCCACCGTCAGCGTGGTGACGCCGTCCAAAGCAGTGATGGTGAAGGTGCCGCTTTGAGTCAGCGCGGTAGCATCCGGCGCACTGCCGGTGCTGAGGTTTTTCTCGAAGACTGTCAGCTCGCCGCCGTTGACGTCGAGACCGCTGATGATTACCGGATCGTCGTTGTTGTGAATTTGCAGCACAAGGTTCGCGGTGCTGGTGTCGCCGTCCGAGTCGGTGATGGTGTAGGTGAAAGTCTCAGTCCCGTTGCCGCCGCCGTGCAGGTTCTTGAAGTCGGCGTCGTTAGGGTTGACGGTGTAGGTGTAAGAGCCATCGGCATTCAGTACCAGCGTGCCGTAGGTCCCGGTGAAGGTTCCGGCGGTGACCGGGCCGGTCGGCACACGGTCAGCACCCTGCACGTCGTTGGTCAGCACGTTGCCGGTCAGCGTCAGGTTGGTTTCCGAAGCGGTGCTGGTGTTGGTGTCGTTTACGGCTTTTGGCAGGTCGTCGACGATGTTTACGTCCAGCGATGCGTTGGCTGTGGTGCCGTTGTCATCCACCACAGTGACGGCGAACTGCTCGCTCAGCGTGTTCGCGCCGCCGGCAGTTGGGTGCGCGTCATTGTGGTCGAGGGTGTAGCTGTAGCTGACGACACCGGTCGTGGCATTGAACCCGGTGATGGTCAGCGTACTGCCCAGCGGAGTCGTGATGGATTGAGGGAAGCCTGCGGCTACACCATTGGTGACGACGGCGATGCCGCCCACCGTCAGCGTGGTGACGCCGTCCAGAGCAGTGATGGTGAAGGTTCCGCTTTGAGTCAGCGCGGTAGCATCCGGGGCGCTACCGGTGCTCAGGTTTTTCTCGAAGACCGTCAGCTCGCCGCCGTTGACGTCGAGACCGCTGATGATTATCGGATCGTCGTTGTTGTGAATTTGCAGCACGAGGTTCGCAGTACTGGTATCGCCGTCCGAGTCGGTGATGGTGTAGGTGAAAGTTTCCGTGCCGTTGCCGCCACCGTGCAGAGCTTTGAAGTCCGCGTCGTTAGGGTTGACGGTGTAGGTGTAAGAGCCATCGGCATTCAGTACCAGCGTGCCGTAGGTCCCGGTGAAGGTTCCGGCGGTGACCGGGCCGGTCGGCACACGGTCAGCGCCCTGCACGTCGTTGGTCAAAACGTTACCGGTCAGCGTCAGGTTGGTTTCCGAAGCGGTGCCGGCGTTGGTGTCGTTTACGGCTTTTGGCAGGTCGTCGACGATGTTTACATCCAGCGATGCGTTGGCCGTGGTGCCGTTGTCATCCACCACAGTGACGGCGAACTGCTCGCTCAGGGTGTTGGCGCCGTTGGCGGTTGGGTGTGCGTCGTTGTGGTCGAGGGTGTAGCTGTAGCTGACGACGCCGGTCGTGGCGTTGAAACCGGTGATGGTCAGCGTACTGCCCAGCGGCGTCGTGACCGATTGCGGGAATCCGGCGGCCACACCGTTGGTGACGACCGCGATGCCGCCCACCGTCAGCGTGGTCACGCCATCCAAAGCAGTGATGGTGAACGTGCCGCTTTGAGTCAGGGCCGTTGTATCAGGCGCACTGCCGGTGCTCAGGTTTTTCTCGAAAACCGTCAGCTCACCGCCGTTAACGTCGAGGCCGTTGATGATCACCGGATCGTCGTTGTTGTGGATCTGCAGAACGAGGTTTGCAGTACTGGTGTCACCATCGGAATCGCGCAGGGTGTAGGTAAAGGTTTCTGTCCCGTTGCCGCCGCCATGCAACGCCTTGAAATCCGCGTCGCTGGTGTTGAGCGTGTAGGTGTAAGTGCCGTTGGCGTTCAGCACCAGCGTGCCGTAAGTCCCGGTGAATGTACCGGCTACTACCGGGCCGCTGTTGGGGCCGACGGGTATGCGGTCAGCGCCCTGGAGGTCGTTGGTCAGCACGTTACCGGTCAGGCTCAGGCTGGTTTCCGAAGCGGTGCCGGTGTTGCTGTCATCCACCGCTTTGGGCACATCATCGGTGATGTTCACGTCCAGCGAGCCGGTCGCCGTGTCGCCATTGCTGTCACCGGCAATCACCGTGAAATGTTCGCTGAGGCTGTTGGCACCGTCACCCGCAGGATGGGCGTCGTTGCCGTTGAGGGTGTAGCTGTAGCTGACCGTACCGTTCGCCGGGTTGTAACCGGTGATGGTCAGGGTATTGCCCAGTTGTGTGGTGATCGATTGCGGGAAACCGACCGGCACGCCGCCGACGATCACGTTGATGCCGCCGATGCTCAGGCTTGTCAGACCATCGGGCGCCGAGATGCTGAAGCTGCCGGCCTGGGTCAGCGCCCCGGGATTGGCGGCGGAACCGTCCGGCAGATTGGCTTCGTTGAGCGTCAGTTCGCCCCCGGGTACGTCGAGGCCTGTGAGGGTGACCAGGTTGTTGACCGGTGGCGGGATGACCGGCGCCGGTGTGTTGTCGCCGTTGTCGATGACTGCGTTGTGGCGTTCTTGCGGAAACTCGGGAATGCCACCGAAACCGGCCGTGGGAAAACCGATGACCGGATCGACCCGGCCACCTACTTCGGTCAGCAGCACGAAACTGTGGCCGCCGCCCTTTCCGCCATTGGCATCGCCGGGGGCATCGGGGCCTGCCGCAGTGGCTTCAGCGGATTTCGTCGGGTCTTCACCGGCGGCGATGGCTTTCTGGATCTGTGCCACGTCGGTGAGTTGCGCATCGCTCGGGGTCAGTGCTTCCGGGGCATCCACATGGGGCGCGTGGTTGGCCAGCAATTGTCCGGTCAGGGTCAGGCTGCTGTCGCGACCCAGGGTCAGTTCCTGGCCGTTTTGCAGATGGACGGCGACCGCCCCTTCCGCACCGGTGATCAATTGATCCCCCGTAAACAGCCGATCGCCTTCGACCACTGCACGCCGACTTCCGTCAGCGGCTTGAGCGAAAACCTGACCAATGACTTTGGTGACGGTCCCGATGAGCGTTGCCATGTGCATTTCCTCCGCTGCCGACCACCGTCGGCACTGGTTCGCGAAGCAGCCCATGGCTCAAGCGGGTTGTCGGGGCGACGCTCGCACCTCGACAGTTCGTTTCGCAGGTTGTGCAAGTTCAGAAACTCCAGCGCCCTCAGGCACTTGGAATCCCTGATCGATGCAGCACGCCCACTAGCGCTACGTAACGGTGGTGAATCACCCGAGTGACAAAAAACTGTCGCTCATTTGCCGCTACGCGTCCCTCCCCTTTAGCAGTACTTCGCCCGTATGTCGCAAAGTGAGTGGAACTTTCCTCAAGCCTTCATGCACTCCCTAAAGCACATAAAACAAAGGCTTTCGAATGGAACAATGTGCCGGATTCGACGAAGCGCATAAGTTTTTTTTGGCATAAGCCATATGAAAAATTTTTCTTAGCTACGCTTCAGGATGTTCTTAGCTCTGTTGTAACAGCGATGAGACGCTAAACACTAAAAATATCGTCAATAAATTGGCGACAGCGGAATACCATCAGGACTCAGGGAGATGCACCCATGCGCGTTCTAACCCCCCTCTGCAGTGCGGTTTTGCTGGCCATGGCTTGCACTTCCCAGACTCAGGCCATGAACCTCACCGAAGCGATACAAAGCACCATCGCGACCCACCCGGAACTGGCTTCGCGCGTAGACGCCAAACTGTCGGCCGATGAACAGGTGAAAGTTGCCAAGGGTGGCTTCTATCCGTCGGTGGATCTGAACGCCGCTTACGGGCGCGGCTACAGCGATAACACCAACACCCGGGCCCTCGGTAACCACCACACCGAAATCCTCAACTACACCCAGTCCGAGTTGCGTCTGCGGCAGATGCTGTTCGACGGTTTCAACACCGCCAACGAAGTCGAGCGCACCAAGGGCGTCTCCAATTCGCGCGCGTATTACGCGCAAGGCACCGCTCAGGATCTGGCCCTGCGCACCATCGAGGTCTACCTCGAAGTGCTCAAGCGCCGCGAACTGGTGACCCTGGCCAGGAACAACCTGCAGGCGCACCTGCGGGTCAACGACCAGATCGGCCTGCGCAC
Organism: Pseudomonas sp. 91RF; assembly: GCF_003576265.1. Taxonomy (NCBI): domain Bacteria; kingdom Pseudomonadati; phylum Pseudomonadota; class Gammaproteobacteria; order Pseudomonadales; family Pseudomonadaceae; genus Pseudomonas; species Pseudomonas sp. 91RF. The sequence goes on from NZ_QWFC01000034.1 coordinate 10,553, forward strand.
CCAACGCGGCATCGGCAGCACCGCCGACTCCGACCAGTCGGTGGCCCGTAAGGCGCTGGCGCAGAACAACCTCGACACCGCCGAGGTCGATCTGGCGGACGCCGAATCGAACTTCTACGCCGTGGTCGGACGCATGCCCGATGAGCTGGAAGCGCCAGCCTCGACCCGTGGCGAACTACCCGCCACGCTGCCCGAAGCCCAGCAGAGCATGGTCGAAAACAACCCGTATCTGAAATCCGCCCAGGCCGACGTGCAATCGGCCGAGAGCCAGTACGAAGTCGCCAAGTCGCCGTTCTATCCACGCTTCGATGCCGAAGCGGCGGTCGGCGCCAACAACAACGTGCAGGGTGACGAGGGCCACGACAACGAATGGCGGGTCGGCGTGGTGATGAACTACAACCTGTTCCGCGGCGGCAGTGACAAGGCGCGGCTGGCCTCCGATGCGCACCAGATCAACCAGGCCATGGACATCCGCAACAACGCCCTGCGCCAGCTCAACGAGAACATTCACCTGGCCTGGAACGCCATGGTCAACGCCAAGAAACAGACCCCGACCGCCCGCGAATACGCCGAGACCACCAAGCGTGTACGCGCCGCGTATCAGGATCAGTTCGGCCTCGGCCAACGCACCCTGCTCGACCTGCTCGACAGTGAAAACGAGCTGTACAACGCCAACCGCCGCTACACCGAAATCCGCTACACCGAGGAGTTTTCGATGTACCGCGTGCTGGCGAACATGGGTCAGTTGCTGAGCAAGCAACGGGTGGTGCTGCCGGCCGACGCGATTGCCGCTGCCGAAGTGAAGAACGAGGCGCGCTTGCCCGAACTGAAGTAGTCCCGATGATGTAGCCAGGGAGCGATCAATATGACCAGCATGGAACCCGGTGTTTCCGGGATCGATCCGCGTCTGAGCTTCGATGATCCGTTACTCGACGGTCTGTTGATCCTCTGCAAACTGCATGGCGCGACGGTCAGTCGCGCCAGCCTGAGTGCCGGGCTGCCCCTGGACAAACAACGCCTGAGCCTGGACCTGCTGCCCCGCGCCGCAGCCCGGGCCGGTTTGCAGGCGCGGCTGCTGCGCCGCGACCTCAAGGACATCTCCCCGCTCAACCTGCCGGTGCTGTTGCTGCTGGGCAATGGCCGCACGGCGGTGCTGCGGCGTTTTGCCGAGGACGGCAAGGCCCTGATCCTGCCCAGTGAAGCCGACGGCGGCGAGCAATGGGTCAGCCGCGAAGAACTCGCTGAGCACTACAGCGGCCAGGCCCTGTTCGCCCGGCCCCGGCATGAGCTGGAAGACCTGCGTTCACCGTTGGTGCCAAGGGTCCAGGCGTGGTTTCGCGACACCCTGAAGCTGTCGAAATGGCTCTATAGCGATGCGATCCTCGCCAGTTTCCTGATCAACCTGCTCGGCCTGATGGTGCCGCTGTTTGTCATGCAGACCTACGACCGCGTGGTGCCGAACCAGGCCACGTCGACCCTGTGGGTGCTGGCCATCGGGTTGCTGATCGGCACCGGTTTCGAACTGGTGCTGCGGGTGGTGCGCGCGCACCTGCTGGACACCGCCGGCAAGAAGACCGACGTGATCCTTTCCGCGACTTTATTCGAACGCATCACCGGCATGGCGATGAAGGCCCGGCCGGCGACCATCGGCGGCTTCGCCCAGAGCATTCACGACTTTCAGGGACTGCGGGAATTTCTCACCGCCGTGACCTTGACCAGCCTGATCGACCTGCCCTTCGTGGTGCTGATGCTGTTGGTGATCGGCCTGCTCGGTGGCTGGCTGGTGGTGATCCCGCTGCTGGCGTTTCCGATCACGATCATGTTCGCGATGATCATTCAAGTGCGCCTGCGGGACACCGTGCAAAAAAGCCTGAGTCTCGGTGCCGAGCGTCAGGCATTGCTGATTGAAACCCTCGGCGGCCTGGAAACCCTCAAGGCATGCAGCGCCGAAAGCGAGCGCCAGCACAAATGGGAAAGCACCCACGGTGCCCTCACCCGCCTCGACAGCCACGCGCGCAACCTCTCGGCACTGGCCACCAACGGCACGCTGTTCATCCAGCAGTTCTCGGGGATGGCGACCATCGTCGCCGGGGTCTACAGCATCATCGCCGGCAACCTCAGCGTCGGCGCGCTGGTAGCCAGCTACATGCTTGGCAGCCGCGTGCTCGCACCACTGGGCCAGATCGCCGGGCTGATCACCCGTTACCAGCAAGCGCAACTGACCATGAAAAGTACCGACGCGCTGATGGCCCTGCCTCAGGAGCGCGACGGCAAACAGCGACCGCTGGAGCGCACGCAACTGCAAGGCGCGCTGGACGTCAGCGGTGTGACCTTCCATTACAACGGCCAGAATGCACCGGCCCTGAGCAATATCAGTTTCAGCCTCAAACCCGGCGAACGCATCGGCATCATCGGCCGTAGCGGTTCCGGCAAAAGCACCCTGGCGCGGCTGGTGATGGGTTTCTACGAACCGGAAGAAGGCCAGTTGCTGCTCGACGGCCTCGACCTGCGGCAACTGGACGTCGCGGACCTGCGTCAGCAGATCGGTTATGTCGCCCACGACCTGCCGCTGCTGGCCGGCAGTCTGCGCGACAACCTCACGCTCGGCGCCCGTTACGTCAGCGATTCGCGGATGCTCGAAGTGGCCGAACTGACCGGCGTCACCGAACTGGCCCGCCAGCATCCGCAAGGCTTCGACCGGCCGGTGGGCGAGCGTGGGCAATTGCTCTCCGGCGGTCAGCGCCAGGCAGTCCTGCTGGCCCGGGCGCTGTTGCTCGATCCGCCGATCATGTTGCTCGACGAACCCACCAGCGCCATGGACAACAGCAGCGAAGATATCCTGCGCCAGAAGCTCCACGGCTGTGTGCAGGGCAAGACGCTGCTGCTGGTCACCCACCGCACCTCGATGTTGAGCCTGGTGGACCGGTTGCTGGTGCTGGACAACGGCCGGATCGTCGCCGACGGTCCGAAGGAAGCGGTCATCGATGCACTGCGCAAGGGCCGGGTCGGCTCGGCGGCGGTCTAGGAGTTGCCCATGTCTGCTTCCTCCTCTTCAAAATCGCGCGGTTACTTCGACAGTTTCGGCAAAAGCGCCGAAGCCGAATTCATGCCGGAAACCGCCGGCGCGTCGTTGCAGGATTCGCCGCGCTGGTCGCGCATCACCGTGTGGCTGGCAGCGGCGCTGCTGATCAGCGCCCTGGTCTGGGCCAAGTTTGCGGTGCTCGAAGAAGTGACCATGGGCGAAGGCAAGGCGATTCCGTCGAGCAAGGTCCAGGTGATCCAGAACCTTGAGGGCGGGATCGTTACCGAGATCTTCGTGCGTGAAGGGCAAATGGTGAACAAGGGCGACACCCTGCTGCGCCTGGATGACACGCGGTTTCTGTCGAACAAGGGCGAGAGCGAGGCGGATCGCTATGCGTTGATGGCTCAGGTCGAGCGTTTGTCGGCGGAGTCCGAAGGTCGGCCGATGAAGCTCTCCGACGAGATCATCAGCAAGGCACCGCAAGTGGCCGAAGACGAACGCGCGCTCTACGACCAGCGCCAGCGGCGCCTGGCCAGTGAGCAACGCACGCTCACCGAACAGCTGCGGCAGAAGACTCAGGAACTGGCGGAGTTTCGCTCCAAACAGGGTCAGTACAGTTCCAGCCTAGCGCTGTTGCAGCAAGAGATGAACATGTCATCTCCGCTGGTGGGCACCGGGGCGGTGTCGCCGGTGGAGATCCTGCGGCTCAAACGCAGCGCGGTGGAAATTCGCGGTTCATTGAACGCCACGACGCTGGCGATTCCCCGGGCCGAATCGGCAATCAACGAGATCAAGAGCAAGATCGACGAATCGGAACAGACCTTCCGCTCCGACGCGGCCAAGGACCTCAACCAGAAACGCACCGACCTGTCGAAAATCACCGCATCGAGCATCGCCATCGACGACCGCGTCAGCCGCACCACCGTGACTTCGCCGGTACACGGGGTGATCAAGCAATTGAAGGTCAACACCATCGGCGGCGTGGTCCAGCCGGGCAGCGACATGGTGGAAATCGTGCCGCTGGAAGACAACCTGCTGATCGAAGCCAAGGTGCGTCCGCAGGACGTGGCGTTCCTGCACCCCGGACAGAAAGCCATGGTCAAGTTCAGTGCCTACGACTACACGATCTACGGTGGGCTGAGCGCCAAACTTGAGCTGATCGGTGCCGACACCATCACCGACGACAAGGGCAACAGCTTCTACCTGATCCAGGTGCGTACCGACAAAAACCATTTGGGCGGGGATGTGAAGCCGTTGCTGATCATTCCGGGGATGGTGGCGACGGTGGACATCATTACCGGGGAGAAAAGTGTGCTGGATTACCTGCTAAAACCGGTGCTTAAGGCCCGGACCGAAGCGATGCGCGAGCGGTAGTCGCACTCGTTCCCACGCAGTGGGAACGATCAGCCTCCGTGATTCTTCTGGAAAGTCTCCTCCCCCATCGCCGCAATCTGCCCTTCGATCAACGCCTCGAACGGTTTGAGCAACGGATCGAAAGAGACCGGTGCTTCCAGCGTTTGCAACGCCTGAACAATCGCCTCGATGGTCGACAACGCCCCCGGCCCCGGTGCCTTGCGCAATCGATACCGGGAAACACCACCCTCCGCCAAAGTCACCCGAGGCAACGCCGCCAGCAAGGGATTGAGGTGCAACATCTTGCGCGCCTTGCGCCACGTGCCGTCCGGCACCACCAGCAACAGCGGTTCATCGGACGCGGTGTAAGCCTGCATCGGCTGCGCATCGTCCGCCGGGAACAACAATCGCGCCTGATAGCCCGGCCGATTCAACAGCGCGGGGAGATCCTCGAACACCTCGCCGACGATCAGTTCGGCATTGTTCAAACCGAGTGCTGCCAGCCGTGCGGTGTTGAGCGCGTGACTAACCTCACTCGGGTGCTGCAGCAGCAACACCCGGGTGCGGCTGTCGAGGCTGGGGATCAGCGGGCACAGGCAATGGGTTTGTGGGCGCAGGCAGCGCGGGCATTGGGGTCTGGACATGTTCTCAGGCCTGATTGAGCTGCGCTTTGAGCAGATCGCGGAAAGTCTGGATCAGCGGCTCGCGGCTGCGGCCCCGGCGCATGATCATGGAAAACGGCGCCTGATAACCGAAGGTCGCCGGCAACAGAACCCGCAGGTCGCCCTTGTCGGCCCAGGCCTGGGCGTAGTGCTCCGGCAGGTAACCGATGTAGGCGCCGGACAGCACCAGAATCAGCTGCGCCTCCATACTTTCCACGGTAGCGGCGCTGTGTTTGAAGCCATGGCGCGCCAGTTCCGCCTGGCTCCAGTAGCCGCGCCCGACCATGCGTTGCTGGGTGATGACCTGTTCGGGAATCCGCCGTTCGTTGAATAACGGGTGACGGCTGCTGCAATACAGCCAGTGCTGTTCGCGGTACAGCGGCATGTACACCAGACCGCTCATGCGCGTGGAAAACGCACCGATGGCCAGATCGAGGCGGTTGTCCTGCACGCCGAGTTGCAATTCGTAGGGACTCATCACCGACAGATGCAAATGCACCGCCGGGTGTTCCTGGCTGTAGGCGCCGATGGCTTCGGCGAACGGCAAGGCCTTGTCGCTGACCGTGGAGTCGATCACCCCCAGATTGAGCGTGCCGCGCAGTTCGCCCTTGAGCGCGGCGGCGTATTGCTCGAAACCTTCGAGCTCGGCGAGCAGGCGCAAGGTTTCCTGATGGAACAGCTCGCCCTTGCTGGTCAGGCTGAAACCACCGCGCCCGCGATGGCACAGCACCAGACCGAGCGCGGCTTCGAGCTGGCTCATGTAGGTGCTGATCGCCGAGGTCGACAGGTTGAGTTCCTGCTGCGCATTGGCAAACCCCTGATGCCGCACGACGCTGACGAAGATGCGCAAAAGTTTCAGGTCGGGTAAAGCGTTGGCCATCGAGGTCTCCGATCTTGGGATAACCCACACGGTTGAAGACGATGAAGATCATTGTGGGAGCGAGCCTGCTCGCGATAGCGGCAGCACAATCAACTCCAATGTTGACTGAGCCGCCGTCATCGCGAGCAGGCTCGCTCCCACAGAAACTGCATCAGTCACGCCGTCGGGTATGGGCTGACAAGTCTATCCCGCGCCTTCCCATTAGTTTAGAAAATTCTGAACTAAGTTTTTGTTCGTAGCGATTCTTCCATCTCACTACATTTCGCAGAATCGGCCCCACAGCGGCGTCCGAACCTGTGCTGAACGGCGCGCCGACATAAATAAAACAAAGACGATGAGGCCCTACCCGTGGACAAGATTCTTCACCAACCACTGGGCGGCAACGAAATGCCGCGCTTCGGCGGCATCGCCACCATGCTCCGACTCCCCCATGTACCGACCGCTGCCGGCCTGGACGCTGCCTTCGTTGGCGTGCCACTGGACATCGGTACTTCGCTGCGCCCCGGCACACGCTTCGGGCCTCGCGACATCCGCACCGAATCGGTGATGATCCGCCCGTACAACATGGCCACCGGCGCCGCGCCGTTCGACTCGCTGTCGGTTGCCGACATCGGTGACGTGGCAATCAACACCTTCAACCTGCTCGACGCCGTGCGCATCATCGAAGAAGCCTACGACAACATCCTCGAGCACAACGTGATCCCGATGACCCTGGGTGGCGACCACACCATCACCCTGCCGATCCTGCGTGCCATCCATAAAAAGCACGGCAAGGTCGGTCTGGTGCACATCGACGCTCACGCTGACGTCAACGATCACATGTTCGGCGAGAAGATCGCCCACGGCACGACCTTCCGTCGCGCCGTCGAAGAAGGCCTTCTGGACTGCGACCGCGTGGTGCAGATTGGTCTGCGTGCGCAGGGTTACACCGCTGACGACTTCAACTGGAGCCGCGATCAGGGCTTCCGCGTTGTTCAAGCCGAAGAGTGCTGGCACAAGTCGCTGGAACCGCTGATGGCCGAAGTGCGCGAGAAAGTCGGTGGCGGCCCGGTGTACCTGAGCTTCGACATCGACGGCATCGACCCGGCCTGGGCACCGGGCACCGGAACCCCGGAAATCGGTGGTCTGACGACCATTCAGGCGATTGAAATCGTTCGCGGCTGCCAGGGCCTCGACCTGATCGGCTGCGATCTGGTAGAAGTCTCGCCCGCTTATGACACCACCGGCAACACCTCGCTGCTGGCCGCCAACCTGCTGTACGAAATGCTCTGCGTACTGCCGGGCGTGGTCCACCGCTGAGGGTCGGGTCATGAACGAACGTGATCAGGTTCTGAAAGCGGCCGCCGATCTGGTGTCCGCCTTCGCCCGCAACGATCGCGAAGCCTACTTCGGCGCGTTCAGCGCCGATGCGAGCTTCGTGTTCTACACCCTCGAACAGCCCCTGCTTTCGCGCGATGCCTATCAGGCCTTGTGGGACAGCTGGCGCGCCGAGGATGGCTTCGAGGTGCTGTCGTGCACGTCGAGCAACGCCTTCGTCAGCCTGCAGGGTGACGTGGCGATTTTCATCCATGACGTGGCCACCGAGCTGCGCATGCAAGGGGAGCAACACTTCAGCCAGGAGCGCGAGACGATTGTTTTCAAAAAACAAACGTCGAGCCTAGAACAACAAGGCCATTGGCTGGCCTGCCACGAACATTTGTCCGCAATGCCGGAAGGGCTGCCACCCCCTTAGCCAAGACAGGTGACGCTCACGCACGATGAGCGCGCCTTTATGATCGGAGCAGATCATGAATAACAACAACAAAGACCAAAGCCTTACGCAGATTGAAACCCACGGGGTCGAACAGATCCCGGACAACGAACGCACCGCCGGTCCCGTGGACTTGTTCCGCATGATCTTTGGCGGCGCGAATACCTTTGCCACCGCCGTGCTCGGCAGTTTCCCGGTGCTGTTCGGCCTGTCCTTTCAGGCGGGCGTCTGGGCGATTGTCTCGGGCGTGCTGCTCGGCTCGCTGATCCTCGCACCGATGGGCCTGTTCGGCCCGCTCAACGGCACCAACAATGCCGTGTCGTCCGGTGCGCACTTCGGCGTGCACGGGCGGATCGTCGGTTCGTTCCTGTCGCTGTTGACCGCCATCGCCTTCTTCTCGCTCTCGGTGTGGAGTTCGGGGGATGCGCTGATTGGTGGTGCGAAACGCCTGATCGGCCTGCCGGAAACCGACCTGACCCTGGGCCTGGCCTACGGTCTGTTCGCGGTGCTGGTGCTGACCGTGTGCATCTACGGCTTCCGCTTCCTGCTGTGGGTGAACAAGGTCGCGGTGTGGAGCGCGAGCCTGCTGTTTCTGCTGGGTATCTTCGCTTTCGCCGGTCCTTTCGATTCGAACTACGCCGGTACGGTCAGCCTCGGCCAGCCGGGCTTTTGGGCCGCGTTCATCGGCGCCGCGCTGGTGGCCATGAGCAACCCGATTTCCTTCGGCGCGTTCCTCGGCGACTGGGCCCGCTACATCCCGCGTGAAACATCGCGCAAGCGGATCATGGCGGCGGTGATTTTCTCGCAGATCGCCACCTTCATTCCGTTCCTGTTCGGCCTGACCACCGCCACCATCGTAGCGATCCAGGCACCGGACTACATCGCGGCCAACAACTACGTCGGCGGTCTGCTGGCGGTGTCGCCGAGCTGGTTCTTCCTGCCGGTGTGCCTGATTGCGGTGATCGGCGGCATGTCCACCGGCACCACTTCGCTGTATGGCACCGGGCTGGACATGTCCAGTGTGTTCCCGCGTCTGCTGTCACGGGTCAAGGCGACGCTGCTGATCGGCGTGCTGTCGATAGCCTTCATCTTCATCGGGCGCTTCGCGGCGAACCTGGTGCAGAGCGTGTCGACCTTCGCCGTGCTGATCATCACCTGCACCACGCCATGGATGGTGATCATGATCATCGGCCTGGTGGTGCGTCGCGGCTTCTACTGCCCGGACGACCTGCAAGTGTTCACTCGCGGGGAGCAAGGCGGACGCTACTGGTTCAGCCACGGCTGGAACTGGCGCGGCCTGGGTGCATGGATCCCGAGCGCGGCGGTCGGCCTGTGCTTCGTCAACCTGCCGGGGCAGTTCGTCGGCCCGCTGGGTGAACTGGCCGGCGGTATCGACATCAGCCTGTTGGTGACCCTGGGCCTGGCCTCGGTGATGTACCTGATGCTGCTGAGCCTGTTCCCGGAACCGGCGCTGGTCTACGGGCCGAAGGATCCACGGAGCAAAGGTGCTGCCACGGCAGCAAAATCTGAAATGCGTCAGCCGGCCTGACACCATCCCCCTGTGGGAGCGAGCCTGCTCGCGATGACGGCAGCACATCCAACATCGATGTGACTGAAAAATCGCTATCGTCGGATCGCCGCCCGGAGCAGGCTCGCTCCCACAAGGGAAAACTGATTCCAGCTTCACCATAAAAAAGACAATCGGAGACACGCCATCATGGCTTTGGATTTATTCGTCGTCCTCATCTACGCGGCCGGCATGCTTTTGCTCGGCTATTTCGGCATGCGCAAAGCCAAGACCAACGAGGACTTCCTCGTCGCCGGGCGTAACCTCGGCCCGAGCCTGTACATGGGCACCATGGCCGCGACCGTTCTGGGTGGTGCGTCCACCGTCGGCACCGTGCGTCTGGGCTACGTGCACGGCATCTCCGGTTTCTGGCTGTGCGCGGCACTGGGTTGCGGCATCGTGGCGCTGAACCTGTTCCTGGCCAAGCCGCTGCTGAAACTGAAGATCTACACCGTTACCCAGGTCCTGGAAAAACGCTACAACCCGATGGCCCGCTCGGCGAGCGCGGCAATCATGCTGGCCTACGCGCTGATGATCGGCGTGACCTCGATCCTCGCCATCGGCACCGTACTGCAAGTGCTGTTCGGCCTGCCGTTCTGGGTCTCGGTACTGCTCGGCGGTGGCGTGGTGGTGGTGTACTCGGCCATCGGCGGCATGTGGTCGCTGACCCTGACCGACATCGTCCAGTTCATCATCAAGACCGTGGGCCTGATGTTCATCCTGTTGCCAATCTGCCTGTACAAAGTCGGTGGCTGGGACGAACTGGTGCTGAAGCTGCCGGCGGCGGCGTTCAACTTCACCACCATCGGCTGGGACACGATCATCACCTACTTCATGATCTACTTCTTCGGCATCCTGATCGGTCAGGACATCTGGCAACGGGTGTTCACCGTCAAGAATGAAAAAGTGGCTCAGTACGCCGGCAGCTTCGCGGGCATCTACTGCATCCTCTACGGTCTGGCCTGCGCCCTGATCGGCATGGCAGCGCACGTACTGATCCCGGATCTGGATAACGTCAACAACGCCTTCGCCGCCATCGTCAAACTGTCGCTGCCGGACGGCATCCGTGGCCTGGTGATCGCTGCTGCCCTGGCCGCAATGATGTCCACCGCCAGCGCCGGCCTGCTCGCCGCCGCCACCACCCTGACCGAAGACCTGCTGCCGAAACTGCGTGGCGGCAAACAGTCGAGCCTGGGCGTGAACCGCCTGTTCACCCTGCTGACCGGTGTCGTGGTGCTGTGCATCGCATTGGTGGTCAACGACGTGATCAGCGCCCTGACCCTGGCTTACAACCTGCTGGTGGGCGGCATGCTGATCCCGCTGATCGGCGCAATCTTCTGGAAACGCGCCACCACCGCCGGCGCCATCGCCAGCATGGGCCTGGGCTTCGCCACCGCCCTGCTGTTCATGGTCAAGGACGGTCTGGACGCCAACACCCCGATCTACTACAGCCTGGCCGTCGGCCTGGTGAGTTTCGTGGTGGTGAGCCTGGTATCCCGTCGCCCTGCCCCGGTGGCCAGCGCGATCTAAGCTGAACATAACGATTTGATGCTTTCTTCGACGGGTGTGGCGTCGGTTGCCACACTCGTTTTTTTTCGTCTGGAGAAAATGGCCGATGAAGATTGTTTCACGGGACCAATGGTTCGAAGTGCAGCACCTGAGCGACGGCATCCGCCTGATTCACGAGCCGTATATCAGCCCGTTTTATCGCTGCAACCTCTGGCATGTTCAGGGACGGGACAAGGATCTGCTGCTCGACAGCGGTTCGGGCCTGGTGAGCCTGCGCGAGCAACTGCCATGGCTGACCGAGCGGCCGCTGGTGGCGGTGGCCAGTCATTGCCATTTCGACCATATCGCCGGGCATCACGAGTTTGCCGAACGGCTGGTCCATCCCGCCGAGGCAGACATTCTGGCGGCGCCAGATGGCGAGAACGACTTGAGCCGGGCCTTCGTCGGCGACGACATGTTCGAAGCGCACCCCGATTGCCCGTTGTGCTACGCCGAATACCGGGTCAAGGCTGCACCGGCCACCGGGTTTGTCGAGGACGGTGATGTGCTGGACCTGGGCAACCGCACCTTGCAGGTGCTGCACACGCCGGGGCATTCACCGGGCGGGATCAGCCTCTATGAAGCCGCGACCGAAACCCTGTTCAGCGGCGACATCATCTACGACGGGCCGCTGATCGAGGACGCCTACCACTCCAATCTCGAGGATTACGCCGCCAGCCTGCGACGCTTGCAGGCCCTGAAGATCCGCACGGTGCATGGCGGCCATTTCGGCAGTTTCTCCGGAGAGCATTTACGTTCGATGATTGACGAATGGTTGCGCCGACACGCCTGAGGCCTGCTGTACTCCAGTCAGATCCCGCCACTTTTTGAACATCTGCCATGAGAAGAGCTGCCGTGCGTGCCGCCGTGCACCGATTCATCAAACGCCTGCTGGAACACCGCGACTTCAATGACAACACCAGTCTGGCGGAGCTGGGTCTGGAGAAGGCGGACATCGAGGATCTGATCTTCCACCTGGAAGATGAATTCGGACTGACGGCCTTCACCGCCGAAGAGGACCGCATGCTCAAGAGCGCAAAAACCGCGAATGACCTGAGCCGGTTTCTGTTGGAAATCGGGCGGCACTGAAAAGCAAAAGGTCGCCGTTTCGGGCGGCTCCAGCCTCTTTCTGCCGGAGCCGCCCGAAACGGCGACCTTTCTAATCTTTAATCCTTGAAGCCGGAAGGCATTACCGCCGACGCTGCTGACGCCGACGCTGTTCGTCGTCAGTGCGAATCGGGACCGGTTGCAGAGGCGGTTCGATCAAGCCGAGGGCAACACCCAAATCGTGCAGCCAGTTCTGAATTTTCTCTTTCATCGTCATGCCCCCTTCAGGGTGGTGCTGAGCGGCCGGAATTCTGTAGCCGCTTTGCACTGATAATAGTCCGAAGTCCTACGCAATGCTCGGCGAAATCCGCAATGATCTGTTACTGAATGGATCAGAATCCCTGACCGTTCGTTCAAGCCGTTTCCCGGGTATCTTCGCCAGCCACGGGATAGAGCGCCTGCTGCTGTTCAATCCACGCATTGAGGTTGGCCCCGACCATGCCCCGGCGCCACATGAGCCATGTTGTCGCACTGGCAAAAGGTTCGGCCAGCGGGTGCACTGCGACACTTTCACGCCCCGGCAGACTGGCGAGCATCGACTCCGACATCAGCGCCACGCCGCTGCCGGCAATCACGCAAGCCAGCATCCCTTGATAAGACTCGATCTCCATCGCCCGGCCCATCGCCGCGTGATAGTGGGCGAACCACGACTCCAGCCGCGCGCGGTAGGCGCAGCCATGGCGGAAGGTGAACACCGCCCGCCCCTCGACATCCTTGGCACTGCGCACCGGAGGGTGATCGGCCTCGCTGATCAGCACCAGCCGCTCGTTGCACAATGGCACGCCGTCGATCCCGGCCAGTTGCGGCGGGCCGTCCACCAGCGCGGCATCGAGTCGCCCGGTGAGCAGCCCTTCGAGCAACTCGCCGCTGGGCCCGGACTGCACCTGCAGATTCACCGCCGGATACTGCTTGTGATAACGCGCCAGCAACGCCGGCAAATGGATCGCGGCGGTGCTGTACAGGGTGCCGAGCACGAAATCCCCCGCCGGTTGCCCGCCCATTACCGCCGCACTGGCCTGATCGCGCAGGGCGAACAGTTTGCCGGTGTAGTCCAGCAGGACTTTTCCCGCAGGCGACAACTGCAAACGCTGACGCTCACGGACGAACAGTTCGACACCCAATTGCTCTTCGAGCTGTTTGAGCCGGGTCGACAGGTTCGACGGCACGCGATGCAGGCGTTCGGCGGCGCGAGTGATCGAGCCCTCCTCCGCCACGGCCTGGAAGATCCGCAATTGGCTGAACTCCACAACCTTTCTCCTGAACAGAACAAGTTACTCACTATTATTCAATTTTAAAGAAAGTCAATCAGTCCTAGCCTGACGGTCATCGAACCTTCCAACGGAATCCAGACCATGTCGCCGCTGATTCGCTTATCCGCCAGCTTCATTGCCCTGATGATGGCCATGGGCATCGGGCGTTTCGCCCTCACGCCGCAACTTCCCCACCTGATCAGCGAAGGCCAGATAGACCTGACTGCCGCCGGTCTGATTGCAGCCGCGAACTACCTCGGTTATCTGCTCGGCGCTGTGGACGCGATGTTTTCCCGTCGGCCCGATCAGGTGCAGCGGCGTCTGCACGGTGGCTTGTGGCTGTGTGTGCTCCTGACGCTGGCGTCGTTCTGGGCCAGCGGTTTCTGGTCGCACTTGCTGCTGCGCTTCGGCACCGGTGTGGCGAGTGCCTGGGTGCTGGTGATGATAACTGCGCTGAGTCAGCCGCTGGCTGCGGCGGCGGGTCGCCCACGGTTGGGAGCGCTGGTCTTTGCCGGGCCGGGCCTTGGAATCTTTCTGACGGGGTTGCTGGCGCTGTTCTCGCATCTGGCGCAGCAAACTTCCGCCACTTTGTGGCTGATCTATTCCGCCGTGGCGTTGGTGATGTTGCTGGGGATCGTGCGGATCCTGCCGCAACCGGGTGTCGGCGCCCCGACCGCAGTGACTACCGCCAGCCCATCAAATCGTGGCATTGGGCGATTGGCAGTGGTGTATGCCTTGTACGGCGTGGGCTACATCATTCCGGCCACGTTTCTGTCGCAGATGGCCAATGCGCAGTTTCATGGACAATGGCAGGCGGATCTGTTCTGGCCATGCTTCGGCCTCGGCGCCGCGATTGGCGTGTTGCTGGTGAGTTTGCGCCGGCACGATCCGGAAACCACCCGGCACTGGCTGATGGCGACGTTGTGGCTGCAAGCGGCTGGTGTCTTTGCCTGCCTGCTGGGCAGCGGCCTCGGCCTGGCTTTGGGTGTGATCCTGTGCGGCACGCCGTTCCTGGCCTGCATGCAACTGGTGATGCAGCGCTCCCGGGAGCTGGCGCCCCACGCCACCCAGCGCAACGCCGGCCTGCTCACCGCGTGCTTCGCTGTCGGTCAGCTCAGCGGACCGTTGCTGGCGGCGGTCAGCAGCCACTTCAGCGGTGGCCTGCAACCGGCGCTGGTGATCGCCGGCAGTGGCCTGCTGATTGCCGGCGGTCTGGCGTGGAAACCGCTTACGACTGGCCGAGCGCTTTGCGCAAACGCCGACGCACCCACTGTTCCGCGCTGACGAAGGTGATGCCGAGCAACACCAGCACGGCACCGATGATGAAGTTCAGGCTCAGTTCTTCGCCGAGCAGCACCACGCCAAACGTGACGCCGAACAACGGCGTCATGAAGGAAAACACCGCCAGGTTGGCCGCCAGATAACGGCGCAGCAGCCAGAACCAGGTCAGGTAGCTGAAGAACGACACCACCAGGCCCTGGAACAACACGCTGCCAAGCGCCACGGCGGTCAGGCTGACGTGGGTGATCTGGCCGCTGAGCAGTGCGATCAACAGCAGGCCGACGAAACCGACGATCAACTGGTAAAAAAGCGTCAGCGTCACCGGCGCTTCCGACAGGCGCGAAGCACGCACCACCACGGTGGTCGCGCCCCAACTGGCCCCGGCCAGCACGCCGAGGGCATCGCCCATCAACATGCGGTGATCGAGGTTGTCCCACGACACCCCGCCGGCAAACGCCACGGCAATGCCGACGAACGCCATGAAAATCCCCAGCCATTGCACCGGCCGCAGACGCTCACTGGGCAACAGGAAATGCACACCGAGTGCGGTGAAGATCGGCGCTGTATAGAGGAACACCGACATGTGCGCCGCCGTGGTCAGTTGCAGTCCTTCGGAAATGAACAGGAACTCGAGCCCGAACAAGGCACCGGCCAGCAAGCCGCCGCGCCAGGTCGTGCCGACCTGATCCCAGCCGCCCTTCCAGCAGATCAGCAGTCCTACAAGCAATGCGGAAATCCCCGACCGCCCCGCCGCCTGCATCACCGGCGCGATGTCGCTCGCCGCCCACTTGATCAGCACCTGTTGCACGCCCCAGATCAGGCACAGGCCGATCATCACTTGCAGGGCAAAACCGTCGGCACTGCGCCGACTGACGCTCACCGCAACACCTCGAACACACACGACATGGCAGTTTTTCCAAAGGTCAAAACAAAGCCCCGGCTCTTCGTCCGGGGCGAAAAATGGTCTCGGGGATTATTAACCAGTTGGCCAGAAAAAGCCGTCTGGAAGAGACACTTCATTCTCCTGAAGCGTCAGAGCTGAATGGCTGACGGCTGACGCCGCCGATCGCGAGCAGGCTCGCTCCCACAGGGAAGCGCGATCTCATGTGGGAGCGAGCCTGCTCGCGATGACGTCGGTTCAGGCACAACATTACCCGGCGGATTGGCCAAATCTTCTGGCCACCCTCCATCCCGCCGAACAGGCAATAGCCGTGGCAAACGTCCCCCATGCCCAATCCAGCAACGTCACCTGCACCGACCAGCCGCGAAGCGTCGCCCAGTTGGTCAGATCATAGGTGCCATAAGCGACCAGCCCGAGCAGCGCGCCCATGCGGGCGGCTCGCTGCCAGGTCATCGAAGGCAACACCACAAACGCCACACACCCGAAAACGTACAGGCAATAAAAAACCGCTGCTGGCACCAGCAACGGTTTTTCGAGCATCAGCGAACCGAGCAGTTCGCGATAGGTCGGCGCCATCAGCACGCCGAGCCAGAGGCCGTCGAGCAGTAGAAACGTCAGCAGCGTGGCGACGTAGGCAATCAGTGCTTTTTTCATCTGCCCGACCTCAGGTTGGCCCATGCAACATGGGCCACGTCAGGCTCAGGTTAGTTCAATGCGATCGGCATGAATGACGATCTTGCCTTCCTTGTACAAGGAACCGATGGCCTTCTTGAAGTTGCCCTTGCTGACACCAAACAGACTGCTGATCAGCGCCGGATCGCTCTTGTCGCTGACGGCCAGGGTACCGTTGCTTTCGCGCAACTTGGCGAGAATCTTCGAACTCAGGCTGCTGGCCGCTTCCTGGCCCACCGGCTGCAGGCTCAGGCTGATCTTGCCGTCGGCGCGCACTTCCTTGATGAAGCCTTTTTCGCGCATGCCGGAACGCATGAACTTGAAGATTTCATTCTTGTGGATCAAACCCCAGTGCTTGTTGTTGATGACGGCCTTGAAGCCCATGTCAGTGGCTTCGGCCACCAGCAGATCAACTTCCTGGCCCACGCTGTAGTTAGCCGGGGTCTTGTCGAGGTAGCGATCAAGGCGCGCGGTGGCGGTGATGCGGCGGGTGTGTTTGTCGAGGTAGACATGCACCACGCAGTATTCGCCGGCGGTCATCTGGCGTTTTTCTTCGGAGTAAGGCAGCAGCAGATCCTTCGGCAGGCCCCAATCGAGGAACACACCGATGCTGTTGACTTCAACAACTTTCAAACTGGCAAATTCACCGACCTGAACTTTTGGTTTTTCAGTGGTGGCAATTAGTTTGTCATCGCTGTCCAGATAAATGAAAACATTGAGCCAGTCTTCATCTTCGCTGGGAATATCTTTGGGGATATAACGGTTGGGCAAAAGAATTTCGCCGTCGGCACCGCCGTCCAGATATAAACCGAAGTTAGTGTGTTTAACCACTTGCAAACTGTTGTAGCGCCCGACTAAAGCCATTTCCAATACCCTCATTGCGTGGGCGGCATTCTACCCGGTTTTGCCGGGTTCGTTGGCCGGCAGATGCTCCCGCAAACTGAAAATTGCGCGAAGCCTTGATTTTCCTTGGTTTGCCGCCGCGCAGGCGCCACTCGTCAGACCACCCCGGCGACTCCCCGGCGCGACGCCCTCGCGAAAAATCCACCCTTCCCGATAAATGTTGTTATTTAAAACAGCAGGTTAGCGGGATATTTCTAATAATTAATCGAGAATAATCCACCCGTACGTTGGGTTATCCCGGGGGATATTTACCAAGCAATTGTCAAGTTATTACTGTACGATGCCTGGCCGAGTTACTTTCCTACAGGTTAATGGCCGCCATGCGTGTAAAAGCATCCACCAGCAAAGCAAAGCCAGCTCCAGCCGTTGAAACCAGCGAATCGATCAACGATCAGATCGCGGCATTCCTCAAGTCCGGCGGCGAGATCCAGCAAATTGCCAAGGGCGTCAGCGGCCAGACGTTCGGCCCGTCCAAGCAGATCAGCCTGGGCAAGAAGTAACACCCCGCAACATCCCAGTCCCAAGACGCTTTGAGCTTCGAAGCGTCTGGACCGGAACCCTCGCAAGACCTCTCTCGCGTTTAATCAAACCGACAAAACATCAGAAATCGACGAACGGCCCTCGATGCCGATCATTCGCCGGTATCCTTGCACGCGTCTGGATCAAGCGTTTCAGCAGGTACGTCGGCCTGCGCTCGCTGTTCATGGAGTGACGCATGCTCAAACCTCTCTGTTTATTTCTTGCAGGACTGCTGGCGAGCACGATGGCGCACGCACAGATTTTCCAGCGTGAACTCGGCGACTTCGACCTCAAGCTCGGCACTACGCCCAGCCGCAGCATGGCCCAAGGCCTGGTCAAACCTTCTGCCGCCGGCTCGTTCCACGGCGGCCTCGATCTGAGCCACGACAGCGGCCTCTACGTGGGCCAATACGCGCCGAGCATGGGACTGACGCCGGGCAAGAATCTGGAGATCGACTCCTACGTCGGTTTTAAACAACCTTTCGATCAAACCCTCGGCTACGAAGTCGGGATGATTCACTACAGCTATCCCAAGGTCGACACCCTCGACAGCCAGGAGCTGTTCGGCGGCCTGACCCTGCTCGGCAGCCGTTTCGGCATCGCACTGAGCAACGACCCGGACAAACAGAACAACACCCTGTTTGCCGATCTGGGCGGCAACCAGCCGTTCGGCATCGGGATCAGCATGAAATACACCACCCACCAGCTCAACACGCCGGTCACGGTAGACGGTGGTTATGTCAGCAGTTTTACCGACTGGTCGGTGAAATTTTCCCGGCCGGTGATGGGCATCGACCTGGACCTGATCTACAGCAATTCCAGCCTCAGCGGCAGCGATTGCTCGGCGTACTCCGGGCACAACAGCCAGTGCGACGGGCTGGTCACGCTCAAGGCCGAACGCGCGTTCTATTGATTGGCTGAACTGCCGGGAGCATCCTGCGTTCACATAAGAATCAGACGCCAGGCTTTCGCAAGGACTCGCTCATGTCTCGCTGGTTCAAACACTGCGCCACCCTGTTGATCCTCACCCTCGCCCTCGGCGCGTGCAGCCGCGTCGGCCTGGCCTATCGCAATCTCGACGTGATCATTCCCTGGACGCTCAGCGACTACCTGGACATGACCGGCGAGCAGAAAGGCTGGTTCAACGAACGCCTCAAGGAACACCTGAGTTGGCACTGCACCACGCAATTGCCGGGTTATCTGGACTGGCTGGATCGCCTGCAAACCATGGTCGAAACCAATCAGGTTACCGACGCTGCGCTCCAGGCCCGCACCTTGGAGGCCAAGCAGGCGATTGCCGAAACCGCCCGGGAAATCACCCCGTCGGCCATCGAGCTGCTGCAAGGGCTGGACGACAAACAGGTCGCCGACATGAACGATGCGTTTGCCAAGGATCTGCGCAAACGTCAGCAGGAATATGTGAAACCACCACTGGCCCAGCAGATCGCCGAGCGTGGCGCCCGCATGGACAAGCGCCTCAACGACTGGCTAGGGCCTTTGAGCACCACGCAAGAGCAACGGGTGATGGCGTGGTCGACCGCACTCGGCGACCAGAACACTCAATGGATCGCCAACCGTGCGCACTGGCAACAACAGTTCAGCGCCGCCGTCGCCCAGCGCAAAAGTCCGGAATTCCCACAGCGGATCGAGACCCTTCTGGTCTATCGCGAGCGTTTATGGACAGCGGATTACCGCAAGGCCTACGCCGACACCGAAGCCCAGGCGCGCTCGCTGGCGGTGGATCTGATGGCAGAAAGCACACCGCAACAACGCCAGCGCCTGTTGAAGAAAATCGAAGGAGTGCGCAAGGACTTCAATGATTTGAAGTGTTTGAAGGCCGCACAAAAAAGCTGAGATCACTGTAAAAACCAATGTGGGAGCGAGCCTGCTCGCGATAGCGGCCTGGCAGTCAAAAACAGTTTGGCTGAAAAATCGCTATCGCGAGCAGGCTCGCTCCCACAGTTTTTTTTGCAAAGCCTCAGGCGATCTGCGCTTTGGATGCCACGTGATCAAACGTCGCCTCATCCAGCGCATCCTCCTGTTCATCCAGCACCTGACGCGGATGATCATTACCGGGAATGCTGCTGTCGATCAGGCTCAACAGGCTCGACCCCCGCAGGGTCAGGCTGAAGTTGTTGCCGGTACTGCCATCTTCTTCGCGAGGGGTTATGTAACCACGATCCAGCAGCAGTTTCTCGTAGTCACAGGCAAGGGTTTTCAGGTGATCCAGATTCTCGATCGGCTCGCCTGCTGCCGCCTTGTCAGCCGCATAGTCTTCGGCAAAGGTCCGGGGTGCAAAGCTGTGGCCTGCGCCGTTCTGCACTTCATGCAGCAGGCGTTCAATCAAATCCCAGTTATAAGTCGTCATCCTGATTCAACCTCCGGTGCGCGTGATTAATGGCGCTTTCATAGGTTGTGACCCGAGTGGGCAATAGCCGTTCAGCTTGATGTGCGGCACCGACCGACCGGCGGTCTGTCGATTTCCGACGGCTTCAAGCGACTAGTCTGAGACAGACGGTTTAAACCCCGCAGGAGAAATCATCATGAACGTTGAGAATCATAAGGTGGTGTCGCGCGAAGAATGGCTCGCCGCCCGCAAGCAGCATCTGGCCGATGAAAAAGCCTTCACCAAAGAACGCGACCGCCTCAGCGCCAAACGCCGCGCGCTGCCGTGGGTGAAAGTCGACAAGGACTATCGCTTCATGGGGCCGGACGGCGAATTGAAACTCGCCGACCTGTTCGGCCAGCACAGCCAGCTCATCGTCTATCACTTCATGTTCGCCAAGGGCTGGGAAGAAGGCTGCCAGGGCTGCTCCTTCCTCGCCGATCACTTCGACGGCGCCAATCTGCACCTGGCCCATCACGACATAGCGCTGGTGGCTGTGTCCCACGCGCCATTTGCCGAATTCCAGGCGTTCAAGCGGCGGATGGGCTGGAAGTTCGACTGGGTGTCGTCGGACGGTTCCGATTTCAACTACGACTTCGGCGTGTGCGCCCGTGCTGAAGATGCCGAAGCCGGAAAGGCTACGTACAACTATGAAAAGACTGACAGTGGCGAAGAGGAAATGCCGGGGCTGAGCATGTTCTATCGCGCCAATGACGGCGAGATATTCCACACCTACTCAACCTACGCCCGGGGCCTGGACATGCTCGTCGGCGCCTACAACTTTCTCGACCTCACGCCAAAAGGGCGGAACGAGGACGAGATCATGGAGTGGGTGAGGCATCACGATCGCTATGACGGAGAACACAAATCCAGTTGCTGCCACGGCGACTGAGCCGGCAAAGACACTGAACTTTTCACGGGTCACGGCCCTCAACCGGTTAACCCGCCTTAACCGGATCTGAGGCCTGCCACCATGAAAACCCTGCTCCCCCTCACACTCGCCACCACCCTCGCCTGCGCCCTGCCCGTGTGGGCCTGCACGCCCGAAGAGGCCACCGCCAAACGCGAACAACTGGCTCAGGAAGTGGCAAAGCTCACCGAGCAAAACCCGGCCAAGGCCAAGGAAATCAATGCCGAGCTGCAGAAAATGGACCTGGGCACCGCCTCTGCCGATCTGCCGGACAAATGCCAGTTGATCGATCAACGCTTGAAGGAGCTGGATTCGGCCGAGCATAAAACCGAGGGTTAACGGCCTCGGGCTTCAGCCTCCACCACAAAGGACATGCTCAAAGCAGTGTCCTTTCGTCCGTATAATTGCACTTGTGCATTTATTTATTTGCACAAATGCATATTCAGACCTAGGGTTACCTCGAGCCTGCTCGGAACCCGCCGCAGAAGTGGCCCCCCTTAACCGCCGACGGCTCGTAATACATGCAGGACATTTGTTTTCATTCATGGAGGATTGAAAAATGTTAACCACTGAAACAACGCAGCTCATCGGCAACACCCTGCCCGGGTGCCTGATCGGCCATCTGCTCGACGCGCAACTGGTCGAGGTTGAAGCCGCGCCACAGGCCGAGGCCCTGGCGGCCTCTAGCCTGAACTTCACGATGCAGCAACAGACCCAGACCAACTGGTGCTGGGCAGCGGTTTCCGCTTCGGTCGGCAACTATTACGGCACCGGGTCCTGGACCCAGTGCGGCGTAGCCAGCACCCAATTGAACCGCAACTGCTGCAGCCAGCCGGGGCCGTGCAACGTCTACGGCTATCTGGATTCGGCCCTGCAAACCACCCGCAGCTACAACGGGATGAATCAGGGTTCGTTGCAGATGTCGGCCATCCAGAACCAGATCAACATGGGCCGGCCTGTCGGTCTGCGCTGTGCCTGGTACGGTGGCGGTGCGCACTTCCTGACGATCTATGGCACCAACGGCAACTACGTGCTGGTTGCGGATTCGATCTACGGCTATTCGACTCGCGCACTGAGCTCGTTCCCCGGTTCCTACAACGGCGGCGGCAACTGGACCCACACTTACTTCACGGCGAAAAACTAGGAGGGCGACATCATGCAACTGACTTATCCAAAGGCGCCTTCCAACGGCGTTCAGACCTTGCGTCCGGTGTTGCAAGCGGCGCTGCAAACCCAGGGCTTTGGCATCAATCGCCAGTTCGCCAGTGCGGCGCCGGCGAAGATCAGCCTGAGCGAGGCCTATCGCGGCTACTCGCTCAGCCTTGAGGATCTGAGCCAGGGCAAAGGCCTGAAGGACGCCCGGGTCGGTGACTGGCATTACCTGGTGTTTGCCGACGGCGTGTCGATTGCCGATGCGCAATTGGCCGAAGTCCGCGGTCACGTCGAGTTTGCCTCGTTGAACCACGGCAACCTGGCGGCCGCCACGGTCGATGCGCTGAAGCTGGCCGAGCAATCGCCGCAGTTGCAGGGCAAAACCGTCGAGCTGCGAGTGCTGTTCGTTTCGGCGCTGCAGGTCGTGGCGATCTGGCTGCACGCGGCCGGTGAAGATGTGCTGATCCCGATCGAGCCGACGCCCCAGGAGCTGGCCCTGACCGGGCTGTACAGCGAGGCCGCCCTGCTCGCGCAGCTCAAACCGAAGGCGGATCAGGCCAAGCAACGCTTTGACGCCGACACCCGTGGGCAACTGGGCAGCTGATAAACGCAGGCAATAAAAAACCCGGACACTGTCCGGGTTTTTTATTGCCTGCCTGAAACGCCTTACTCGGCCGCAGGTGCTGCCGGCTTGCGGCGTTTGAGCGGGGCCATGCCGTCGCTGCTCACCAGAGAATCCGGTTTCGGACGGTTAGCGCTCTTGCGCTTGGTCGGGGTCTTGGCGGCGGCTTTTTTCTTGTCGCCCTTGGCGTCGGTCTTTTTCTTCTTCACACCGACGGCCTTGCCCGAGGCCTTGACCTTCTTCGGTCCGCCGTAGGTGCCTTTGACTTCCTTGATGGTGCGGCGCTCGAAGCTCTGCTTCAGATAACGCTCGATGCTCGACATCAGGTTCCAGTCGCCGTGGCAGATCAGCGAGATCGCCAGACCGTCGTTGCCGGCACGGCCGGTACGACCGATGCGGTGTACGTATTCGTCGCCGCTGCGTGGCATGTCGAAGTTGATCACCAGGTCCAGGCCATCAACGTCCAGACCACGGGCCGCCACATCGGTAGCCACCAGGATCTTCACGCCGCCCTGCTTCAGACGGTCGATCGCCAGTTTGCGATCCTTCTGGTCTTTCTCGCCGTGCAGCACGAACGCCTTGTATTCCTGGGCGACGAGGCGACCGTAGATGCGGTCGGCCATGACCCGGGTGTTGGTGAAGACGATAGCCTTCTGATAGGTCTCGTTGGCCAGCAGCCAGTTGACGATCTGTTCTTTGTGCTGGTTGTGGTCGGCAGTGATGATCTGCTGACGGGTGGTGTCGTTCAGCTGGCTGACCGCGTTGAGCTGCAGGTGCTCAGGGTTGTTCAGCACCTTGGCGATCATCTCGCGCAGGCCGGAACCGCCGGTGGTAGCGGAGAACAGCATGGTCTGCTGACGGTTCGGGCATTCGTCGACCAGACGCTGCACGTCTTCGGCGAAACCCATGTCGAGCATGCGGTCGGCTTCGTCGAGCACCAGCACTTCGACTTCTTTCAGATCGAGGTTGCCGGCGTTCAGTTGCTCGATCATCCGGCCCGGGGTGCCGATCAGGATGTCCGGCACCTTGCGCAGCATGGCGGCCTGGACCTTGAAGTCTTCACCGCCGGTGATCAGGCCGGACTTGATGAAAGTGAACTGCGAAAAGCGCTCGACTTCCTTCAGGGTCTGCTGGGCCAGTTCGCGGGTCGGCAGCAGGATCAGGGTCTTGATGCTGACGCGGATCTTGGCCGGGCCGATCAGGCGGTTGAGGATCGGCAGGACAAACGCGGCGGTCTTGCCGCTACCGGTTTGCGCCGTCACCCGCAGGTCACGCCCCTGAAGCGCCAGCGGAATGGCCGCGGCTTGCACAGGCGTTGGCTCGACAAATTTCAGCTCGGCCACGGCTTTGAGCAGGCGTTCGTGCAGGGCGAATTGGGAAAACACGGGTGCTACCTCGAAGATATGCAGAAAAACAGCTGCATAGGTTACCGGTTTCGAGCGCTCAGGCCGAGTTTCTTTATGAAATCAGCCGCAATCAGTGGCTTTTTTGTTGCTCGATTTGTCTCCAACGGTAATACACAGCGTCTTAAATGCTCTAATCGCCCGTCGCGTCCTACAGAAGAATCGTTGCCCTCATGGATTTCAAACAGCTCTGGCTCAACGCCCAAGACCTCTGGGGTGCCCTCGATCAGCACCCGCTCCTGCACGCCGGCCTGGCACTGATCCTGTTGCTGGTGATCGCGCTGGTCCTCGGACGAGTGGCGCGTTACCTGATCCTGCATGCCAGCCGCATGCTCGGTCGCCAGCCCGCGCTGCACTGGATCAACGACTTTCGGCATAACAAGGTGTTTCAGCGTCTGGCGCAGATGACGCCGTCGCTGGTGATCCAGTTCGGCCTGCACCTGGTGCCGGAACTGAGCAAAACCGCCATGGTGTTCCTCGGCAACGTCGCGCTGGCGTTCACCATTCTGTTCCTGCTGCTGTCGGTCAGCGCCCTGCTCAATGCCCTGCTGGACATCTACGCCCGCACCGAACACGCCCGCACCCGCTCGATCAAGGGGTATGTGCAACTGGCAAAAATGGTCCTGTACGTGTTCGGCGCGATCATCATCGTCGCCACCCTGATCGACCGCTCGCCGTTGTTGCTGCTGTCCGGTCTGGGTGCGATGTCGGCGGTGATCCTGTTGGTCTACAAGGACACCCTGCTGTCGTTCGTCGCCAGTGTGCAACTCACCAGCAACGACATGCTGCGGGTCGGCGACTGGATCGAAATGCCGCAAGTCGGCGCCGATGGCGACGTGGTCGACATCACCCTGCACACGGTCAAGGTGCAGAATTTCGACAAGACCATCGTCTCGATCCCGACCTGGCGCCTGATGTCCGAGTCGTTCCGAAACTGGCGCGGCATGCAGCAGTCCGGCGGGCGGCGGATCAAGCGCAGTCTGTTCATCGACGCCAGCGGTGTGCGTTTCATCCGCGACGATGAAGAAGAGAAACTGTCCCAGGTGCACCTGCTGACCGCCTACATGGGCCGCAAGAAAGCCGAACTCAAGGCCTGGAACGAAGCGCAGGGCAACGTCGCGGCAATGTCGGCCAACCGCCGGCGCATGACCAACATCGGCACCTTCCGCGCCTATGCCTTGGCTTACTTGAAGAGCCACCCGGAGATCCAGCCGAACATGACCTGCATGGTCCGCCAGATGCAGACCACGGCCCAAGGCATTCCGCTGGAAATCTACTGCTTTACCACCACCACGGTGTGGGCCGATTACGAGCGGATCCAGGGGGATATTTTCGATTACCTGCTGGCGGTGCTGCCGGAGTTTGGCTTGAGCCTGTATCAGCAGCCGAGCGGTGGGGATTTGCGTTCCGGGATACTGCCGGCAGTCCTTGGCGCGAGCCACATTCCAGAAGCCGAGAAGCATCTGATGTAGCGCTTTCTTCAGCGCAAAAAAAAGACGCAACCCGGGTTGCGTCTTTTTTTGTCCGGCCGACTTGTCAGGCCCGCCGCTGCGGTGCCTTGTGCACCATGGTGTAGGCGTAGTCGACGCCCATGCCGTACGCACCGCTGTGTTCCAGCACCAGGTCCATCACCGCCTGATAAGTGTCTTTGTGCGCCCAGTCACGCTGGTACTCGAGCAGCACTTGCTGCCAGGTCACCGGTACTGCGCCGGCCTGAATCATCCGCTGTACCGACATGTCGTGGGCTTCTTTGGTAGTGCCGCCGGACGCGTCGGTGACGATGTACACCTCGTAGCCTTCGGCCAGGGCTTCCAGTGCCGGGAAGGTCAGGCAGACCTCGGTCCACAGTGCGGCGATGATCAGTTTCTTGCGGCCGGTGGCCTTCACCGCGTCAACCAGCGCCTTGTCTTCCCAGGAGTTCATCGAGGTGCGCTCGATCGGCTTCTGCTCCGGGTGCACCGCCAGCAGTTCCGGCCAGATGTAGCCGCTGAAGCTTTCGGTTTCGACCGAGGTGTAGATGGTCGGCACGTTGAAGATCTTGGCGGCCTTGGCCAGGCCGACGGTGTTGTTCTTCAGGGTCTGGCGGTCGATCGACTGCACGCCGAAAGCCATTTGCGGCTGGTGGTCGATCAGGATCAGGGCGGAGTTGGTCGGGTTCAGCAGTTCACGGATAGACATGGCGCGTTCCTTTTGATGTCGATTCAGAGTTTCGATTGGGTAATGGGTGAGTCGAGTGGCTCGCCGTCTTCGGCGTTGTTGTCTCGGCTTGGATGTCACTTTAGGGGCTAGCCGATAAAGGGACAATTCCATAAAATCGAGAATCATTGATTCCAAAAAAGGGACAATCATGGATCGCATCGAATGCATGCGCGCCTTCGTGGTGACAGTCGGCGAGAACGGCTTCGCGGCCGCCGCCCGGGCCATGGACGTGCCCCGCTCGAAAGTCAGCAAACAGATTCAGGCGCTGGAAGAAGCCATCGGTGTGCAACTGCTGCAACGCACCACCCGCAGCCTGCACCTGACCGAGGCTGGCGCGGAGTATTTCGAAGCGGCGCGGGAAGTGATTGCGGCACTGGACGAGGCCGAGCAGCGAGCCCGGGACGGGGTTGGCGAATTGCGCGGGGTGTTGCGGGTGAACGCACCGATGTCGTTCGGCCTGCGGCGGCTGGGCAAGCTGATTCCGCTGTTCCACGAGCAGCACCCGAACATCGAGTTACAACTGGTGCTCAGCGATCAGCAGGTCGATCCGGTGCGCGGCGGGTTCGACGTGACCATCCGCATCGCCAGCCTTCCCGACTCGACCATGATCGCCCGGCAACTGGCGCCAGCGCCGCGGATCATGGTCGCCTCCCCCGCTTACCTCGAACGCGCGGGCACGCCACAGACCCCGCAGGATCTGCGCTCGCATCAATGCTTGAACTACGGCTATCTGCAGAGCGGCGTCAGCCTGCAACTGTGCAACGGCAAGGAAACCCAACGGGTCAACGTCACCGGGCCGCTGCACGCCAACAACGGCGACCTGCTGGCGCAAGCGGCCGAGGCCGGCATGGGCATCGCGCTGCTGCCGGACTTTATCGTCGAAGAAGCACTCGCGGCCGGGCGACTGGTGCCGGTGCTGTGCGAATGGCAAGCCCCGGCGATCACCATCAACGCGGTGTATTCGTCAGCGCGACGGGTGCCGCAGAAGACCCGCGCGTTTATCGAGTTTCTGGTGGGGCAACTGGCGCCGGCCTGCGAATCCCCAACCGGCTGATCCACACCGCCGCCAGAATCACGCCGCCACCGAGGAACAACCGCCCCAGTTCCTCATGCTGATTCCAGATCAGCAGGTTCAGCAGCAACCCCACCGGCACGTGCAGGTTGTTCATCACCGCCAGGGTGCCGCCGTTGACCAGGCACGCACCCTTGTTCCACCAGTACAGACCGAGTGCGGTCGAGACCAGACCGAGGAACACCAGCACACCCCATTGCAGCGGCGCTTCGGGCAGGAAGCTGGATTTGCCGAACAGCAGGAACGCCGGCAATGCCACCGCCAATGCGCCAAGGTAGAAGAAACCGAAGCGCCGGTAGTGCGGCAGATCGCTCGGGTGCTTGGCCACCAGATGCTTGTACAGCACCTGCCCGGCGGCGTAGGTGAAGTTGGCCAGTTGCAGCAGCAGAAAGCCCATGAAGAAGTCCGGGTTGATCCGGTCGTAGCGAATCACCGCCGCGCCTGCGACCGCCACCAGTGCGGCGATCAGCGCCCACGGGTTGAAACGGCGGTTCAGCGCGTCTTCGATCAGAGTCACGTGCAACGGCGTGAGGATGGTGAACAGCAGCACTTCCGGCACCGTCAGCACCCGGAAGCTCAGGTACAGGCAGACGTAGGTCACGCCGAACTGCAACGCGCCGATCAGCAGCATGCCGCGCATGAACGCCGGTTCCACCGAGCGCCAGCGCGTCAGCGGGATGAACACCAGCCCGGCCAGCACCACACGCACCAGCACCGCGAAGTAGCTGTCGACATGCCCGGCCAGGTATTCGCCGATCAGACTGAAGGAAAACGCCTGGATCAGCGTGACAATAAGTAGATAGCCCATGGTCGCCTCGATTTCGAATGGCGGCGACGATAGCGGTTTTTGCCGGCCATCGCTAAATCCCGGGCAAAAAAAAGCCCGATCTCGCTAAAGCGTTCAATCGGGCTACAGCACTCAGGAGCAACAAGTGCAAAGGGAGGTTCGATGCGCGTAGAGCCTTGAAGGGGTTGCGCCAGGTCACTAGAACAATCGGCGATTATCTGGCGATTAACATATCAAGCGACCTGGGACAGTTTGGCGTTGGCCTGGTTGAGGCCTTTCTCCTGGAAGTCGCCGCCCAGGTTCATGCCTTCGGCGTGGATGAAGGTCACGTCGTGGATGCCGATGAAACCCATCACCTGACGCAGGTACGGTTCCTGGTGATCCGCCGGACCGCCGGCGTAGATGCCACCGCGAGCAGTCAACACGTACGCACGCTTGCCGCTGAGCAGGCCTTGCGGACCGGTTTCGGTGTACTTGAAGGTCACGCCGGCACGCAGCACGTGGTCGAGCCAGGCTTTCAGGGTGCTCGGTATGGCGAAGTTGTACATCGGCGCAGCCATCACCAGCACGTCGGCGGCCAGCAGTTCGTCGGTCAGTTCGTTGGAGCGATCCAGCGAGGATTGTTCGTTGGCGTTGCGCTGGTCAGCGGATTTCATCCAGCCGCCCAGCAGGTTGCTGTCCAGGTGTGGCACCGGGTTCACGGCGAGGTCACGGACGGTGATCTGATCGGCCGGATGTGCAGCTTTCCACTGACTGATGAAAGTCTGAGTCAGTTGACGGGAAACCGAGTCTTGCTGGCGGGCGCTGCTTTCGATGATCAGAACGCGGGACATGGTGTGTAGCCTCCATCCGAGAATGTTGTAAGTCGATGGAGTGAAGGTTAAACAGAGTCGTATCGATGAAAAAGCGCAAATAATTGCTGCAAACCATCGAAATATTCGTTTAGATGCAAGCTACACCTGCAGGAGCGGGCTGACTCGCTCCCACAGAAAGGCAAAACCGCTATTTCGGGTTGCAGCTCAGCTCGACGCGCAGCTTGATGATCTCGCGGGAGAACTTGGCGGTGGCGTTGGTATGTTTGCCGGCCGGCACCTCGATATTGCGGGTGCGCGGCGCCTCCGGGCCATTGCTGAACACGACTTTGCAGACCGCGTCGACCTCGCCGTAGTTGGCGACCCGGATGGAGCCGATGTCTTTATCGGTATCGAAGGACTCGTAGTCGATCTTCAGGCCATTGAGATTCTTCTGCACATCGATCGGATACGCAAACGCGGTCAGCGGCAGCAACGCCAGTACCACACAACAGAATTTTTTCATTCGGCAGTCTCCATGAGGGACAGCCAGCTTAGGACAAGAGGAGCTATCGATGAAAGCGCCCCGCGTGACCCTTGATCAATGGCGAACGTTGCAGGCGGTGGTTGACCACGGCGGATTCGCCCAGGCCGCCGAAGCGTTGCACCGTTCGCAATCGTCGGTGAGCTACACCGTTGCCCGCATGCAGGATCAGCTCGGTGTGCCGTTGCTGCGCATCGACGGCCGCAAGGCAGTGCTGACTGAAGCCGGCGGCGTGCTGCTGCGGCGTTCGCGACAACTGGTGAAACAGGCCAGCCAACTGGAAGACCTCGCTCATCACATGGAGCAAGGGTGGGAAGCCGAAGTCCGGCTGGTGGTCGACGCTGCCTACCCGAGCGCCCGCCTCGTTCGCGCACTGACCGCGTTCATGCCGCAGAGCCGTGGCTGCCGCGTGCGTCTGCGTGAAGAAGTGCTGTCGGGTGTCGAGGAGGTGTTGCTCGAAGGCGTGGCCGATCTGGCGATCACCGGCCTGAGCATTCCCGGCTACCTCGGCGCGGAGTTGAGCGATGTGGAATTTGTCGCCGTCGCCCACCCCGAACACGCGCTGCATCGGCTGAACCGTGAACTGAATTTCCAGGACCTGGAAACCCAGATGCAAGTGGTGATCCGCGACTCCGGCCGCCAGCAGCCCCGGGACGTCGGCTGGCTCGGCGCCGAACAGCGCTGGACCGTCGGCAGCCTCGCCACCGCCGCCAATTTCGTCTCCAGCGGCCTGGGGTTCGCCTGGCTGCCACGGCACATGATCGAACGGGAATTGAAGGAAGGCCTGCTCAAGCTGCTACCGTTGGATCAGGGCGGCAGCCGCAATCCGAGTTTCTATCTGTATTCGAACAAGGACAAACCGCTGGGCCCGGCTTCGCAGATCCTCGTCGAACTGCTGCGCACCTTCGACACCTTGCCGCTGGACGCACCGTTCGCCGCCCCCGAACAAGCCTGACACGGAGTTCACCGATGGCGTATTTCGAGCATGAAGGCTGCAACCTGCACTACGAGGAATATGGCCACGGCGATCCGTTGCTGCTGGTTCACGGGCTCGGCTCCAGCACGCTGGACTGGGAAATGCAGATCCCGGCACTGGCCGCGCAATACCGGGTGATCGTCCCGGACGTGCGCGGCCACGGCCGCTCCGACAAGCCCCGCGAGCGCTACAGCATCGCCGGTTTCAGCGCCGACATTGTCGCCCTGATCGAACATTTGAAGCTCGGCCCGGTGCACTACGCCGGGCTGTCCATGGGCGGCATGATCGGCTTCCAGTTCGCTGTCGATCAGCCGCAGATGCTCAAGAGCCTGACCATCGTCAACAGCGCGCCCGAGGTCAAGGTGCGCAGTCGCGACGACTATTGGCAGTGGTTCAAGCGCTGGAGCCTGATGCGTTTGCTGAGTCTGGCCACCATCGGCAAGGCCTTGGGCGCCAAACTGTTCCCCAAACCGGAGCAGGCGGATTTGCGCCAGAAGATGGCCGAGCGCTGGGCAAAAAACGACAAACGTGCTTATCTCGCCAGCTTCGATGCGATTGTTGGCTGGGGGGTTCAGGAACGACTTTCGAGGATCTCCTGTCCAACGCTCGTCATCAGCGCCGACCGGGACTACACCCCCGTCTCGCTGAAAGAAACCTATGTCAGACTGCTGCCCGATGCACGGCTGGTGGTGATCGCCGATTCGCGCCACGCCACCCCGCTCGATCAACCCGAACGCTTCAATCAAACGCTGCTGGCGTTTCTCGCCACAGCCGATATTCACCCTCAGGATCACTGAACCATGCTGAAAAAACTCGCCCTCGCCGCCGGCACCGTGCTGTTCGCCGCCAACCTGATGGCTGCCACGCCGGCCAAGGCGCCACACGTCGAACTGGTGACCACCAATGGCACCATCGAAATCGAGCTGGATCCGGTCAAGGCGCCGATCAGTACCAAGAACTTCCTCGATTACGTCGACAGCGGTTTCTACACCAACACCATTTTCCACCGCGTGATCCCGGGCTTCATGGCCCAGGGCGGCGGCTTCACCCAGCAGATGCAACAGAAAGAAACCAAGGCACCGATCAAGAACGAAGCCAGCAACGGTCTGCACAACGTTCGCGGCACCCTGTCGATGGCCCGTACTTCCGATCCGAACTCGGCCACCAGCCAGTTCTTCATCAACGTCGCCGACAACGCGTTCCTCGATCCGGGCCGCGACGCCGGTTACGCGGTGTTCGCCAAAGTGGTCAAGGGCATGGACGTGGTCGACATCATCGTCAACTCCCAGACCACTACCAAACAGGGCATGCAAAACGTGCCTGTCGACCCTGTGATCATCAAGTCGGCCAAGCGCATCGACTAAGCTTTACAGGGCATATCGAGCGGCGACGGTTGAACACCGCGCCGCTCACACTGATAAAAGGAGAGCCCGTACTCCGGGCGGTTATCTGATGCTCTATCGCCGTTTCGAACAACTGATCGACATATTCCGTGACGCGCCTACGGCATCCCCGCCGGACCGTGTTCTGCCCTTCTATACCTATTACCTGAAGCAGGTCTGGCCGAGTTTCGCCGCCCTGCTGATCGTCGGCCTGTTCGGTGCCCTGATCGAAGTGGCGCTGTTCAGCTACCTGAGCCGCATCATCGACCTTGCACAAGGCACGCCGAACGTCGATTTCTTCAAGGTGCATGGCGCCGAACTGGCGTGGATGGCCGTGGTGGCCCTGCTCCTGCGACCGCTGTTCCTGGCCCTGCACGACATGCTGGTGCACCAGACCCTGAGCCCGAGCATGACCAGCCTCATCCGCTGGCAGAACCACAGTTACGTGCTCAAGCAGAGCCTGAATTTCTTCCAGAACGACTTCGCCGGGCGCATCGCCCAGCGCATCATGCAGACCGGCAACTCGCTGCGTGACTCTGCGGTGCAGGCGGTGGATGCGTTGTGGCACGTGCTGATCTACGCGATCAGCTCGCTGGTGCTGTTCGCCGAAGCCGACTGGCGCCTGATGATCCCGCTGCTGACGTGGATCGCAGCCTACATCGGCGCGCTCTACTACTTCGTGCCACGGGTCAAGGACCGCTCCGTCGCCGCTTCCGACGCGCGCTCGAAACTGATGGGGCGCATTGTCGACGGCTACACCAACATCGCTACCCTGAAGCTGTTCGCCCACACCAACTTCGAACAGCACTACGCCCGCGAAGCGATTCAGGAGCAGACCGAAAAAGCCCAGCTGGCCGGCCGCGTAGTCACCAGCATGGACGTTGCCATCACCACCATGAACGGCCTGCTGATCGTCGGCACTACGGGGCTGGCCCTGTGGCTGTGGACGCAATCGGTGATCAGCGTCGGCGCCATCGCCCTGGCCACCGGCCTGGTGATCCGTATCGTCAACATGTCCGGCTGGATCATGTGGGTGGTCACCGGGATCTTCGAGAACATCGGCATGGTCCAGGACGGCCTGCAGACCATCTCGCAACCGGTCAGCGTCACCGACCGCGAACAGGCCAAACCGCTGGCCGTGGCCCGTGGCGAAGTGCGTTTCGAGCACGTGGATTTTCACTACGGCAAGAAGAAAGGCATCATCGGCGACCTCAACCTGACCATCAAACCCGGCGAGAAAATCGGCCTGATCGGCCCGTCCGGCGCCGGTAAATCGACCCTGGTCAACCTGCTGCTGCGCTTGTACGACGTCGAGGGCGGGCGGATCCTGATCGACGGCCAGAACATCGCCGAAGTCGGCCAGGAAAGCCTGCGCGCGCGGATCGGCATGATCACTCAGGACACCTCGCTGCTGCACCGTTCGATCCGCGACAACTTGCTGTACGGCAAGCCTGACGCCACCGACGCCGAACTCTGGGAAGCGGTGCGCAAGGCCCGGGCCGACGAGTTCATACCGCTGCTGTCGGATGCCGAAGGACGCACCGGATTCGATGCCCACGTCGGCGAGCGCGGCGTCAAACTGTCCGGCGGTCAGCGCCAACGGATCGCGATTGCCCGGGTGCTGCTCAAGGACGCGCCGATCCTGATCATGGACGAAGCGACCTCGGCACTGGACTCGGAAGTCGAAGCGGCGATCCAGGAAAGCCTGGAAACCCTGATGCAGGGCAAGACCGTGATCGCCATTGCCCACCGCCTCTCGACCATTGCCCGCATGGACCGGCTGGTGGTGCTGGAGAACGGCAGGATCGCCGAGACCGGCAACCATGCCGAACTGCTGGCCCACGGCGGATTGTACGCACGGCTATGGGCGCACCAGACCGGAGGGTTTGTCGGCATCGATTGATCCGCCACGAAACGCAAAAACCGCCACAGCCCTTCCACCACGGGCTCTGGCGGTTTTTTCATGGCTGCTGGAAATCCCCGTATTCCCTGCTGTACTCAGCGAAGGCTCTGGAGATGAACCTGTCGTAATTGCAAGGAAGCACAACTCGATGCAGTCTCGATAGCGCGTCTATCAAGGACTCTCTCATGTCTCTGTTAAAACGTTCAGCCACGGAGTTGTTGGGTACGTTCTGGTTGGTGCTGGGTGGTTGCGGCAGTGCGGTGATCGCTGCGTCCTCACCTGTGGGGATCGGCGTGCTGGGGGTCGCCCTGGCGTTTGGCCTGACGGTGCTGACCATGGCGTTTGCCATCGGCCACATCAGCGGCTGTCATCTCAACCCGGCCGTGTCGGTCGGTCTGGTTGTCGGTGGTCGGTTCCCGGCCAAAGAACTGCCCGCCTACATCATCGCCCAGGTGATCGGCGGGATCCTGGCAGCGGCGCTGCTGTATCACATTGCCAGCGGCAAGGAGGGTTTCGACATCGCCGCCGGCCTTGCTTCAAACGGTTATGGCGAACACTCACCGGGAAAATACTCGATGGCCTCCGGGTTCGTCACGGAGCTGGTTATGACTGCCATGTTCGTGGTGATCATCCTTGGCGCCACCGACAAGCGCGCCCCGGCGGGACTGGCACCGATTGCCATCGGCCTGGCTCTGACGCTGATCCACCTGATCTCGATTCCGGTGACCAACACCTCGGTCAACCCGGCCCGCAGCACGGGCCCGGCGCTGATGGTCGGTGGCTGGGCCATCGCGCAGTTGTGGATGTTCTGGGTCGCGCCGCTGCTGGGCGCGGTGGTGGGCGGCGTGGTCTATCGCTGGCTGGGCAAGGAAGAAACCTGAGGAGAGCGGGCGAGGATCAGGCTTGTCGATACGGCAAGGCGCTCCTCGCCTCTTCCGCGTAAGCCAGCACACCGGCGCGCTCCTGCTGAAGGAAATCCTTCACGGCGGCTTTCAGGCCGGGATGGCGCAGGTAATGCCAGGAGTGAGTGATCACCGGCTCAAAGCCACGAATCAGTTTGTGTTCGCCCTGGGCGCCGGCATCGAAACGCTGAAAGCCTTGGGCAATCGCGTAGTCCATGCCCTGATAAAAACAGGTTTCGAAATGCAGCCGGTCGTACTCGGCCAGACATCCCCAATAACGCCCGTAGAAACTGTCGCCACCCACAAGGCTGAACGCCATCGCCACCGGCCTTGAGCCCTGTTTGGCCAGCACGACACGAATCGATTCCGGCATGCGCTCGGTCAGCAGGCTGAAGAACTCCCGCGTCAGGTACGGCGCCTGACGGCGCACGGCATAGGTGTTGGCGTAGCAGGCGTAGACAAAATCCCACTGCGCCTCATCCAGATCTCGCCCCTCAAGCCATTCGAATTCGAAACCCTGCCCCGCCACTTGCTCCCGCTCCTTGCGCATCTGCTTGCGCTTGCGCGAGCTGAGCACGTCGAGAAAGTCCTGGAAGTCGCGATAGCCGCGATTCTGCCAGTGGTACTGACAGCCGATGCGTTGCAGCCAGCCCGGCTGCTCGGCCATGGCGGTATCGGTGAAGGCATCGGTGAAGTTGATGTGGGCGCCGGAGAGTTCTTCGATTTCCAGATAGCCCGGCAGGCTCTTGAG
The DNA here is from genome assembly GCF_003576265.1 of Pseudomonas sp. 91RF. Taxonomy (NCBI): domain Bacteria; kingdom Pseudomonadati; phylum Pseudomonadota; class Gammaproteobacteria; order Pseudomonadales; family Pseudomonadaceae; genus Pseudomonas; species Pseudomonas sp. 91RF. Next base: position 45,748 of record NZ_QWFC01000034.1, read on the forward strand.
TAGTTCGAATCCGTCCTCGACGTTCGCCGCCAACAACCGTGGACCACTGACCGGACTGAAGGGCACAGCGCTCAAGAACTTGGGGTAGTAATCAATGCCGGCACGGGCGCAGGCATCGGCCCAACCGTGATCGAACACGTATTCGCCGTAGGAATGCCACTTGCGATAACCGGGCAGCGCCGCGATCAGACGCCCTTCTTCGACGTGCAGCAAATGCTCCGCCTGCCAGCCAGTGTGCGGGCCGACACTGCCGCTGTCTTCCAGCGCGCCGAGGAAGGCATGGCGCAGAAACGGCTGGTTGTCCGGCACCAGTGCATCCCAGAGTGCCGGTTCGATTTCCGACAGTTTTTGCAGGCGCTGCAACGGCATTTTCCTCTCCACTTCTGGCCCTGAAAGCCTCGCGAGTATCGCTGATCCGCCCTGTCTTGCCCATGTCCGATTGCGCGACAGCGCTCTAGATCAATAGTTCACGCAAGTTTTGTATCGTCATCAACCTGCCATCACCGTGCCACTGCTCTGTCATAAACCATCGCGATACTGGCGCCTGTTTTTAGAGCGCCGGGTTCTACCCGGACACAGTTTTCCGACGTTCAAATCGTCGGTTGTGCCCAGGATGGTTCAGCCATCCCTCTCATCTTCGGAGATTGCTATGCGTCTTGCTTCCACGAAAACTGCGGCGGCCCTGTGCGGTGGCCTGTTGCTGGCCATGAGTGTTCCGGCCAGTGCCGCAGTCGACGCCAAACTGCTCGACATGCTCAAGGCTAACGGTTCCATCACCCAGGCGCAGTACGTAGAACTGCAAACCGAACTGGCCCAGGATCAGAAGGCCCAGCAAATCGCGCAGCAGGCGCAGCAAGAGACCAACGAGCAAATCGCGGCAACCGCGAAGAAAACCAACGAGCTGAGCAGCTTCGACCAGAAGCTGGCCTGGGCTGCCAAGACCCAGTTCAAGGGTGACGTACGTTTCCGTCAGGAAACCGTGAAAAACGATGGCGTACCGAACGCCAAGGACCAGGACCGTCAGCGCATTCGTGCCCGTCTGGGTGCCTACACCGAAATCAACCCGCAGGTTGATACCGGTATCCGTATCGCCACCGGCAGCAGCGATGACGCCCGCTCCACCAACCAGGACCTGAACAACTACTTCGACAAGAAGCAGATCTGGCTCGACCTGGGCTACGTCGACTACCACCCTGACGCGGTCAAGAACCTGCACCTGATCGCCGGCAAGATGAACCAGCCTTGGGTGAGCATGGGCGACATCATCTGGGACAGCGATATCAACCCGGAAGGCCTGGCCGTCACCTACAAGTACCCGCTGAACGGCAGCGCCGAACTGTTCGGTAGCGCCGGTCACTACACCCTCAAGGACAACGTCGACGGCGAAGGCGTGCAGTTCAAGCACGACCTGCGTCTGTACGCTGGCCAGTTGGGCGGTCGTTTCGCGCTGACCGACAGCCTGAAACTGACCCTGGGCGGCAGCATCTACTCCTACGACAACGACAAGGACAGCGCCTGCCCTACCAGCGGCACCGTTACCGCGCCATGCGCCCTGGCCGTCAACGGCAACAGCCCGAACGAAACCTTCAAACTGTATGAAGGCTTCGGTCAGCTGGACATCGCCAACCTGCCGGTTCCGCTGTCGATCTACGGTCAATACGTGAACAACAACGACGCCAGCAACGACCAGGACACTGGCTGGCTGGCCGGCGTGAAGACCAAGGTTTACGGCTTCGGCATCGATTACAACTATCGCGACGTGCAGCGTAACGCGGTGGTGGGTGCCTTCACCGACTCCGACTTCGCCAACGGTTACACCGGTTCCCGCGGCAGCAAGCTGAAAGTGAGCTACGAGCTGGACAAGAACTTCACTTTGGGCGCCACCTACTTCATGGCTAACTCGGATTACACCAACGCCAGCCTCAAGAAGACCGACTCCGACATCAACACCCTGCAACTGGATGCTGAAGCCAAGTTCTAAAACAGCAGTCACAGGCGGCAAGTTACAAGCTTCAAGTGAAAGCCTCGCTTGAAGCTTGAAGCTGAAGTTATCCTACAGCCCGGCGCCGCAACAGCGATCCCCATCATCCGTTCGCTGCTGTTACGCCGGGCTGTTTTTTTGTCTCAGGGACTGTCTTTTCGCCGTTGCGCCGCCAGCCGCTCGGCCAACGCATCCACACCCTCATCCGGTTTCTCCGGCATCACCCGCAATGTCGCCTGCATCAAACGCATCTGACGAATGAAACGCCGGCAATTAGGGCAGAACATCAGGTGATGACGCACCATCAGTTTCTCGCGAAAGCTCAGCTGGCCATCGAGATAATCGCTGGATCGTGCCACTTGCTCCTTGCAGGTCAACATTCGCCTGTCTCCTCAAAATGTTCCACGGTCGCGAAGACCTTCAAACGTGCCCGGTGCAGCAGCACACGGACATTGGAGAGCGAGATCTCCAGAAGATTACAGATCTCTTCCAGCTCCAGGCCCTGACGCTCGCGCAGCAACAGCACACTGCTTTGCAGTTCCGACAGGCTGAGCAGCGTGTGTTCCAGGCATTCGCGCAGTTCATTTTCGGTCAGCAGCGCTTCGGGCGTGTCCTGATGCCAGGCGAACGGTGCGATCAGCCAGTGGCCGTCGCCGGGGGAAAAGCGGTCGTCGTCGATGGTGCCATGGGGCGATGGCAGATCATCCATCAGCACTTCGCGGCGATTCTGCTTGTAGCGGCCCTTGGCCGAATTGGCGGTGATGGTCAGCAGCCAGGTCTTGAGACTGGAGCGGCCCTCGAAGCTGCCGATATGCCGCACCACCGACAGCCAGGCGTCCTGCACCACTTCCTCGACATGACGCTGACCGACAATCGCATAGGCCACGGCGCGCATGGCGCTCTGGTAGGTTGTGACCAGCTCCTTGAAAGCCTTTTGCTCGCCAGCCAGCAAGCGCGCCAGCAATTGGGTGTCGTCAACCGCCATCCTTCAATCCCCTTGTCCTGACTTCGAAAATGATAACGGCAGGATGGCGCTCACTGTGCCATCCTGCCGCTACCTTCGAAAATTACAGCGTTACAGCTGATCCGGCTGTAGGAAAGATCAGCGCGGTTAAGAGGAAATTAACCTTCGCCTCAACGCTTGCGCAGAATCACGCTACCAATCGAATAACCGGCACCGAACGAACTCAGTACCGCCAGCGAACCGGCCGCCAGATCGTCCTGATACTTGTGGAACGCGATCACGGAGCCGGCGGAGCTGGTGTTGGCGTAGGTGTCGAGAATCACCGGCGCTTCTTCTTCGGTCGCTTCGCGGCCCAGCAGCTTGCGCACGATCAGGTGATTCATGCTCAGGTTGGCCTGGTGCAGCCAGAAGCGCTTCACGTCACCGACGTTGAGTTTGTTCTCCTCCAGATGCTCGCCGATCAGCTCGGCCACCATCGGGCACACGTCCTTGAACACCTTGCGACCTTCCTGCACGAACAGTTTGTCGCGGGCACCGATGCCCTCTTCCGCTGCGCGGTTGAGGAAGCCGAAGTTGTTGCGGATGTTGTTGGAAAACTTGGTCAGCAATTTGGTGCTGACCACGTCGAACTGGTGCTTCGACGTTGCCGTATCGGCACGCTCGATGACGACGGCGGTAGCGGCGTCACCGAAGATGAAGTGGCTGTCGCGGTCGCGGAAGTTCAGGTGACCGGTGCAAACTTCCGGGTTGACCATCAGGATCGCCCGGGCCTGGCCCAGTTGCACGGTGTTGGCGGCTTGCTGGATGCCGAAGGTCGCCGACGAGCAGGCAACGTTCATGTCGAAACCGAAACCCTGGATGCCCAGTGCTTCCTGGACTTCGATGGCGATGGCCGGATAGGCGCGCTGCAGGTTGGAGCAGGCGACGATCACGCCGTCGATGTCGGCGGCGGTCTTGCCGGCGCGCTGCAAGGCTTGTTCGGCAGCGCCGATGGCCATCTGGCAGAGCACCGACCATTCGTCGTTGGAACGCTCCGGCAGGCGTGGTGCCATGCGTTGCGGATCAAGGATGCCGTCCTTGTCCATGACAAAGCGGCTCTTGATGCCCGAGGCTTTTTCGATAAACGCGGCGCTGGATTCGGTCAGGGCCTGGATCTCGCCGCTGGCGATGGCGTCGGCGTTGTCCGCGTTGAACTGCGCGACGTAGGTATTGAAAGACTGCACCAGCTCTTCGTTGGAGATGCTGTTGGCCGGGGTGTACAGGCCGGTGCCGCTGATGACGACGTTATGCATGGTCGTTTCTCTAATCTGTTCAGGCAGAAAGTGCTGGCACCGACGTGCCAACACGCAAAGGGTCTATTCCCATAGAGGGGACGCAAAAACCTGGCATCGCTTTATTCCGCTGCGCGACCCGGCAAAGGCTCTGGGTCGCGAAACCGGCATTTATGGTGGCGAAGTTTGCCATAAACCCGAGGTTTTGGCCCCCTTCTCAAGATCAACACCTGCTCCATGTGGGAGCGAGCCTGCTCGCGAAGGCGTCGTAACAGCCAACATTGCTGGCGACTGACACACCGCTTTCGCGAGCAGGCTCGCTCCCACAAAGGATCTAAGCAATTTCTGAATCAGGCCTCGACCTGGCTCCATTGTTTATTGAGGCGCTTGTCGGAGATCGGCACTTTCGTCCCCAACTGCTGGGCGAACAGCGAAACCCGGTACTCCTCCAGCCACCAGCGATACAGCTCGAGCTGCGGATCGCGCTTGCCTTCCTGAGCATGCTTGGCGGCGCGAGTCTGGTATTGCGTCCAGAGGCCGGCGAGTTCGCCGCTCCAGACCCGATCCTTCTGCACCTGGGCGCCCAGCTTCTCGAAACGCTGCTCGACGGCCTTCAGATAGCGCGGCAGCTCCTTGAGCCAGAGCATCGGCGTTTCGCGGACGAAGCCCGGATACACCAGATGACCGAGCTGCTGCTTGATATCGTTAAGCGCCACCGCCTGAGCCAGGTCGATCTTGCCTTTGAAGCGTTTTTGCAGACCGTGCCAGAGCTTGAGGATTTCCAGGGTCAGGCGTGCTACCCGCTCCGCATGCTCCGTCCAGATGCCACGCTTGCGCTCGGCCAGAGCCGCCAGCCCTGCGCCGTCGCGAGGTAACGGGTCTTCGCCATCAAGAATGCAGCTGTCGAGGCTGGCCAGCAGAATGTCTTCCACCAATGCATCGACCCGACCCAGTTCGCGGTACAGCAGGCCCAGTTCGGTCAGGCCCGGCAACTTGCCACGCAGGAACTTGGCCGGTTCGGCCAGTTGCAGCATCAACAGCCGCTGCAAGGCGCGGCGATGCTGGAACTCGGCTTCGGCCGGGGTCGAGAAGCGCCCTTCCTTGACCGTGCCGCCCTCTTCCACCAGCGCCGGATAGACCGTCATCGATAGCCCGGCGATCTTCTGCTGAGTCTTTTCCGCCACCGGCGCGAAGACCTTGGCCTCCACCGGTTGCTGGCTTTTCGCACTCTGCGGCACGGCCAATGCAGCCTGGCTGGCTTCGGCGAAACGCGCCGTCAGCTCCGCCAGATCCCGACCTTCACCGAGGAACTTGCCCTGGCCGTCGACGATTTCCAGGTTCATCCGCAGATGGCTTTCGACCTGCTGCGCCGCTTCGGCCCAGGCTTCGTCGCTGACCCGTGCACCGGTCATGCGCAGCAGTTCACGGCCCAATGCTTGCGGCAACGAACCCTCGGCGAACGTCATGCGTTGCAGCGCAGCCTTGATAAAGTCCGGCACCGGCACGAAGTTCTTGCGCAGGGCCTTGGGCAGGTTGCGCACCAGCGCAATGCACTTGGCCTCGATCAGCCCCGGCACCAGCCATTCCAGGCGTTCCGGCGGCAGCATCGGCAACAGCGGCGCCGGCACACGCAGGGTCACGCCGTCGCGCGGGTGATTGGGTTCGAAGTGGTAACTCAGGGCCAGTTCCAGATCGCCGATGTGCAGGGTGTCCGGGTAATGCTGGGCGGTGACTTCGCTGGCCTCGCGGGCCAGCACGTCCTCTTCGCGCATGATCAGCAGTTGCGGGTCTTTCTGGCTGTTGACCCGATACCAGCTGTCGAAGGTCGCGGTCTGATGAATCTCCGCCGGCAGTCGCGCATCGTAGAACGCGTACAGGGTTTCCTCGTCGGCCAGAATGTCCCGGCGACGGGCCTTGGCTTCCAGTTCGTCGAGTTGCTCCAGCAATTGCTTGTTGGCGGTCAGGCATTTGGCCCGGGACTGAATCTCGCCGCGCACCAGGCCTTCACGGATGAACAGCTCGCGCGAGACCACCGGATCGACCGGGCCGTAATGCACCGGTCGACGCCCGACCACGATCAGGCCGAACAGCGTGATCTGTTCGAACGCGACGACCTGGCCGCGCTTCTTCTCCCAGTGCGGTTCGAAGTGGTTTTTCTTGATCAGATGTCCGGCCAGCGGCTCGATCCAGTCGGCGTCGATCTTCGCCACCATCCGCGCGTAAAGCTTGGTGGTTTCCACCAGTTCGGCGGTCATCACCCACTGCGGGCGCTTCTTGCCGATGCCCGAGGACGGATGAATCCAGAACCGCCGCTGACGGGCGCCAAGATAGTCGCCGTCGTCGGTTTTCTGACCGATCTGGCTGAGCAGGCCGACCAATACCGCTTTGTGCAGTTTCGGATAGTCCGCCGGCTCTTTATTGAGGCTCAGCTGCAAATCGCGGCAGATCAGGCTCAACTGGCGATGGGAATCGCGCCACTCGCGCAAGCGCAGGTAGTTGAGGAAATTCTTGCGGCACCAGTTGCGCAGCGGATTGGCGGTCAGCGCCTGGCGCTGTTCTTCGAAACCACGCCACAGATTGACCAGCGCAGCGAAGTCCGAATCGGCATCCTTCCACTGCGCGTGGGCCTGATCGGCGGCTTGCTGACGCTCCGGCGGACGCTCGCGCGGATCCTGAATCGACATGGCGCTGGCAACGATCAGCACTTCCTGCAAGCTGCCGAGTTTCGCCGCTTCAAGCAGCATGCGGCCCATGCGCGGGTCCACCGGCAGGCGCGCCAACTGGCGGCCGAGCGGCGTCAGCTGACTGTTGCGATCCACCGCCGACAGCTCTTGCAGCAGGTTGAAACCGTCGCTGATCGCCTTGCCGTCGGGCGGCTCGATGAACGGGAACGCGGTGATCTCGCCGAGGCGCAGATGCAGCATCTGCAAAATAACCGCTGCCAGATTGGTGCGCAGGATTTCCGGATCGGTGAATTCCGGGCGACCGAGGAAGTCCTCTTCGCTGTACAAGCGCACACAAATGCCCGGCTCGACCCGGCCGCAACGACCTTTACGCTGGTTGGCGCTGGCCTGGGAAATCGCTTCGATCGGCAGGCGCTGAACCTTGGCGCGGTAGCTGTAGCGACTGATGCGCGCGGTGCCGCTGTCGATCACGTAACGGATGCCCGGCACGGTCAGCGAGGTTTCGGCAACGTTGGTCGCCAGCACCACGCGACGGCCCGGGTGGGACTGGAAGATCCGCTGCTGCTCGGCCGGCGACAGGCGCGCGTACAACGGCAGGATTTCGGTGTGCTTGAGCTGGGCCTTGCGCAGCATGTCGGCGGCGTCGCGAATCTCGCGCTCGCCCGGCAGGAACACCAGTACGTCACCAGGACTGCGGCGTTCACTGCGCTCATACGCGGCGATTTCATCGAGGGTGGCGAGGATCGCCTGATCCACGGTCAGGTCGTCCTCGACGCGGTTGCCCTCTTCGTCCTGCTCCAGGGTCAGCGGGCGATACCAGGTTTCCACCGGGAAGGTGCGGCCGGAAACCTCGACAATCGGCGCATCATCAAAGTGCTTGGAGAAACGCTCCAGATCGATGGTCGCCGAGGTGATGATGACCTTCAGATCCGGACGACGCGGCAGCAGGGTTTTCAGGTAACCGAGCAGGAAGTCGATGTTGAGACTGCGTTCGTGCGCTTCGTCGACGATGATCGTGTCGTAGCGTTCGAGGTAGCGGTCGTTCTGGGTTTCCGCCAGCAGGATGCCGTCGGTCATCAGTTTGATCAGAGTGTTGGCATCGCTCTGATCCTCGAAGCGCACCTGATAGCCGACCAGCGCGCCCAGCGGCGTACCGAGTTCTTCGGCGACCCGGCTGGCCACACTGCGCGCCGCGATTCGGCGAGGCTGGGTGTGGCCGATCAGACCGTGCTGGCCGCGACCGATCTCCAGACAGATCTTCGGCAACTGGGTGGTTTTACCCGAGCCGGTTTCACCGGCGATGATCAGCACCTGATGCTTTTCCAGGGCCTTCTTGATTTCGTCACGCTTGGCCGCAATCGGCAGGCTGTCGTCGTAACGGATCACCGGCAGGCTGGCCTTGCGCGCCAGCACCTGATCGCAGGACGCCTGCATGCGCGCCACCCACTGGGCCAGCTTGGCCTCGTCGGGTTTCTTGCGCAGCTCAAGCAACTGCCGCCGCAGCCGGTGGCGGTCGGCGAGCATGGCGTGATCGAGGTTTTTCAGCAGTTTGTCGATGGAGGGCGATTCGTCGGTCATCGGGTACGCAATTCGGTCGTCTAGTGGCGCAAGGACGCGATTGTCGCAGATTTTACGACCGCTGCGCGGCCGATCGCGAGCAGGCTCGCTCCCACCCTGGATCTCCAGCGGCCATAAAACCGGTGCACAGCGCGATCAAATGTGGGAGCGAGCCTGCTCGCGATGAATTGCGCAGCAATTCCAGAAAGTCACTCGTTATCGAGGCCCTTGCGCCGATACGGGAATACATCGATGACTTTCCCCGCCCTGATCGCCTCCTGCAACCCCTTCCAGTAATCAGCGTTGTACAGCTCGCCATGCAACTGATCGAACAATTTGCGCTGCGCCGAGTCGGCAAACAGAAACGGCGGAAACTCCTCGGGGAACACGTCCAGCGGCCCGATCGAGTACCACGGTTCGGAGGCCATTTCGTCCTCCGGCGTGCGCGGTGGCGGGATGTGGCGGAAGTTGGCTTCGGTGAGGAAGCAGATCTCGTCATAGTCGTAGAACACCACCCGGCCATGGCGGGTGACGCCGAAGTTCTTCAGCAGCATGTCGCCGGGGAAAATGTTGGCCGCCGCCAGTTGCTTGATCGCCAGCCCGTAATCCTCCAGCGCTTCGCGCACCTGGGCTTCGTTGGCGTTGTCCAGATACAGGTTCAGCGGGGTCATCCGGCGTTCGGTCCAGCAGTGGCGGATCAGCACCGTTTCGCCTTCCAGCGACACCGTGGACGGCGCAACTTCCAGCAATTCCGCCAGACACGCCGGATCGAATTTGCTCAGCGGAAAACGGAAATCGGCGAACTCCTGGGTATCGGCCATGCGCCCGACGCGGTCGACGCTTTTTACCAGTCGGTACTTCTCGATCACTGTGGCGCGGTCGACGTTTTTCGACGGCGAGAAGCGGTCCTTGATGATCTTGAACACGGTGTTGAAACCCGGCAGCGTGAACACGCTCATGACCATGCCGCGCACGCCCGGGGCCATGATGAACTGGTCGTCGGTATTGGCCAGGTGGTTGATCAGCGCGCGATAAAACTCGGATTTTCCGTGCTTGTAGAAGCCGATCGAGGTGTACAGCTCGGCGATGTGCTTGCCCGGCAGGATGCGCTTGAGAAAGCCGATGAATTCCGCTGGCACCGGCACATCCACCATGAAATACGAACGGGTGAACGAGAAAATAATCGACACATCCGCTTCGTCGGTGATCAGCGCGTCGATCTGAATCCCCCGCCCCTCGCGGTGCAGCAGCGGAATCACCAGCGGCCACTGGTCGTCGTTGGTGTAGATGCGCCCCACCAGATAGGCGCCCTTGTTGCGGTACAGCACCGAGGAAAACAGTTCGACGCTCAGTTCCGGGTCCTTGCACACCCAGTCCGGCAAGTTCTCGCGCAGTTGCGCTTCCAGACGCTGCAGATCCCGGGGCAGATCGGCGTAATCCTCGCTGAATCGGTAATCGGCAAAGATGCTCGCGAGCATGCCCGACAACTGTCCTTGCGGCTTGTAGGTGCGGGTTTGCGCAGCCCGGGCGCGGCGCAGGCTTGGCCGGGTGGTATGGATGAACATGCAGCCGTCGCTGATCAGGTCGTGGCTGAACAGGCCGCAGAAAATCGAGTTGTACCAGGTCTCGGAGAGTTCATCGTCGAAGCGCAGGTCGATGATGCTGATGTAGGCACTTTTCACCAGTGGCCAGCAACTGACCTCCATCAGCGTGTCCGCCTCGAAATACTCGCGCAGGCGCGCGACGGTTTCGCCGACCTTGTCTTCGTAGAGGTTGATCCGCGCCGCCGACGCGGTTTGCGTCTCTTGCCAGCGCGCCTGTTCGAAACGTTCCCGGGCGCCGTCGGTGATCCGCCGGAAATGCTCGCGGTAATCGTCAAAGCCATCGAGGATCATGCGGGCGATGTCGGTGGCTGGCCATTGCTGCGGCATAGATGAGACCTCTGCGGGAATTGAAGAATCTGTGCTCGAAGGCCTGAGCTTAGCCACGGAACCGGGGGCAGGAGAAGCGTAATTTCTGCCAATTCCGCGACGGCGTTGTACAACGACACAGTTTTTATCAAAGTTTTTTTAATCGACCGTTCGGTCAGCAAACACATCAACCGGTCGCTCCCGCCGTCCGGCGCCAGCCCGCGAATTCTCTGGGTTTCGGATCCAATCAAGTAACGACATCTCTATTCCGCGGCTTTGCCCTGCCTGCGCATTCCCGCCCATCGCCCGTGACCTTGATTGCGCAGTGACCTTACCAAGGTGATGGCACTTTGATATACAGCCCGCCATCACCCGCCTCACAACAAGATCCTCGGCCCACGAGGACGCCCTCTTTCTCAACGTTCAAGGAGCACATTGATGTCTATCCGGAATCTGCGCATAGGTTTGCGCGCCAGTTTGAGTTTTGCCGTTCTGGCCGGTCTGCTGATGGTGGTGGGCCTGTTCGGTCTGGGCCAGATGAAGGCCCTGCGTGAAAGCGCAGCGGTGATCGAAGAATCGTGGATGCCCAGCATCGAAAGCATCCATGACGCAGCGGCGAACATCGCCAGCATCCGCCTCGAATCCCTGCGTCTGATCACCAGTACCCAGGCCGCTGTGCGCGAACGCAGCAAGGGCATTCTCACGGCGCAACGTCAGGAGTTGCTCAAGCGCCTCGACGATCACAAAGCCCTGCTCGCCAACGATCAGGAACGGGCGATGCTTGAAGGTCTGGGTGCCGACACCGCCAAGTACCTGAGCATCCTCGACCAGATCATCAAACAGATCGACGCCGGGCAGAACGATCAGGCCTACACGCGGCTGACCACTGAACTGGCGCCTCAGGGCAGCGTGCTCGACAAGACCCTGGAGCAAATGATCACCCTCAATCAGCAAGGCGCCGATGCCGCCGCAAAATCCGCTGCCGCGACCTATCAGCAGTCACTGTGGATCGTCGCGACAATCATCGTCATCGCCCTGATCGCCACCTTGCTGCTGGCGTGGCTGCTGACCCGCAGCATCACCGCGCCGATCAATCAGGCGTTGAATGTGGCCCGGCGGATTGCCTCCGGTGATCTCAGCGGCCGCATCGACAGCGACGGCCGCGATGAAGCGGCGCAGTTGCTCACCGCGCTGGCCGAGATGCAGGGCAATCTGCGCTCGACCATTCGCGGTATCAGCGAGTCGGCACAGCAACTGGCCTCCGCCGCCGAGGAAATGAGTTCGGTGATGGAGCAAAGCACCCGTGGCCTGCAACAGCAGAACGACCAGATCGAACAGGCCGCCACGGCGGTCACCGAAATGAGCACAGCGGTCGATGAAGTCGCGGCCAACGCGGTGTCCAGCGCCGAAGCGTCCGAAGCCTCGAACGAGGACAGCAAGCACGGGCATGTGCAGGTCAGTGAGACCATCAGTTCGATTCAGGAACTCGTGAGCGCGGTGCTCGGTGCGTCCGAACAGGCCGAGGGCCTGGCGACCCAGGCCCAGGACATCAGCAAGGTGCTGGAAGTGATTCGCGGCATCGCCGGCCAGACCAACCTGTTGGCGCTCAATGCCGCCATTGAAGCTGCGCGGGCCGGTGAGGCAGGACGTGGTTTTGCAGTCGTTGCCGATGAAGTCCGTTCGCTGGCCCAGCGCACGCAGAACTCCACCGAAGAAATCGAGCTGATGATCAGCAGCATCCAGCAAGGCACCGGTGCCACCGTCGGCGCGTTGCAAAGCAGCGCCGAACAGGCCAGCCAGACCTTGCGCCGGGCCAACAGCGCCGGCCATGCACTGGAGAAAATCACCGCGTCGATCTCGCAGATCAACCAGCGCAACCTGGTGATCGCCAGCGCTGCCGAGCAACAGGCACTGGTGGCCCGGGAAGTCGATGAAAACCTGGTGACCATCCGCGATCTGTCGACTCAGACCGCTGCTGGCGCGACCCAGACCTCTGCCGCCAGTCAGGAACTGTCGCGTCTGGCCGTCGACCTCAACGGGCTGGTGACGCGCTTCGTGCTCTGACGGGAAATTAAATGCCCGATTAGCGGTTGCCATCGTCAGGGCGCTCGGCAACACTCTCGTCCCCATCAAGGAAGGAGTTACCCGTGAGCCCTGTCGATATTTTCCGCATGTTGTCGCTGGCTGCGATCTGGGGTGCGAGTTTCCTGTTCATGCGCATCATCGCCCCCGTGATCGGCACCGTTCCGACCGGTTTTTTCCGGGTCTCGATTGCGGCCGTCGGTTTGTTGGTAATCCTTGGTCTGATGCGCATCAGCTGGGATTTCAAAGGCAAACTCAAGACCGTGATGCTGCTGGGGGTGATCAACTCAGGACTGCCGGCAACGATGTACTCCGTCGCCGCCCAGGTGCTGCCGGCCGGGTACTCCGCCATCTTCAATGCCACCACGCCGCTGATGGGCGTGTTGATCGGCGGGCTTTTTTTCAGTGAAAAACTCACGGTGGCCAAACTGGCCGGGGTGTTCCTTGGTCTGCTCGGCGTGGGCGTGCTGACCCGCGCCGGCCCGGTCGCGTTCGACCTGCCGCTGTTGATGGGTGCCGTTGCCTGCCTGCTCGCAACGACCTGCTACGGTTTCGCCGGTTTCCTCGCCCGGCGCTGGCTGGATCAGGCCGGCGGGCTCGACAGCCGACTTTCGGCGCTGGGCAGTATGCTCGGTGCGACGCTGTTCCTGTTGCCGCTGTTCGGCTACAGCGTCATTACCCAGCCACCCGTGAGCTGGGGCGGCTGGAATGTCTGGCTGTCGCTGCTGGGTCTGGGTCTGGGCTGTACCGCGTTCGCGTACATCATTTACTTCCGTCTGCTGAGCTCCATCGGGCCGGTGAAGTCGATGACCGTGACGTTCATGATCCCGCCGTTCGGCGTGTTGTGGGGCGCGCTGTTTCTCGACGAACCGCTGTCGATGGCCCACGTGTATGGCGGGGTGTTGATCGCAATTGCGCTGTGGCTGGTGTTGAAGCCGGCGGCGGTGAAACCGGTAGAAGTCGCGACTCGCTGATCGGCAGATGCAAAAAGGCCTGGAAGTTTCCTCCCGGGCCTTTTTTATGTGCGGCTGTTATTCCGATTTACGGAACACGAATACCAGACCGACGATGATCAACAGCATCCCCAGCATGCTCAACGCTGCCAGGCGATTGCCGAAGATCAGGTAATCCATCACCGCCGTCACGGCCGGCACCAGATAGAACAGGCTGGTGACATTCACCAGATTGCCCCGGGCGATCAGTCGATACAGCAGCAACGTTGCCAGCACGGAAACCACCAGTCCCATCCACAACACCGGCACGATGAAACCGGCGCTGTGCTCGAAGTGGAACGGCTGGAACGGCACGAAGATCCCGCACAGCAACAGTCCTGCCAGATACTGCACCGGCAGTGTGCCGAGAGGATTGTCGGTGATGCGTTTCTGCATGATCGAGCCGAACGTCATGCTCGCCAGCGCCAGCAGACCGAACAACATCCCCGCCAAAGACATCCCGGCCAGGCCGATGCCCTGGTAAACCACCATGATCAGACCGGCCAGCCCCAGCGCCAGTCCGAAAATACGGCTCGCCGAGCGCTGGCGCTCCATGATCACCACGGTGAGGATCGGCTGCACGCCCATGATGGTCGCCATCACGCCGGGGGTGACCTTCAGATCCAGCGCCAGCAGATAAAAGATCTGATAAGCGCCCAACAGCACCACCCCGGTAGCCATCGCATACAGCATCGGCCGGCCGCCCTTGGGCAGTTTCAGCTTGAGCAACGGCACCAGCAGCACCAGCCCGCACAGGGCAATCACAAAACGGATCAGCAGAAAGGCAAAGGGCGAAGCGTGGGCCAGCCCCCATTTGGAGAAGATCGCCCCGCTGCTCCACAGCAGAACGAACAGGCTCGTGGACGCCGCCGCGAGCGCGGACTTTTTCGAAAGGACAAACATGAATACCACCTGTAGTCAGGCAAATAGCCAACTCAGCCGAAGCTGAAATTCAGTAGGTTTTTTCAGGCAGGCACAGGGGTCAGCAGAAAACGCTGATCAGCCCGAAACGCCAACGCCCGGCGGTGATACGACTGCGCACACCGGCGTGCTACTGACAGGTGGGGGGTAATGGCTGATCTGCACAGGCTGCTGATTCCCGCACGGCACGACGCCAGCGTTGACCGCTGAATCGACTACCGCGTTGATGAGGGATGCAGGCATCTGGGCTGATCTTTTTTGAAGGGTTGAAAGGTGAGCCGTAGAGCTCACGAGCGCCGACTATAACCAGCCTGCGACATGGATTGCAATGAGTTGGGCAAAGGGCCGCTAGCGACAGGCTGGAAGCAGGCGCATAGGCTCATTAGCAATGGCAACGACCATCGATAGGGGACATGGAATGCGCGAGATCACATGCCAAGGGAACGGAATCATCTGCGGTATCAGTTGTACAAATCGCAAGCCAGGAAGCTTGCCCGCATTGCCACGACTCAACTCCAGATTGACCTGGAGATGGCTGGCCCCACAACTCTTGACCTGTCGAAAGTACGTTTCGAACCTATCGACTCGTTGGCGCTGAGTGCTTTTGAATGTTGGGAGAACCCGCATTTTTCATGGATAGACGTCATTGGATGGAAAGCACGCGAACCTCTCGCTCTCGACATCGCAATCTGGTTTGAATCTGAACTGTGCGGACTGTGTTTTGCCAACCCGAATAAAAGTCGACGACGCATTCGAATCGTACGTCTTGAGGGACGGCCAAGAGAACCCCATCCGTTGAAGAACCGTGTTGCACCGTTATCCGTTCTGGCTATCGAGCAATACGCCCGCATCATTGGAAGCAGTTTGATCGAGGCTCAACAGCCATTCCAGGGAGCAATACCCATTTACGAACAACTCGGCTTCGGTTTGGATAGCGAGGGTCGCCTTGTCAAAACAGTAGGGAGGCTAGTATTGTGAAAAGCGCTCAAATATTGATCAACCAAGGTGGGAACATGCGCAAAGAAATAAAAAAATCCCCCAGAAAGAAAAAAGCGCACGCAATGAAGTGTGACTCTGATCTGACGGTATTGACAGCCAGTCAACGGCAGCTCTTACAGATCATTGCAACAGGTACCGCTATCGATGAACCAAGCTTGCTGGCTGGCCGTCCCTGATTCAGAAAGAAAAAAACCGCTCAAACGAGCGGTTTTTTATTGTCTGCATCCAGCCTCAACCAAACAACCAATACCCCAGCAACGTCAACACCACCACTGCCAGCACTGGCCGCATCACACGGTAGGCCTTAGGATTGCGGCGTTTCCACTGCTTGACCACACCGCTGAACCGGTCGCTGAAGTTCTTGGTCCAGGCATAGGCCTGGTTGATCCCGCCGACGCGCTCGTCGTCGAGATTCTGCGGTGCGGTGGCGCGGCCCAGCCAGGCGCTGATGGAGCGGTTGATGCGGGTCATGAGGCGGTTGCTCAGCGGACGCTCGACGTCGCAGAACAAGATGACGCGAGTCTGTTCGGTTTCGTTCTTGACCCAGTGCACGTAAGTCTCGTCGAACATCACGTCTTCACCATCACGCCAGGCGTAGACCTGACCGTCAACGAAGATCCGGCAATCGTCGGAGTTCGGCGTCGACAGCCCCAGGTGATAACGCAGGGAACCGGCAAACGGATCACGGTGCGGGTTCAAGTGGCTGCCGCCCGGCAACAGCGCGAACATTGCACCCTTGACGTTGGGGATGGCGCTCACCAGAGCCACGGTTTTCGGGCACAGGGTCTCGGCCGATGGCAGCGGTTTGTCATACCACTTGAGGTAGAAACGCTTCCAGCCCTTTTTGAAGAACGAGCCGAAACCGGCGTCGTTGTTCTTCTCGGCGGCACGAATGTAACCCTCGTCGAACAGGTGCATCGCTTCGTCGCGGATGGTTTCCCAGTTGTCGCGCAGCACGTCCAGTTCCGGGAACTTGCTGCGGTCCAGGTACGGTTTGGACGGCACGCCGGAAAACAGGTACATCAAGGCGTTGTACGGAGCGAACAGCGCCGAATGGTTGACGAACTGGCGCAGCACCGGCAAACGCGCCTTGCCGCGCAAATGCACGTAGAGGATGCTGCTCACGAACAGCAGCAACACCAACACCTTGGCGGCCAACGAAAAGGTCATCAACGACTCCTTGAAAAAAGACAACGCCACGCCATGTCATTTACCCGACATGGCGGCCGGCCATGATAAACACTACCGGCTCCGGGAAAAACCCGCCCGACCCAAGATTCAGTGTTAAGAATTGCGCAATAAAGCACTAATTAACATAACGAGCCTGAACCCTGGCTGATCTGAATCAACGGGACGCTTACTGCTGATTCTCCTGATCGGTGAACAGATCGCTGAACAACATGCTCGACAGATAACGCTCACCGGAGTCGGGCAGCACCACGACGATAGTCTTGCCCTGCATTTCCGGTGTTTCCGCCAGGCGCACCGCCACGGCCATCGCCGCACCGCAGGAGATCCCGCACAGAATCCCCTCTTCCTGCATCAGACGCAGCGCCATGACCTTGGACTCCTCGTCGGTCACGCGCTCGACCCGATCCACCATCGACAAATCCAGGTTCTTCGGCACAAATCCGGCACCAATGCCCTGAATCTTGTGCGGGCTCGGCTTGATCTCTTCACCGGCCAGCGCCTGAGTGATCACCGGCGAAGATACGGGCTCCACCGCCACCGAGAGAATCGGTTTGCCCGCCGTATTCTTGATATACCGCGATACACCAGTGATGGTTCCACCGGTACCGACGCCCGCCACCAGCACGTCGATGGCACCGTCGGTGTCATTCCAGATTTCCGGGCCGGTGGTTTTTTCGTGGATGGCCGGGTTGGCCGGGTTGTCGAACTGGGCCGGCATGAAATATTTGCCCGGATCGCCGGCAACGATCTCGGCAGCCTTTTCGATTGCGCCTTTCATGCCCTTGGCAGGCTCGGTCAGCACCAGCTCTGCGCCCAATGCCTTGAGCACCTTGCGCCGTTCGATGCTCATCGAGGCCGGCATGGTCAGCATCAGTTTGTAACCGCGAGCGGCCGCCACGAAGGCCAGGCCGATGCCGGTGTTGCCCGAAGTCGGCTCGACGATGGTCATGCCCGGCTTGAGCTTGCCGCTGCTTTCGGCGTCCCAGATCATGTTCGCGCCGATCCGGCACTTCACCGAGTAACCCGGGTTGCGACCTTCGATCTTGGCCAGAATCGTCACGCCACGGGGCGCAATGCGGTTGATCTGTACCAGCGGCGTATTGCCGATGGAATGGGCGTTGTCAGCAAAAATACGGCTCATGGCTGGGTCCTTGTGCAGCGTTGAATTCAGCTCTCCAAGGTAAGCCTGTTGCTCCTGCCAGTCCAGTCGGGTCGAACGTCTGCAACCGCCAACAGTCAATCGCTGTACACCCTTCGGGAATCGCCCCTATGAAGCGTCGCTACCGCTGGCCATTGTGGATACTCGGCACCGTCGTCGTACTGCTGATCGCCCTGCACATCGCCCTGCCCTATGTCGTGCGCAACTATCTGAATGACAAGCTGGCCAACATGGGCGACTACCGTGGCCAGATCACCGATGTCGATCTGGCCCTGTGGCGTGGCGCGTACAAGATCAACGGCCTGAAGATCGTCAAGGTCGACGGCAAGGTGCCAGTGCCGTTCGTCAACGCGCCGTTGATCGACTTGTCCGTCAGTTGGCATTCACTGTGGTACGACCATGCGGTGGTGGCACAGGTAAAATTCTTCAAACCCGAGGTCAACTTCGTCGATGGTGGCGCCAACAAGCAGAACTCCCAGACCGGTAAGGGCACCGACTGGCGCGCGCAGTTGGGCAAGCTGCTGCCGATCACCCTCGATGAAGTGCAGATCCACGATGGCCGTATCAGTTTCCGCAACTTCAGCTCCAAACCTCCGGTGAACATGAACGCCACGAACGTCGAGGCGAGCATTTACAACCTGACCAACGTGGTCGACACCAAAGGCAAGCGCGATGCCCGCTTCGAAGGCAAGGCCCTGCTGCTCGGTCAGGCACCACTGGAAACCTCCGCCACATTCGACCCGTTGAGCAACTTCGAGGATTTCGAATTTCGCCTGCGGGCCCGCGACCTCGAACTCAAACGCATGAACGACTTCGCCTCGGCTTACGGCAAATTCGACTTCAACGCCGGCCACGGCGACGTGGTCATCGAAGCGCAGGCCAAAAAAGCCCAACTCACCGGTTACATCAAACCGCTGCTGCGCGATGTCGAAGTGTTCAACTGGCAGCAGGACGTGGAAAACAAGAACAAAAGCATCTTCCGCTCAGTCTGGGAGGCACTGGTCGGCGGCACTGAAACCGTGCTGAAAAACCAGGCCAAAAACCAGTTCGCAACCAAGGTCGAACTCAGCGGCAGCGTCCATCAGCAAGATATCAGCGCGTTCGAAGCGTTTTTGCAGATTTTGCGCAATGGATTCATTCAGGCTTTCAATGCCCGGTATGAGCGGCCGAAGCCGGATGCGGGTTAAGTTTTACGGTTGACGATGTAGCGCCCAGTGTCCTCTGCTGCGATCAGTGCAGGTTTTTCCTGCAACGAATCCCAACCCAGACAGGCCAGGGCCAATGACCGTGGCACGGGTTCCCGGCCATTACTGTAGCGACTGATGCTGCGGGGACTGACGCCCAACGCTTCGGCTGCCTCATTCAGCGGTAAACCGGTGCGAGCGCGCCAATCCATGAAGATCCGCGTGTTTTCGTCCGGTGCATTTTGCGCGAGCGCGTCCCGGTACAAGGTATCGGCACCAATCTGGATATCCGGCTCCAGCCATTCCACGCTCCAGCCGTCGTCGCCCAAGTCAGCGGTTGCGAACACTTCACTATCCAATAGCGGAGCGAGCCCGGGATAGGTTTGCAGATCGCGTCTCAAGTCCAGGTTCAGCTGTTGGCCATCAATAAAGGTCAGTGACAGGTGAGCATCAGCCAGTGCCTGAACTGCCGACAACCGTGGCCTCTTCATGGGTAACATCGTTTCCAGTCCTCCAGCAATTGCGTCTGATGGGCCGAAACCCACGCCAACGCTTCCTTGACGATCAGCGGCGGTGCCTTGCCCATCATGACCTCAACGGTTTCCAGGCTCAGCATCACATCCACTCCACCACCGGTCAGGTGAACATGGGGTGGCGGGTGATCCTTCTCGCGCAACTGAATGCGGTATTTTTCGCGAAATCGGTATTTAGTAGACATGCTCGAAGGCTATCGCCAAATCGGCGATACCTGAATACTGGCCTCGTGCCGAAACTGAGTCAACATGTGACGCCCCATTCAGAGACTGAATAAGCCGTCTGCGTTCACAGTCGACCGGGCCGCGCGTTATAGTCGGGCATCCGATTATTTCGCCCCCGCCCTGCCCGTTCAGGTCGGCGTTACCGTTCGAGGATTAGCAGATGAAGTTCGAAGGCACCCAGGCCTACGTCGCCACCGATGACCTGAAGCTGGCGGTCAACGCCGCCATCACCCTGGAGCGGCCGCTGCTGGTCAAGGGCGAACCGGGCACCGGCAAGACCATGCTCGCCGAGCAACTGGCCGAATCGTTCGACGCCAAGCTGATCACCTGGCACATCAAGTCCACCACCAAGGCCCATCAAGGCCTGTACGAGTACGATGCGGTCAGCCGTCTGCGCGACTCGCAACTGGGCAATGAAAAAGTCCACGATGTGCGCAACTACCTGAAGAAGGGCAAGCTCTGGGAAGCGTTCGAGTCCGAAGAACGCGTCATTCTGCTGATCGACGAAATCGACAAGGCCGACATCGAGTTCCCCAACGATCTGCTGCAAGAACTCGACAAGATGGAGTTCTACGTTTACGAGATCGACGAGACGATCAAGGCCAAGAAACGTCCGATCATCATCATTACCTCCAACAACGAGAAAGAGCTGCCGGACGCCTTCCTGCGCCGCTGTTTCTTCCACTACATCGCCTTCCCCGACCGCAGCACCCTGCAGAAAATCGTCGACGTGCACTACCCGGACATCAAGAAGGATCTGGTCAGCGAAGCGCTGGACGTGTTCTTCGACGTGCGCAAGGTGCCGGGCCTGAAGAAGAAGCCTTCGACCTCGGAACTGGTGGACTGGCTGAAACTGCTGATGGCCGACAACATCGGCGAAGCGGTGCTGCGCGAACGCGATCCGACCAAGGCCATTCCGCCGCTGGCCGGTGCACTGGTGAAGAACGAACAGGACGTACAACTGCTGGAACGTCTGGCGTTCATGAGCCGTCGCGGCACCCGCTAAGAGGCTGACGCCATGTTGCTCAACCTGTTCAATGAAATGCGTGCAGCCAAGGTGCCGGTCTCGGTGCGCGAGCTGCTCGACCTGATCAACGCGCTGAAACAGCGCGTGACGTTCGCCGACATGGACGAGTTCTACTACTTGTCCCGGGCGATCCTGGTGAAGGACGAACGGCATTTCGATAAGTTCGACCGCGCGTTCGGCGCCTACTTCAATGGCCTGGAAAAGCTCGACGATCACTTGCAGGCGCTGATTCCCGAGGACTGGCTGCGCAAGGAATTCGAGCGTTCGCTGACCGACGAAGAACGCGCGCAGATCCAGTCCCTCGGCGGCCTGGACAAGCTGATCGAAGAGTTCAAGAAACGCTTGGAAGAACAGAAGGAACGCCACGCTGGCGGCAACAAGTGGATCGGCACCGGCGGTACCAGCCCGTTCGGCTCCGGCGGTTTCAACCCGGAAGGCATCCGGGTCGGCGACGCCGGCAAGCGCCAGGGCAAAGCGGTGAAAGTCTGGGATCAACGCGAGTACAAGAACCTCGACGACTCCGTGGAACTGGGCACCCGCAACATCAAGGTCGCCCTGCGCCGCCTGCGTAAATTCGCGCGACAGGGCGCGGCGGAAGAGCTGGATATTGACGGGACCATCGACCACACCGCCAAGGATGCCGGCCTGCTGAACATCCAGATGCGCCCGGAACGACGCAACACGGTGAAGCTGTTGCTGCTGTTCGACATCGGCGGCTCGATGGACGCCCACGTGAAGATCTGCGAGGAACTGTTCTCGGCCTGCAAGACCGAGTTCAAGCATCTGGAGTATTTCTACTTCCACAACTTCATTTATGAATCGGTGTGGAAGAACAACATGCGCCGCACCTCCGAGCGCACCTCGACCCAGGACCTGCTGCACAAGTACGGCGCCGACTACAAAGTGATCTTCATCGGCGACGCCGCCATGGCGCCTTATGAAATCACCCAGGCCGGCGGCAGCGTCGAGCACTGGAACGAAGAGCCGGGTTACGTGTGGATGCAGCGCTTCATGGAGAAGTACAAGAAGCTCATCTGGATCAACCCCTACCCGAAGGACACCTGGGGCTACACCTCGTCGACCAATATCGTGCGGGATCTGATCGAGGATCAGATGTATCCGCTGACGTTGCGCGGGCTGGAAGAAGGGATGCGGTTTCTGTCCAAGTAATCCGCAATGGTTCCCCCGCCAATGGCGGGGGAACGATCAAAAGCGCTTCAGATACTCGACATGTTCCCGGTGCGCGACGTCCTGCACCACCGGGCGCAATCTGACTTTCGCCCCCGGCAGACACTGTGCCAGTCGGGCCAGCGCCAGCGGTGTCAACGCTCCCAATCGCGGATACCCGCCAATGGTCTGCCGATCATTGAGCAACACGATCGGCTGCCCGTCCGGCGGCACCTGCACCGCCCCCAGCGGAATGCCCTCGGAAATCATCGGCTGGCCCTGATACTGCAAAGCAGTGCCCAGCAAGCGAATGCCCATGCGGTCGGCACGACTGTCCAGCGTCCAATGACTGTTGAACGCATCGAACAGGCTCTGCCCGCTGAACTGACCGATCTGCGCACCGAGCACCAGGTCCAGTGGCGCATCGAGGCGCAGATCCGGTCGATGTTGCGCCGGGACCTCACGCACCAGCAGGGTTTCGCCCTGATAACTCAGGCTTGCGCCCTTGCTCAATGGCAAGCCGAATCCATCAAGGCCGCCAAGTTCCTCGCGCACCACCGTCGCACTGCTACCCAACACTTTCGGCGCACTGAAACCACCGGGCGCCGCCAGATAGGCCCGAGCCCCCAGCAATGGCTGGGTGAACTTCAAGGTCTGTCCTTTGCACAGTTTGAAACTGCGCCACGGCGCCAGCGCTTCACCGTCAATCTGCGCGCCCAGATCGGCACCGGCCAGCGCCAGCAGACAATCCTCTTGCGCCACCACCGCAAACCCGCCGAGGGTGATTTCGATCACCGGCAGATCCAGGCCATTGCCCAGCAGCCAGTTGGCCCAGGCCATCGACCGCCAGTCCGCCGCGCCGCCTTGGGTCACGCCCAGATGGCGCACGCCAAACCGCCCGGCATCCTGCAACAGGCACAGCGGCGTGCTCGCTTCAATCGTCAGTCGGCTCATGACAGTGCCTCCAGAGGTGTGTCATCACCGCCGAGGTTGATGAATTCTGCGTGACTCACCGCTTCGAAACGCACGGTATCGCCGGGCTGCATGAGGCTGTAGCCATCGCGCTCGCGGTCGAACAGTTTTTCCGGCGTGCGGCCGATCAGGTTCCAGCCACCGGGAGACACCACCGGATACGCTGCGGTCTGGCGCTCGGCGATACCGACGCTGCCGGCGGCGACTTTCTTGCGTGGTGTATTCAGACGCGGTGCCGCCAGGACCTCTTCCACCAGTCCCATGAAAGCGAAACCCGGCGCAAAACCCAGGGCGAATACCTGATATTCCCGGGCACTGTGGCGGCGGATCACTTCTTCCACCGCCAGCCCGCTGCGCTGCGACAACAGGCTCAATTCCGGTCCGACGCTAAGGTCGTACCACACCGGCAGCACATGGCACTGGCCACCGGTGCGCGCATTCGGCGACAGGTCGATCAAGGCTTCGGTAATCAATTCCCGAGCCTGAGTTGGATTCAATTCGGTCAGGTCGTAATGCACCATCAACGTGGTGTACGACGGCACCAGATCGATCAGATGCTCGCCGAACACCGTGCGCAACCGCTCGCTGGCGGCGAGCATCCACGGCATGTTGGTTTCGGCGATTTCATCGAACAGGCGCAACATCAGGCAATCCAGTGCCACCACTTCCACCCGCGGATTCATGGCGCGCTCTGCTCGTTCAAGGCTTGACGAATGCGCTGCACGGCCGCAACCGAACTGGCGTTGTCGCCGTGTACGCACAACGTGTTGGCTTGCAGGTGCAGCGTGCTGCCGTCGCTGGCGGTGAGATTGTCGCCACGTGCGATGGTCAGCGCTTGCCCGATGATGGTTTCGGAATCGTGGTGCACCGCGCCCGGCAGTTGTCGCGAGACCAGTCGGCCGGCGCTGTCGTAGGCGCGGTCGGCGAAGGCTTCGAACCACAGGGTCACACCGTATTCGTCACCGAGTTGCTGGGCGGCCGTATTGTCACGGGTGGCCATCAGCATCAGCGGCAGGCAGCGATCGTAAGCCGCGACGGCCTGAATCACCGCCCGCAACTGCGCAGGGTTGGCCATCATGTCGTTGTACATCGCGCCGTGGGGTTTGACGTAACTGACTTTGCCCCCCTGAGCACGGCAAATACCGTCGAGGGCGCCGATCTGGTAATGCAGGATGTCTTGCAGTTCCTGGGCGGTGTAAGCCATGGAGCGTCGGCCGAACCCCACCAGATCCTGATAGGCCGGATGCGCGCCGATCTGCACGCCGTGGCTCAGGGCCAGGCTGACGGTCTTGCGCATGATGCTGGGGTCGCCGGCGTGGAAACCGCAGGCAATGTTGGCGCAATCGATGAAGGGCATGACTTCCGCGTCCAGACCCATGGTCCAGCTGCCGAAGCTCTCGCCGATGTCACAGTTCAATAGCAGGCGGCTCACGGTGAACACTCCTGTAGCTTTTGTCTTTTTTTATCGTAGGGCGTTGTCGCAGGTTATCAGTTACTGCGCGTCCAGTTGCTTGCCACGGGTTTCCGGCAGGCTCAACGCCGCGAGGATCACCACCCCGTAGGACACTGCTGCGAAGGCACCAATGCCTACACTCAGCGGTACTTTCTGGCTGAGCAGCCCGATCAGCAGCGGGAATAACGCTGCCAGCGCCCGGCCGATGTTGTAGCAGAAGCCCTGCCCCGAGCCGCGGATCCGGGTTGGAAACAGTTCAGTCAGAAACGCCCCCATGCCACTGAAAATCCCCGAAGCAAAAAAGCCCAGCGGGAAGCCCAGCCACAGCATCACGCCGTTGCTGACCGGCAATTGTGTGTAGAGCAGAACGATGGTGAACGAGCCGACCGCGAACAGAATGAAGTTCTTCTTGCGGCCCAACAGGTCGGTCAAATAGGCGCTGATCACATAACCGGCGTAGGAACCGATGATCACCATCGCCAGATAACCGCCGGTGCCGAGTACGCTCAAGCCGCGCTCGTTCTTCAGAAAAGTCGGCAGCCAGGAGGTGATCGCGTAGTAACCACCGAGGGCACCCGTAGTCAGTAACGAGGCGCGGAACGTGGTGAAGAGCATGCCGGGGGCGAAGATCTCGTAGAACTTCGACGGGCTGTCAGGAGTTTGCTTGGCTTTCGCCTCGCGGTAGATCTCGGGATCCTTCACCAGACGGCGGACGAAAATCACGAACACCGCCGGCACGATGCCGAGGATGAACAGTGCGCGCCAGGCGTCTTCCGGTGGCAGCACCGAGAACAGCAGCGCATAGAGAATTGCCGTCAGCCCCCAACCGAGCGCCCAGCCGGATTGCACCATGCCCACCGCTTTACCACGATCCTTGGCGCGGATCACTTCACCGATCAGCACCGCGCCGGCGGTCCATTCGCCGCCGAATCCGAAGCCCATCAGGGTGCGGGCGATCAGCAGTTGTTCGTAGTTCTGGGCGAAACCGCAGAGGAAAGTGAAAAAGGCGAACCACAGCACCGTCAGTTGCAGGGTGCGTACGCGGCCGATGCGGTCGGAGAGAATCCCCGCCACCCAACCGCCGATGGCCGAGGCGATCAACGTGCTGGTGTGAATCAACCCGGCCTCACCGGTGGTTATGCCCCACATCGCGATCAGGGTCGGCACCACGAAGCTGAGCATCTGGGTGTCCATGCCGTCCAGACCGTAGCCGATCTTGCAGCTCCAGAAGGTGCGGCGCTCCTGCTGATTGATGTTGCGATACCAGTCGAACGGGCCGGGACGGGCCGTGGTCTTGGGGAGGTCGAGGGTGTCGGGCGCACTCATGGCATGTCTCCGCAGGCTTTTATTGGTCTTGTTC
Source organism: Pseudomonas sp. 91RF (assembly GCF_003576265.1). Classification (NCBI taxonomy): domain Bacteria; kingdom Pseudomonadati; phylum Pseudomonadota; class Gammaproteobacteria; order Pseudomonadales; family Pseudomonadaceae; genus Pseudomonas; species Pseudomonas sp. 91RF. The sequence goes on from NZ_QWFC01000034.1 coordinate 71,380, forward strand.
GAAGCTCCGACGACGCCTATCGTGGGAACCGGATGCGTCGATTCTTGGGTGCGTCACCCGGTCGCGTCCAACGAATAAAAACCCGCCCAAGACATAAGAAAAATTTGTTGCCATGAACCTGAAGTTTCTCGAGACCTTCGTCTGGGTCGCCAGGCTGAAGAGTTTTCGCCTGACCGCCGACAAGCTGTTCACCACCCAGGCTTCGATCTCCAGCCGGATCGCGGTGCTCGAAGGCGAGCTTGGGGTGAAGCTGTTTGTGCGGGATTCACGCGGTGTGAGCCTGACGCCGGAAGGCCTGAAAGTGCTGGACTATGCCGAGCAGATGCTCGACACGATGCAGGCGCTGAAGCAGTCCATCGAGACCCGATCGAGCAAGGTCGGCCGGGTGCGCATCGGGGTGATGGACACGGTGATTCACACCTGGCTCAGCCCGTTGGTGGCGCAGATGACCGATCTGTACCCACGGGTAGAAATCGAGCTGGTGGCGGATACCTCGCTGAATCTCTGCGATCAGCTGCAAAAAGGCTTTCTCGATCTGATCCTGCAAACCGATCTGGTGCGCCATGAAAGCGTGCGCAGTCTGGAGCTGGCCAGCCACCCTATCGGCTGGATCGTCGCCAGCAATTCGATCTACAACCGCGACTACGCAAACCTCGCCGACCTGGCGCAGGAACGGATCATCACTTATTCGAAAAACTCCCGGCCGCATCAGGACATTCTGGCGCTGATGCAGGCCCAGGGCGTGCTGGCGCCACGCTTGAACTGTGTGAACTCGGTGTCGGCGATCACCCGCTTGTTGCGTGATGGCTTCGGTATCGGCGCGCTGCCACCGGTGCTGGTGGCCGAAGAACTGGCGCGGGGCGAACTGACCCTGCTCGACATCGATCAACGGCCACCCGCTCTGCAAGTGGTGGTGTCATGGCGGGTCGGCGTGGAATGGGTCGAGGAGATTGTGACCCTGTGTCATCAGGTGCTGGAGGGGTATGCGCGCAAGGTGGGCACGGATTACATCGTTCTGAGTTGATCGTTCCCACGGCGTGGGAACGATGCATCGAGGTTTACAGCCCGCGCACATCCCGGTCTTCGATCGGCCGGCTCTGGCGCAGGCGTTTGCCGCCCAGCACCACCCAGTCGATCAGACGGAACAGGCATTCGAGGCCGAACGACAGCAGCAACGCGCCGCTCATGCCCCAGATCATTGCTTCAGGCGTCAGCAGGATCTGGTAGCTGTAGCCGTTCCAGGTTTCCTTGCGGATATCCGGATCGGCGGCCAGCACCACTTGCAGGAAGCGGATGTACCACGGCCCTTGCATCGCCTGGAATTGCTTGTCCAGCGCCAGCTGACGGTTGAGCAAGGTGCTCAGGCTGTCGGCATCGCTGCGAAACACCGGGTCTTCGCTGGCACGATAGTGAGCGACCAGTGCCTGCAGATCACCCTTGAAGAACTGCTCGGCAGTGCCCTGAAAGCCACGCAGACCGGTCTGCGCCTCGATCAGATGCGCTTCGACCCGCTTGGCGTAATCGTTGATGAATCCCGGCACCTGGACACCGATCAACAGGCCCGCCGCAAACAACACCAGCCGTAGATAACTGAGCAACATCGAGGAGAGATCCTTTATTCGGTCGTGCCCTGGCTGACGCATTCGCCGCGTCGCCACAGGCTCCATTGGCCCGGTTCGTAGCGGGTCCAGGTTTCATTTTCGGTCAGAGGTTCGGTGGCAATCACCGTAACCACGTCGTTGGGCGTGGTTTCGGCCTGGAAATCGACGATCACGTCGACGTCCTTGAGCCGTGCCGGGCCGAACGGTGCGCGACGGGTGATCTGTGCCAGTTTGGTCGAGCAATAGCAGAACAGCCAGTCGCCGTCGCTGAGCAGGCAATTGAACACGCCTTTACTGCGGTACTCGGCGCAGGCCGCGACCAGATCCGGCAGCAGCACTTCTATATCGACCGGCTCCGGAAACGCTGCACGTACACGGTTAAGCAAATCACAGAACGCCGCCTCGCTGTCGGTATCGCCGACCGGGCGGTAGAAACTCTTGATCGGGGTGAAATCGGCGAGCTGGCCGTTGTGCGCGAAGCACCAGTTGCGTCCCCACAGTTCGCGGACGAACGGATGGGTGTTGGACAGGCAGACCTTGCCGACGTTGGCCTGACGGATATGGCCGATGACCACTTCGCTCTTGATCGGATAACGCTGCACCAGATTGGCGACTTCCGACTCGCAGCTGGCTGCCGGATCCTGAAACAGCCGCAGCCCGCGACCTTCATAGAAGGCGATGCCCCAGCCATCGCGATGCGGACCGGTGCGACCGCCGCGCTGCATCAGCCCGGTGAAGCTGAACACGATATCGGTCGGCACGTTGGCGCTCATGCCCAATAGTTCACACATGTGCGGGCTCTCGTGATTACAGACGCGGCTCGACGCGTCCGCGCTGCGGATTGCTCGGCAGCGGTGGACGGCCGTAACGATCATCGCCGGCACCGCCGAACGGTTGATCGCCGTCACGCTCGTCTTCGGCACGGGCAGCGGCGCGGGCGGCCTCGGCCTGTTCCTTGCGCGCCTTCGAAGCGCGTTCGATCGGGAAGCGGATGAGCACGAAAATCAGGTACAGGCCGAACGCAATCATCGCGTACATGAGCAATTCGGAAATGGCCCGCCAGGCGTTGTTGCCGACCTTGAACGCCAGGTCCAGCGCCGTGATGGCGACGGCCGGGGCGAATTTTTCCTTCACCGGATCGATGATGGTCGGGCTGAACAGCAACACCGCCATCAAAACACGCAGCGGCTCGCGCAGCCAGCGCCACATCCAGCGGGTCATGCGCATCCACACCAGCAGGCAGCCAACAGCGGCAAAGGCGTAAAGGCCCCAGGCGATCAGATAGTCGTTCTCGGTCATGGTGTCCATGGCAAGGCAGGCAAAGAGGCGCTTATAGTAACGACTTTTCGCACATCAGGCTTCCCCGCCGTCCGTGCGGTCCTCATTTGTCATGTTCGAGAGCCCTCCATGCCCGTATCCGCCAACGTCACCAGCGCCCCGATTGCCCCCAAGGATGCCGGTGCCGACCCGTACGCCTGGCTGCAGGAACGCGACACCGACGCGGTGCTCGACTACCTCAAGGCCGAAAACGACTACCAGCAGGCGCAGACCGCCGATCAGGCAGAGCTGCGCGAAACCCTGTTCGAGGAGATCAAGGGCCGGATCCTCGAAACCGACCTGTCCCTGCCGTCGCCGTGGGGCCCGTATCTGTATTACACCCGCACCACGGCGGGTGACGAATACCCGCGCCACTACCGTTGCCCGCGCCCGGCCGACGACAGCCTGACCCTCGACGAAAGCCGCGAGCAACTGCTGCTCGACCCGAATGCCCTGGCCAATGGCGGCTTTTTCTCCCTTGGCGCATTCAGCATCAGCCCGGATCACCAGCGTCTGGCCTACAGCGTCGATGCCTCGGGCGACGAGATTTACACGCTGTTCGTGAAGGAACTGGCCAGCGAGCGCATCAGCGAACTGGAATTCCAGGACTGCGACGGCAGCATGACCTGGGCCAACGACAGCCTGACGCTGTTCTTCGGCGTACTCGACGACACCCATCGCCCGCACAAACTGTTCCGCTACCGCCTCGACGGCACCGCCGCCGAAGAGGTGTTTCACGAGCCGGACGGGCGTTTCTTCCTGCATTGCTACCGCGCCAGCTCCGAACAGCAATTGCTGTTGTCGCTCGGCAGCAAGACCACCAGCGAAGTCTGGGCGCTGGATGCCAATCAGCCGCACCAGCCGTTCACCTGCCTGGCGCCACGGGTCGAGGATCACGAATACGACGTCGACCACGGCAAGCTCGATGGCGAATGGACCTGGTTCATCCGCACCAACCGCGACGGCATCAACTTCGCGCTGTATCAGGCGCCGGACACCGGCATCGCGCCGAGCGAAGCCGACTGGCAGAACCTGATCCCGCACAGCGATTCGGTGATGCTCGATGGCGTGACCCTCAACGCCGAAGCCCTGACCCTGAGCCTGCGCGAAGGCGGGCTGCCGATCATCGAAGTGCGCCCACACGGTCTGGCGCCTTATCGCGTGCAATTGCCGGACGCGGCTTACAGCCTCTATGTGCAAAACAGTCTGGAGTTCGAAAGCGACCGCATTCGCCTGCGCTATGAAGCGCTGAATCGCCCGGCCCAGGTCCGGCAACTGATCCTCGCTACCGGCGAACAGGAAGTGCTCAAGGAAACCCCGGTACTCGGCCCGTTCGACGCCGACGCCTACGTCAGCCAGCGCCTGTGGGCCACGGCTCCGGACGGCACGCTGGTGCCGATCAGCCTGGTGATGAAACGCGAAATGCTCGGCAAACAGGTGCCGCTGTACCTCTACGGTTACGGCGCCTACGGTTCGAGCCTCGATCCGTGGTTCTCCCACGCCCGCCTGAGCCTGCTGGATCGCGGCATGGCGTTCGCCATCGCCCACGTGCGTGGTGGCGGTGAGCTGGGCGAAGCCTGGTATCGCGCCGGCAAGCAGGAGCACAAGCAAAACACCTTCAGCGACTTCATCGCCTGCGCCGAGTTCTTGATCCTCAACGGCATCACCACTGCGCCGCAACTGGCGATCAGCGGCGGCAGCGCCGGTGGCCTGCTGATCGGCGCGGTGCTCAACCAGCGCCCGGACCTGTTCGGCGTGGCGATTGCCGAAGTGCCGTTCGTCGATGTGCTCAACACCATGCTCGACCCGGATCTGCCGCTGACCGTCACCGAATACGACGAGTGGGGCAATCCCGAAGAGCCTGACGTCTACGAGCGGATCAAGGCCTACGCGCCGTACGAAAACGTCACTGCCCAGGCCTATCCCGCGACGCTGGTGATCGCCGGCTACAACGACAGCCGCGTGCAGTACTGGGAAGCGGCCAAGTGGGTGGCGAAACTGCGCGCGACCAAGACCGACAACAACCCGCTGCTGCTCAAGACCGAACTGGGTGCCGGCCATGGCGGCATGAGCGGGCGTTATCAGGGATTACGTGACGTAGCGCTCGAATATGCATTTGTTTTCAAGGTTCTGGGCATCGCCTGAGGAACTCCGCCGGTCACTTGGGTCTTAATTCCGGGCACTGGAAGCCGATAATCAAGTCGGCTCCCGGTGGCGAGCCTGTAACCCGAAACAACAAAAAGACCGCGATGACATGTCAGAACCGACCTTACTGAACAACGAAATCCGTGACTGGCTGATGGACTGCGGCCTGTTCGATCAATTGCAACTGGCGGATTTCGCCGCTGCCTCGGGCTACTTCAGCATCAGCACCGTGGCCGAGGGCGAGGCGATCTTTCGCGAAGGCGATGCCGGCAGTTTCATGTGCATCATCCACACCGGCCAGGTGGCCGTGCAGAAGACCGGCACTGACGGCCAGGTCATTACCATGGCCACTCTGCGCAGCGGTCGGGCGTTCGGCGAAATGGCCGTACTCGATGGCGAACGCCGCTCGGCGACCTGCGTGGCGGCGAGCAACTGTCAGTTGCTCAACCTCGGCAAGGACTCGCTGGAAAAAATGCTCAACGATGCGCCGAAGATCGCCGCCAAGATCATCCGCGCCCTCGCCGTTTCCCTCTCCAAACGCCTGCGCATGGCCGACGGCCAACTGGCGGCGCAACAGATCTAGCCGCCGGGGGATTTGGTTTTACCTTCGGGTTGTTCGATCCCCGGCACCGGCTGATCCTTGGACGGCGGGCTGGGCATCTCGATCGGCACCAGCGGTGGCCCGCCACTGCCGGAGCCGGCCTTGGGAATCGATACCGGACTGATCTGCGGATACGGCGTCGGCGTTGCGGTGCCGGGGGAACCCGGTTGCGGTGTCGGGTTGGCGGGAATCGTCTGCTGGGCCTGCACTGCAGTAATCGAGAGCGCGGCCAGGGCAATGACCGTTAGAATGGTGCGCTTCATCAAGGGCTCCGTTGCCTGAAGTCTGCTCTCAGGCTACTCCCAACGCGCCTGCTTGCCTTCCCCCCTGTAGAGATTTCCATGAAACGTTTCGTTCTGCTCGACACCACGCCGATCCCTGACAACGGCGGCGCCCTGTGCCTGTTCGAGTATGGCGAGGACTTTGTCATCAAGATCCAGGGCGGCGATGGCGGGCAATTGATGAACACCCGCATGCACGGTTCCGAAGACGCATTGGCCGAGATCCCCTGCCGCAAGGTTGCCGGTCGGCCGGACTCGCGGGTGCTGATCGGCGGCTTGGGCATGGGCTTCACACTCGCCTCCGCGCTCAAGCATCTGGGCAAGAGCGCCGAAGTGGTGGTCGCCGAACTGGTGCCCGGCGTCGTCGAGTGGAACCGTGGCCCGCTCGGTGAAAAGTCCGGACGCCCGCTGCTCGACCCACGCACGGTGATCCGTCAGGAAGACGTGGCCAAGGTGCTGCAAAGCGAGCCGAACGGTTTCGACGCGATCATGCTCGACGTCGACAACGGCCCCGAAGGCCTGACCCAGCGGTCCAACAGCTGGTTGTATTCCGCCGCCGGTCTGGCCGCTTGTGCCAGGGCGATGCGGCCCAAAGGCGTGCTGGCGGTGTGGTCGGCCAGCGCCGACCGGCAGTTTTCCGACAAATTGAATAAGGCCGGTTTCAAGGCCGAGGAAGTGCAGGTCTTCGCCCACGGCAACAAGGGCACCCGCCACACGATCTGGATTGCCGAGAAGCTCAAGGGCTGAGCTAAACTTGCGTCATAACCGTCATTAGTCTTTCTACAAAGGTGAACCCATGAGTTCGTCCACCCCGACCAACACTTCGAAGCTGGATCGCATCCTCGCCGATAACCAGCGCGACAAGGAAATGGGCTACCGCGACAAGGCCCTGAAAATGTACCCGCACGTGTGCGGCCGCTGCGCCCGTGAGTTTTCCGGCAAGCGCCTGAGCGAGCTGACCGTGCATCACCGCGATCACAACCACGACAACAACCCGCAGGACGGTTCCAACTGGGAACTGTTGTGCCTGTACTGCCACGACAACGAACACTCGCGCTACACCGACCAGCAGTATTTCGGCGAAGGCTCCCTGAGCACGCCGAAAATCGCCAAGGCCACGCACAACCCGTTTGCGGCGCTGGCCGGCCTGATGAAAAAAGAAGACTGAAGATCTTCAGCGTCTGACCCGGCCCTTTCGCGAGCAGGCTCGCTCCCACATTGCTTTTGTGTACGACACCGATCAACTGTGGGAGCGAGCCTGCTCGCGAAGGCGGCCTGGCAGACACCGCCAATCTCAAACTGAACACCCCTCCCCCAATCCCCGTATAATCGCCCTCTTTTTACCGAAGGCACCCCGCTCGTGGCAGACAAACGGTACAGCTGCATTGGTTTGTATAACCCCAAATCACCGGAAAACGTCGGTTCGGTGATGCGCGCCGCAGGCTGCTATGGCGTGTCGACCGTGTTCTACACCGGCAAGCGCTATGAACGCGCCGCCGATTTCGTCACCGACACCAAGCGCGTGCACTACGACATCCCGCTGATCGGCATCGACGACCTGAAAAAGATCCTCCCGCTCAATTGCGTCCCGGTCGCCGTGGAACTGGTCGACGGTGCCCGCCCATTGCCGGAATACACCCACCCGGATCGCGCCCTGTACATTTTCGGCCCAGAAGACGGCTCGCTGGATCAGGAAATCCGCGACTGGTGCGAAGACGTCGTGTACATCCCGACCACCGGTTGCATGAACCTCGCCGCCACGGTCAACGTCGTGCTCTACGACCGCATGGCCAAAGGCCTGAACACCCGTTCCGGACCGAAATTCCGCTGAAACGCCGCACATCCGATGGAACGAGCTGACCGCCCACGCAGTCAGCTTGTTTATCCATCACTCATTGCCTGGAGAAAGATCATGACCGAGCTCAAACGCGTCGAGCGTATCGAATCCACCCCGTTCCAGACCCGTTCCGAACAGAACGTCGAAGGCTGGGAACGCATCGGCTCGCTGGCCGGCGGCGTGATCATGGTCGGCAAGGGCCTGCGCCGTGGCGGCGTGTTCGGGCTTATCCAGGTGGCAATTGGCGGCGTGGCCATGGCCCGTGGCATCACAGGCCACAGTTCGATGAAAAGCCTGCTGGAGAAAAGCCGTCAGGACATGAACAACGTGCGCACGAAGATCGAGCGCGCCGGTGAAGAGCTGAGCAAGCTCAAAGCCAATGCCGAAGCGGCGACCAAAACCGCCACCGTGACCGGTAATGACTCGGTGAAGTCGCCCAAAGCCGGGGTCTGATCGCTACTGAAGCAACCCGGAATCAAGCACCTTGGACGACTCGCCGATGACACTCTCGGCGAGTTGCACAAACGCCTTGGTATCCACCGTCCCCAGATGCATCGCCCCGCGCAGCACATCATCCAGCGAGCGCTTGTTGCGGGTCTTCAGACGGATCTCGCGATCCAGTTCCTGTAACAGCAGAACCGCTTTGGAGGCCTGCGCCGGGCTGATCTGCTCGCCGCGCAACGTCGTCACTTTCTGGCTGTCCTTCGCCAGTTTCACCTGATACGCCTGATAACGTTCGTCGCTCATGCCACCAGCACGGCGCACCAGTTCGACGGCGTAGTACTCGGCGAAACCTTCCTTGATCCAGTCACTGCGCTGCTCGTCGTTGATCCGCCCGAACACCTGCGCCAATTCCCGAACCAAAGGGCTGCTGCCGCTTTCGCTGACCAGCGGCAACCGCGTGTTGAGGTAGATCGACTCCCGCGCCGCCAGGCTGCCGCGCCACATCGGGTCGTTGGCACCGACAATCAGCAGTTTGCTCGGATGGCGGGGAAACACCGCTTGCACCTGCGGCCAGACGAAGGTCAGCAGCGTCAGCACATCCATCCGGCGCATGCCCTGCCCTTGGGGCGACGCCACGGTGACTTCGGTTTCACCCAGCCGCGTGCGGCGACTGCCGAGATGACCGGCGAGCATCCAGCCGGTGGGCCGGTCGAACAGGCGTGACGGATTGTCGATGCGGAATTTGTTCTTGCCGATGCGCGGCCAGGCGGTTTCGACGCTTTTCCAGCCGTCGGGCAGTTCGAATTGCAGGCGTGAGACCAGTTCGATGCCGTCCTGCTGATCGAGCTTCGCCGGCGGCACCAGTTCATCGCCGCGCATCAGCGCCCAGGTCGGGGTCATGCGCGTGTCGAAGCTGCCGTTCTTGCGGCCGTGGCTGATGCGTACGCGGTAGGTCAGGCTGGCCTTGTCCGCCGTCGGACGCCACACGCCGCGCGCCTGCTGGCCCGGCGTCAGTTGCCATTGGCCGTCGGCCTTGAAGTCGCTGTAGTGGCTGCCGTCGCCGAGGTCGAAATCCAGGCTGCGCACGGCATCGCCCTTGGCCAGGGTCAGGCGCACTTCCGCCTGATCGCTTTGCGGCAACAGGCGCACGCGGTAATCCAGATCGACCTTCTTCGCCGCCCACACCGGCGCGCTCAGCATCAGCAGTCCGACGATCAGCGTCCGGCGCAATCCCACAGCCATACACACTCCTTGTTGAAACTCGATCCTCAAGGCCTGGATCCTTGAGGGGCTTAGCCGGCCCGGAAAATCAGGTGATCTTCCCAATCCTCTTCCGGCACGCTGCCTTCGGCGAGCATGCGCCCGGACTGGGAAATCCGTTCGTGGTGCACCGCGTCGCGATCACCGCAGACCAGGTGATGCCACAACGGCAGGTCCTTGCCTTCGCTGACCAGTCGATAACCGCAGGTCGGCGGCAGCCATTTGAATTCTTCGGCCTGGCCCGGGGTGAGCTGGATACAGTCCGGGACAAACTTGATGCGGTTCGGGTAATCGCTGCACTGGCAGGTTTTCAGATCCAGCAGTTTGCAGGCGATGCGCGTGTAATAAACGCTGTTGTCTTCTTCATCCTCGAGCTTCTGCAGGCAGCACAGGCCACATCCGTCGCACAGCGATTCCCATTCCTCGTGATCCAGTTGATCGAGGGTTTTGCGTTTCCAGAACGGTTCGACTTTGGCGGCCATGGCTCAAGCATCAACATCAGGTGGTGAAAAGGCCGCCAGTCTAGTGCCCAGGGCCCCGTGGGCCAAGCGCTGGCGACTGCCGGTTGTGCAGGGCTTGTCAGTTTTTGCGCGGCCAAGTAGCTTTGCCGTTCTCAAGAAGCCCTGGCCGGGTGCCATTAACGCTCGACCGCGTTGCATTCCGGTGAACTGCACGGCTTCGGATTCAACCCCCATCGTTCAGCCCAACTGATCCCGCCGGGTTTTGCTTCAAACCATCCTCAAACGTAGCAAGGAATCTCTCGATGAGTGCCAACCCTCGCGTTGCCGAATACGCCATTCACCCGCAGTTCACCGATCGCTGGTCACCCCGCGCCTTTACCGGCGAAGCGATTTCCGAGGAAACCCTGCTGAGCTTCTTCGAAGCCGCGCGCTGGGCGCCATCGGCGTACAACTCGCAGCCGTGGCGTTTTCTCTACGCCCGTCGCGACACGCCGAACTGGGAGCGTTACCTGGGCCTGCTCAATGAATTCAACCGCAGCTGGGCGCAGCACGCCTCGGCGCTGGTGATCGTGATTTCGAAAACTACCTTCACCGCACCGGGCGCGACCGAAGAAACACCGGCGCTGTGGCACACCTTCGACACCGGTTCCGCGTGGGGCCACCTGGCGCTGCAAGCGAGCCTGAGCGGCTGGCACACCCACGGCATGGCCGGCTTCGATCAGGAGCTGACCCGCAAAGAGCTGAACATTCCGCAAGGTTATGCGCTGCACGCCGCCGTTGCGGTGGGCAAGCTGGGTGACAAGGCAACCCTGGCGGATTACCTGCAAGCGCGGGAAACGCCGAGCCCGCGTCGTCCGCTGAGCGAGCTGGCGGCTGAAGGTGATTTCACCCTGTAAGCCACACTGCAAAACGAACTGTGGGAGCAAGTTTGCTCCCACAGTTTTTATCGCGGCGAATCAATAACCGCGTGCGAAATCCACTTCCCCCCGCAACCCGTCACCCGCCTGATACGCCCGCAAATTATCCAGAAACAACTGCACCATCATCGGCGGTGAGGTCGGTGCCGAGCTGTGCCCGGTCAACAGCAAACCCCAGGCGGTCCAGAACGGATGGCGTTGCGGCAGCGGTTCCTGGCGGCAGACGTCGATCACCGCACCGGCCAGATGGCCTTCCTTCAGCGCCGCCACCAGATCCGCATCGACGACGGCCACACCGCGTCCGGCGTTGATGAACAACCCGGTCGGCTTGAATTGCTTGAACAGCGCCGCATCGTAGATATCGTGAGTGTGCTCGGTGTTGGGCAGCAGATTGACCACGTAATCCACTTCGCCCACCAGCCGTGGCAGGTCCGCCATCGAACCGACTTCGACAAACGGCGCCTGCTCCCGGGCGCTGCTGGCGATGCCGTACAGCTCGACGCCGAATGGCCGCAGGAACTGCGCCACGCTCTGGCCGATGTCGCCGGTGCCGACAATCAACACCTTGCGCCCGACCAGGCTCTGGCCGGTGCGATTGTCCCACTTGCGCTCGACCTGGCTGACCAGCCGGGCCAGCACTTCGCGCTCGTGACCGAGCATGTAGGTCAGCACGTACTCGGCCATCACCTGACCGAAAATGCCGACCGCCCGGGTCAGGCGGTAATCCCGACGCAAGCCGTCGGCCAGCAGCGGCGTGATGCCCGCCCAGGTCGATTGCAGCCATTGTGGCTGATGGCCCTGACGCAGCAGGGTCGCCAGCAGATCAGGCTGCCCCAGCCATACCGGGCAATCGACGGCCTGGCGGGCCAGTTCGGCGGAGTCACCGCTGGTCAGCACTTCAAGCTCCGGGGCCGCCTGACGCAGCAGCCGGGTGTATATCGCGTGGTCGTGTTCAGCAATCAGAACGCGCATGTTCAAACCTTTCGCAAACCGTGCAGACGGCCGCCCACTTCGTGGCAGTCGTCGCCGTAAAAAACAGTTCCAGGGATTACAAGAGGCCCGGGACCGGGCCTCGCAGGTCAGACCGGGTCGTTGCGTCGCAGCAACTCTTCCGGCAAGTGCTCGATGTACTCTTCCTCGGCCGGTGGCATCTGCAGGTGGTAACCCTGCTTGTCGAGGTTCTCCAGGACGACGGCGATGTCTTCGCTGGCCAGCTTGCGCTCGGGGCTCAGCACCAGATCGAAGGAATGCTTCGCCTTGCCGAAAGCCGCCATCAGGGCTTCCGGCACACGCTCCAGCGCATCACTCTTGAGCACGTAAAGGTACATGCCGCTTTTCTTCGAACTTTGGTAAATGGAGCAAATACGTTTCAAGGCTGTTCTCCGGCAGTGGCCAGGCTGTCGAGCAGCTTCTGGCCCATCAACTCGCGGCGCCAGCCACGCAGCGAATCAGGCAATTGGTAAGGCCCCTCGGGGAAGCCGCTTTTGACCAGCGCTTCGAGGGTTTTCTTGCGCAGCATCAGTTCCGGTGCGATGCCCAGGCGTTCGGCCTCGGCCTGGCCCAGGGCGCGCAGTTGCTTGATCAGCGCGGCGGCTTCGATCGGCAGCGGCTCCGGTACGGCTGGCGGCCACTGATCAGGCCCCACACTGCCAGAGCGCTTGATCAGATCAAGCAGAAACTCGCCGTCCTGACGCACGGTACGCGGGTGCATGTCTTCGATCTTGCCCAGCGCGCTGAGATTGTCCGGTTGCGTGCGGGCCAGCGGCCACAGCGAATGCTCACGGACGATACGGTTGCGCGGCAGGTCGCGGGCACGGGCCTCGCGCTCACGCCAGGCGCACAGTTCGCGCAGAACGGCGAGTTGCGCGCGGGACAGTTTCCACGCCAGCTTCGCCTCGCGATACACCTCGTACGGATCGGTCTCGCGACGCAGGTTGGCGACCAGTTCGGCACCGTCCTCCAGCACCCAGGCGTATTTGTCGTCGGACAGTTTCGGACGCAGTTGTACGAAAACTTCCGCCAGATGCACGGCATCTTCGGCGGCATAGCTGATTTGCGTGTCGGACAACGGACGCTGCAACCAGTCGGAACGGGTTTCGCCCTTCGGCAGTTCGATGCCGAGCACTTCCTGCACCAGACGCGAATAGCCCATCGAGAACCCGAGGTTCAGATAGGCCGCGGCCAGTTGCGTGTCAAACAGCGGCGCCGGCAGGCTGCCGGTCAGGCGCAGCAGGACTTCGAGGTCTTCGCTGCAGGCGTGCAGGACTTTCAGCACCGCCGGGTTTTCCAGCAACGCCGCCAACGGTTGCCAGGCGTCAATGGTCAGCGGGTCGATCAGATAGGCGCGTTTGCCGTCGCCGACCTGCAACAGGCCAGCAATCGGGTAGAAGGTGTCGACCCGCATGAATTCGGTGTCGAGGGCAACGAAAGGCAGCTGCTGCCACTCGGCGCAAAACTGCGCGAGGCTATCGTTGTCGCGAATCCAGTGAATATCGATGGCCACACGGCTCTCCCTTCAAGAATGGCGCGCAGTATATATCGCCACCGGCGCTTTCCGCGCCTGTGCAGGGCAAGAGCGTTGATGAAATCTCCTGCCTGCCAGCAAGAATAGTCTTACAGAACAATTCCGACGGATCAGTCCTTGGCCAATACGCCGTCGATGACCGCACCCCGGCAACCGGCAAACAGATCCAGATCGTGCTGATAGACCTTGCTCTGCACTTCCAGCAGGCCAAGCATCGAATGGAACAGGTTGTCCTGGCTCAACGGTTTGTCGCGGCTCAATTGCAGGCAATGGGTGTCGACCGAGTAGGACTTCTGATAACTGTCGGAGAACCACGCCAGCATCGCCACATGTTTCTGTTGTTCCGGCGCCAGCATGTATGGCGTGCCGTGCAGGAACAGGTTGTACTCGCCCAGGGACTCGCCGTGATCGGAGAGGTACAGCATGGCGGTATCGACTTTTTCCTGATTGCTGCGCAAGACATCGATCAGGCTCGACAACACATGGTCGGTGTACACCAGCGTGTTGTCGTAACCGTTGACGATGCTCTCGCGGCTGCAATTGTTCAGCGCGTTGCTTTCACACACTGGCGTGAAGTGTTCGTATTCCTTGGGATAACGCTTGAAGTATTCCGGGCCGTGGCTGCCCATCTGGTGCAGCACCAGCACGGTGTCCTTGTCCAGGTGATCAATGAAACTCTGCAGGCCTTGCAGGAGGATTTCGTCGCGGCATTCGCTGTTGGCGCACAGGGCCGGGTCTTTCAGGTTGCTCACGTCCTGCAGGGTGACGCGATCGCAGGTGCCCTTGCAGCCCGACTGGTTGTCGCGCCAGATCACATCGATGCCGGCGCGCTTGAGCACATCCAGCAGCCCTTCCTGATTTTTCGCCTTGCTGGCGTCGTAATCCTGGCGACTCATGTTGGAGAACATGCACGGCACCGAGACCGCTGTTTCCGTACCGCAGGAATGCACATCGGTGAACGCGATCAGGCCGGCTTCCTTGTCCAGTTTCGGCGTGGTGTCGCGGTTGTAGCCGAGGATGCCGAAGTTCTCCGCCCGGGCACTTTCACCCACCACCAGCACGGTCAGCGACTTGCGCGGACGGTTTTGCAGTGCAGGGTTACGCTGGGCGTCTTCGCCGATCTTGATGAATGGTTGCCGGGCGGAAACCACCTGTTCACGCAAATAGCCGGCCGATGCACCGATGTAGTTGCTCGGCACCAGCATCAGGCGCAATTCGTGGTGGTTGCGAAACAGCGAAGACAAGCCCTGATAGTTGGCCAGTGCCACGCCACCAATAACAGCGAACGATGCTGCACACACCACAACTTTGCTTAATAACTCGCGGTGCCAGCGACGATAATCAACAGGCAACTTCCACAACAACCACGACGGCAAGATGCCCAGAAACAATAGATAGGCGAACAACTTCAATGACAGCAGATCACGAACTTCTGTGGCATTGGTTTCAGCGAAGTTGCGAAACATGCCGGCGTCAATCATCACGCCATACTGACTCATGAAATAAGCCACACCGGCACTGATCAGAAACAGCGCCGTCAACACGGGTTTCAATACCGGGCGAAACGCCAGAAAGGTCAGCACGATGTTGTAGGCCGCGAAGATCATCACCCCGAACGCAATGCCCATGGCGATGCCATCGGCAGCGGTGATCTCGAGGAGATATTGCCAAAGTACGAAATTGAATCCGATCAAAAGAAAGGCGCTGGCAAACAACGTCACCCATTCCGGGCGCACGGCTTTTAACTTCAACATATGAGGGGGGCTATTTCCTGAAAAGAAGCGCCGTGGCCAATTGTGAAAACTTCATTGGCCCGGGCAATAAAAACTCTACGTAACCCGCCATCAATTTTTTGTGAAAAAGAAGCCAACGATTAGTTGGCTCATGAAATAACCATGAAATCCGGACATTCGTCAGGTGTGATTCAGTAAAAAATTACAGCTCGCTTCAGCAGAGGGCACGGGAGGCGTATCGAGTTTTTAAATACCCCTCGGGATTTTCTGATTTGCCGACGCCGGGAGCGCACACGCCTAATCGACAGCCTCTGATTCAAAGGTCTGAAGATGGAAAACGTTCGCGCCACTGCCCGCCCCGCCGTCTGGCTGATGCTCGGTATCGTCCTGGTCGCCCTTAACCTGCGCCCGTCGATGGCCGCCGTCGGGCCTTTGCTGTCGGCGATTCGTGGCGACATTCCGTTGAGTTTCAGCCTGGCCTCGCTGCTGACCATGCTGCCGGTGATGGCCATGGGGCTGGCGATGTTTTTCGGAATCGGCATCAGCCAGCGTCTGGGCGAGCGGCGCACGGTGCTGCTGTCGTTACTGATCATCGGCCTGGCGACGCTGTCGCGGCTGTTTCTCGACTCGGCGGCGCAATTGATCGTCAGCGCCGTGCTCGCCGGAATCGGCATCGCGCTGATTCAGGCCTTGATGCCGGCCCTGATCAAAACTCGGTTTCCCGACAACGTGGCCCTGTGCATGGGGCTGTATGTCACGTCGATCATGGGCGGCGCCGCCCTGGCCGCGTCGTTCGCGCCTCGGGTGATGCTCGGTACCGGCAGCTGGCGGGCGGGGCTGGCGATCTGGGCGGTACTGGCGCTGCTCGCGTTGCTGTTCTGGTTGTCACAACGCGATGACGCACCGCCCATCGCAGCCAGTGCAGTGAGAAAAGAGGCCTTCTTCACCCATTCCCGCGCCTGGTTGCTCGCCATCTTCTTCGGTCTGGGGACGGCTTCCTACACCTGTGTACTCGCGTGGCTGGCGCCGTACTACGTGGAAAACGGCTGGAGCGAACAGAACGCCGGTCTGCTGTTGGGTTTTCTGACGGCCATGGAGGTGATTTCCGGTCTGGTGGTTCCCGCCATTGCCAACCGCAGCCGTGACCGACGTAGGGTGTTGGGTGCCCTGTTGGTGCTGATCATCGGCGGATTCTGCGGTTTGATCCTCAGCCCACAACATCTGAGCCTGTTGTGGCCGTGCCTGCTGGGCCTGGGGATTGGCGGGTTGTTTCCGATGAGCCTGATCGTCTCTCTCGATCACCTCGAAAACCCGCAGCGCGCCGGCGGACTGACCGCGTTCGTGCAAGGCATCGGCTACCTGATTGCCGGCCTGTCGCCGCTGCTGGCCGGGATGATCCGCGATCGACTGGGCAGCTTCGAATGGGCCTGGTGGTCGCTGACCGCAGTGATGGTGGTCATGCTGCTGATCGTGCTGCGTTTCGACCCTCGACAATACGCCCGGCACTTTCACTGATCGGGCGTTGTGCACGGTGCTTCACCCCTCTGGCTAAAGGCTTCTGGCCATCTTTTACAGGATCGTTTTGACACGTCGTATTACTAAAACTTTCTGTCCCACAACTGTCCGTGAAAAATCCTACAGGGCTTTCTCCTGGCACCATCGTTCCGTTACGATCATGCGCACACGTTTGCGCGGATTCGGCGCAAGGAGCACAGCGAGACAGAACGGATGCTGAACAGTAACTTGCTTAGAAAGCTCGACATGCAGGATCTCATGGTGTTTGTCGCCGTGTATGAGCAAAGCAGCGTCACCGATGTGTCGGAGGCGCTGTTTGTCAGTCAGTCCACCGTCAGTTACTGCCTGAAGAAACTGCGTACCAGTTTTGAAGACGAATTGTTCGTCAACACCCGCACGGGCATGCGCCCGACCTACAAGGCCAGCAGCATGTATGGCCATGTGCAGAAAATCCTCGAAAGCATCAACCTGTGCCACGCCGGCGCCCCGACCTTCGACCCGATGGCGCAACCGGTGACCTTCAACATCTGCGCCCCGGAATACTTCGAGCAACTGATCCTGCCGCGCATGCTCAAGCGTTTCGACTTCGACGACCTGCCGGTGATGGTCAACATGCACAAGTTCGAAACCGACGTGCCGGCACAAGAGCTGCGCGATGGCAGCCTCGACCTGGTGATCTGTTTCGGCCCGCACTTCCACCGCAGCCATACCGACCTGAAATCGCAGATGTTGCTGGAAGATGATCTGGTCTGCGTCTTCGACAAACGTGCGACGCCGCTGGAGCCGCGCCTGAGTCTGCAGGCCTTCACTGAACGTCGGCATGTGTTCCCGACGCCCTGGACGTCCACCACCAACATGGTCGATGGCTGGCTGGCGCGGCAAGCGCAGAAGCGTCAGATCGTCGCCCGCTCCAACAGCTACAGCGCGGCGTTGAAGATGATCACCGGCACCGATTTCATCCTCACCCTGCCCCGGCGGATCCAGCGTTTGCTGACCAACGACGCGGTGTTCAATCACTGCGAGGCCCCCAATGGCCTGCCGGGGTTCACCCTCGACATGCAGTGGAGCCACAACGTCGACCAGGACAGCGCCAACCTCTGGCTGCGCGAGCAGGTCATCAAGACCTGCGCGGAGCTGGAGGCGGCCTGAGTCTTACACGCCGATGGCGACTTTGCTGTAGGACTCGCGGTCGATATCGAGCAGTTCCACGCTCAACTGCACTTCGACACCGGCCGGCCACTCGCACAGGTCCTGCAGCACCGCCAACAGGCTTTGCGAGAGTTGCTTCTTGATCTCCGGAGAACGACCACTGAGCAACGCCAGCCTCACCGCCACAAAGGCCCGCTCGCTCATGGCGGTGCCGACCTTGAAGGTTTCGACCTTGACTGCACGGCTCTTGATATCGAATTCCGCCGCAAACTGACCGGACCCCACCAGGGTGTTGTTGAGCCGGATCAACGCCACGTCGGCGTTCAGTTGCGGCAGGTTGGCGGTGTATTCCATGTGCAGGTGTGGCATCGCAAGACTCCAGTCGGTCGGCAGAAAGGCCGTACATATAACACAGCTGTGCCCTACTCTCCTGCGGCTTTTTCCGACACAGGAACGGGAAGCTCCCGACGCAGTGCCAGGGTTTCCCAGATCGCTACCAGCACCACGACTGCCGTGGTCAATGCCCCCAGCGCCAAGGCTGAAAACCAGTGATTCAATGCCAACGGCAACAGCAGCACGAGCATTGCAAGCCCGAAGACATGGGACAGGGGTGGAAACGGCCGATCAGCCATGACCCACTTGAACAGCGCATTACCGAGCAGGAACAGCCATGGCCCGGCGATGATCACGACGATGCCGGCGTCGCTGGCGTGATCCGGATGCACCAGCACCAGCTCATCAGCCACCGCACTGACGATGACCCCGGCGACAATCAGCACATGCAAGTAGGTGTAGGCGATTCGCGCCTGGCGCCCGGGGTCGGCGGAATGAGCGATACGGTGGTGCGCGCGCTCCGCACCGCTGTCGAAGTACACCCACCACATGGCGATGCTGCCCAGCACCGCCACCAGAAACGCCAGCAGTCCATCGCGGCCCGGAACCAGCTCGGCAAAGGTCGCACCGGTCACCAGCAACGACTCACCCAGAGCGATGATCACGAACAGCGCACAACGCTCGGCCATATGATTGCCTTCGACATTCCAGTCGCTCAGTGACGAGCGTCCCAGCCCCGGCACCCAGAAATACAGCGACGGCGAAATCAGTTCGATCAGCAGCGCCAGCGCCCACCAGAGCAGCCGCTGCTCGCCTTCGACCAACGCGCCGCCGACCCAGAACACCCCGGACAACGTCAGCCACGCGAGGATGCGCTGGAAGTTGCGCGTCATGTTCAACGACTCGCCGCGTACCGCCCAGATCGCGAACAGTGTGCGCCCGACCTGCATGAACACGAACGCCGCCGCGAACATCAGGCCGCGCTCGGTGAATGCCTTGGGAATCGAGGAAGAGAGCAGCAAACCGGCGATCATCAGGCCGAACAGCCCGAGACGCACCGGCAGTTTTTCCGGGTCGAGCCAGTTGGTGATCCAGGACGTGAAAATCCACACCCACCACACCGCGACCATCATCAGCGTCACCTGCACCGCACCGATAACCGACAAGTGCGCGAGCAAGGTGTGGGACAGTTGAGTCACGGCAAACACGAACACCAGATCGAAGAACAGCTCGACCATGCCGACCTTGCCGCTGTCGAGACTTCCGCGCCCACGCAACAAACCACGGGAAATGCTCATGGGTCGAGGCTCCGACGAATTCAGATGTTACTCAGCAAAGCAGCCGGACCACGGCTCGGCAAGTCAGAGCGGCGAGTGAGGCCGCTCACTCATGAATTGCTCCAGCCGCGAGCGCAGCCAGCGCTCGGCCGGGTCGCTGTCGACATGGCTGAGCCAGACCATCGACAGGTCGAGCGTCGGGGTCTTGAACGGAAACGGTTCCTTGAACAGCAGGCCCGAGGCGGCCATGGCTTCGGCGGTGTAGTCGGGCAGACTGGCGATCAGGTCGGTGCCGGCCAGCAGCGCCGGCAATGCGCTGTATTGCGGCACCGACAACACCACCTGACGGGTTCGACCGAGGTCCGCCAGCCACTCATCGGCGTAACCACTGACATTGGCCGTGTGGGAAACCAGCACATGGGGGCGTGCGCAATATTCGTCGAGGGTCAGCGGAGTGGCGGACTTGTCGGCGCGCAGGATGCTCGGCTGGATATGCCGCAGCAGCTTGCGCTTGGCATTGGCCGGCAGGCCACGGGTCTGGCTGATGCCGACGGTGATGTCGCCAGCGGCCAGCAGATCGGGAATTCGCCAGTAATCGACATGCTGCACCACGAACGCCACGTTCGGTGCTTCCTGGCGCAAGGCGCGCAACAGCGGCGGCAACAGACCGAACTCGACGTCGTCCGACAGGCCGATGCGAAAGGTCATGGTGCTGACGGCGGGATCGAAATCACGGGTCAGGCTCAGCGCCACCGACAACGAGTCCAGCGCGGGCTTCAAATGGCGATAGATGTCTTCGGCGCGGGCCGTCGGTTCCATACGGTGGCCGACGCGAATGAACAGCGGATCGTTGAGCATCGTGCGCAGGCGATTGAGCGCCGAGCTGATGGTCGGCTGGCCGAGAAACAGTTTCTCGGCGGCCCGGGTCACGTTGCGTTCGAGCATCAAGGTCTCGAACACCACCATCAGGTTGATGTCGGCCTTGCGAAGTTCATTGCGGTTCATCCATTGCCCCCTGTCCCCGGATTGGGGGCAGTGTAGAAAGCCCCGCCGATATCGTCTATGCACCCATGGATCAGTTGACGGTCAGCGTCTTCAGCCCCATCGCCAGTTGCCTGGCATCATTGCTCACCCCCGACTGGCGGGGACTGATCGCGTCGGCAAACTGCAGTTGCACGCGCAACAGGCCATCCTCCCTGATGCGTTGGCGAATGGCCGGAGTCAGATTCAACTCAAGGATGTTGCCATCGGGCTTGTCGAGGCTGATGGGCGGCGACTCGATACCATTGAGCTTGATCACGACATCCTGACGGGCGTGCCCCGGCGGCAGGAACGCAACCGTCTCCAGGCGCAGGCTGCGAGCCGAATCCGCGACACGCATCACGAGCTCCGCGTCGGTGCCGCTGGACCAGATACCGAACGGTTCCGGATCCGACCAGCCACCCGCGAGAAACACCTGGCCGGCATCCCCGTAGCTGAACCGCATTTCTTGTCCGCTGGCGAGTTCAGGCACCCTTTGCTGCGGCGTTTTTTCCACGGAAACCTGCAAGCATTCGCGACATTGTTTCCAGCCCGGCGCCAGCACGAGGAAGCCATCGATGCGGGTAAAGAGATCGGTTGTGGTATGGATGTTCGAGAACGCCCGCAGCAGTGCCCGATCACCGAGCAGGTACAACGTGTCAGGGTCGTATTGCCCGCTGGCCATTATTTCGGAAGCTCGCCGGCCGGCCTCTTCCAGAGGCGCCTGCGCCATTCGGCCAAGATAAACCGCATCCGTCGCCATTCCGTGCACGGCGGCAAATGCTGCCACGCTCATCCATTGCGACGAATGATTCTGCGGCGTCAGCCAGCGAATCTTTTGATAGTGCGCCGCCGCGCTCTGCCAAAAGGGATCGACCATCGGAGTCGCCCACCGAGACGACGGCTCCATCATCAAATGCTGGCGGATGGGTGCCCAGCCGCGATGGGTATCCGCGGCCTGGACCATAAGCGCCATTGCCAGCAGACAGATTGCCGTGCGCGGCTCGTTGGCCCGTATAACCAGAAAAACGATGACCAGAATGACGGCGTAGTAGACCGGCCAGAACATGCGCCCGGAGCCGCGGAAAATATTGGCGATGGCGATGATTTTTTCCGGAAGTGGATAAGAGAAATTCAGCGGCCCGAACGCGATGTTGTTGGACACGGCAAACACCATCAGCCCCGACAGAGCGAGAAGCAGAACAGGGTATCGACGCAGCCTTTCTCCGAGGCCGGTGCGCCCTTGCAGCCAGCCGACAACACCACAGAGCGCCAGCAACAGGAGCCCGAACCCCAGAAACCCGAAGCCTTCAGTGTCGCCGACGCCGCCGGGCAGATCCCTCAGCACATAAGACCAGGCGTTGGCACTGAACAGCGTCAGCAGATTGGCCCGGTACAAGCCAAAACCATCGGACGCCGCATCGGCGCCACTGACGGAAAAATACCCGGCCTGCCAGCAACACACGCTGACCAGGGCAAACAGCACGACCAGTTCGACTGCTGCGTTGCGCACCGTCAGTTTGTTTTTGAAGCAACGAGCTGCCAGATCCGCCACCCAGATGAGCGCAACCATTGCCAGCAAGTAGGCGTGAATCAATGCGGTACATCCCAGCAAGGCCCCCCAGGCCAGGCGTCGCCGCTCGTCTCCCGGACGCAGCGCCAGGTATAGCGCTGCCAGAATCACAAAGTGCCCGGCCAGTGACAGATGCACCGGTATGCGCATGATCATCGGTGGCGCAAACAGAAACAGCGCGGCGCCCAATGCGCGCAAGGTCACGTTTGGCGTGATCAGCCCCAGCAGTTTCCAGGCGAACCACGATTGCAGCATGAAACAGCCGAGAAACCACAGGCCAAAATACTGGAACGTCTCGGGCAACAGCGCGGCAAACGGCTTGAACAGGAGCGCCAACAGCGGATTGGAGTCGGAGAAGATCAGGCCATTGCCCAACTCCAGTCCATAAGTCGGGTTCAAGCCCAGCGGAAAGGTCCACGGAGATTGGCGAAAGAACACCCACCCCAGATAATGCGTGGCAGGATCTCCCTGCCCCAGCCAGGCAATGTTCTGCGGGTTGAGCGCGCGCGGGCCGACCACGATGAAAAAGGCCAGGACGCCGATCATCAACGGCAACAGAGTGACAGCCAGGCGCCTTGCCGAATCCTTCATCGATACGTCCAGAAGTTATGCAATACAAAAGTGAATGCCGGAATGGTCAGCGCGACGGCCACGATTCCCAGCAGGTAGTGCAGACCCGCCATTTGGGCAGCCCAGGCCACGAACATCGCCAGCACGAACCCTCCCGCCGAGACCATCAGGAAGCGCAGCAAGGTCTTGCCGTGAAGCCTCGCGGAAAAACTCCAGGTGGTGTTGATCACGTAGGACACCACCGTCGCCACGACAAAAGCAACGCCGTTGGCCAGCGGCGGTTGAGGGCTCACAAAATTGATGAACAACACGGCCACCAGCGCATGCAGGGCCGTGACGAACAAACCCGTTACGGCAAAGCGCAAACCACGCTGGATCAGTTCGGACCGCTGCGTCGTCATCACGGTTTGCGCGCCAGCACGAAGACACTGAGACCGGCCAGGCGGTTCATGCCCATCAACGGCAACTCGAGGCTGCACAGGGTTTTCAGCAGTGAGTTAACCAGCGGGTGATGTTTTTTCAGCTGCGAACGAGGCGCTGAACCACCTGAACCACCGGGTATCAGGCGCGATGCAACGGCAATCGGGAACACCGCTCCGAAGTAATAGGCACCCCGCTCGACCGTCAATCCGGCCTTTTGGGTGAGGGTTTCGAACTGCCCAAGGGTGTAGCGCCGCTTGTGTTCGAGGAAATCATCGTGCCCGCTCCACATGAACTGGAACGCCGGCACGGTCATCAGGAAGCGACTGCCGGACGGCACTTTGTCGACGTAGGACTTGAGCAGGCCAAGATCGTCGTCCACGTGTTCCAGCACATCCATCAATAACACCAGATCGGCATCCACGGTATCGATCGAGCGGCGGTAATGAACCGGTTTTCCCGCGGTGGTGGCACTGGAGTCGGCCGGATAGCTGATGTCCACGCACCACGCTTCTCGCGCGCCAGTGTGAGTCAACAAATGATGGGAAAAGAACCCCGAACCGGCGCCGACGTCGAGAATGCGCTTGATCGGCGCCTCCCCCAGCAATCGACGGGTCGCTGCTGCTTTTGAGCAGTAATACCAATGCTCGCCGATGCTGTCGCCGAGGATGTCGGTTTCCTTGAGATCCATGCTTCAGTCCTTCGGGTCATAAATGCGGCGCACCAGGAAAACCGGCCGGCGCTTCGCTTCGATATAAGTGCGGCCCAGATACTCGCCAAGCACACCGATGCCGATCAACTGCAAGCCACCAAGGAAGGTCACGGCAACCATCAGCGACGCATAACCGGGCAGGTCGATGCCATACATCAGCGTGCGGACCACAATGAACATGGCAAAGGCAAACGATATCAGGGACACCATCGCTCCCAGATACGTCCAGATCCGCAACGGCTCGGTGCTGAAACTGGTGATACCTTCGAGCGCAAAATTCCACAGCCGCCAGCCATTGAACCGGCTCGTTCCGACCGCCCGTTCCGGGCGCTCGTACTCGATCTGGGTGGTGCGAAATCCGACCCATGCAAACAGGCCCTTCATGAACCGCCGGGACTCCGGCAGCGTCAGCAGCGCGTCCACCACACAACGATCCATCAAACGAAAATCGCCGACATTCTCGGGCAGTGACTGATCGGCGATCCGGTTGTGCAGACGATAGAACCAGGTGGCGGACGTCTGCTTGGCCCAGGAGTCGTTGCGGCGGCTGATGCGATGCCCCAGCACCACTTCATAACCTTCACGCCAGCGCTCGATCATTTGCAGGATGACCTCGGGCGGATCCTGCAGGTCGACATCGATCGGCACCACGATCTGCCCGTTGGCTGTCTGCAAACCGGCGGAAAGCGCTGCTTCCTTGCCGAAATTGCGACTCAGATCGACGATGCGAATCTGCGAATTGCTCTGCTGGCAGAGCAGCAGGCGCTCCAGTGTCGAATCGGTACTGCCGTCGTTGACGAACACCAACTCAAGGCTGATCTGTGCCTCAGGCTCGAACACCTGACGAATACGCAGGAGAAAGCCGTCGAGGCTGTCCTCTTCGTTGAATACGGGAATCACCAGTGACAGCGTCACCGGCCCCGCGTGTTGCGTTCCATGCGGATGGGTCAATGGACTGCTCTTTTTTATAGTGTTTGTCGGTCGTCGAACGAAATCCGACGCCATGAGCCGCACCGTATTAAGCAGCACCACTGGTGCTCATGCAAGGGTGAAAAAAGGACGTACTCGCCAATCCGAAGGCTGATCCCGACGCTCTGCCCCGCGCCTCGCTGAAACATTACCCAACGATTGGAAACAAATCCCCGATAGCCAAATAACTGCTCTCCGCTAGGCTTGCGACGATGCGCCAAACAGGTTGTCGCAATATCCCATCGCATGGAGCGAACTGAATGTATTTCGAGATTTACAGGCAATCCAGGGGCACCCCGAGCACCGGCAAGGGCCAATGGCGCTGGCGGCTACGGGCGGGGAACCATGAGACGGTTGCCAGTGGCGAGTCGTATGTGAACAAGGCGGACTGCCTGCATGTGATCGAACTGATCAAGGGCGTGCAGGGGGATACGCCGGTCAAGGAGATTTGAGGGGCACCCGGTAAGGCCGCAAAAAAGAAAAGCCCCGTAGCTTGGTTGCTACGGGGCTTTAAAATTCGAATTTGATTTGGCTAGCTAATCAAAAAAAACGATTTCGCTGAACAATTCTCTGCACAAGCCTAGCCTGGGCAACACCCACTCGATCCTGAGGAAATGCAAGCACCACTGCCTCAGCCTGGACTGTATTCGCCGAACCTTTGCAAGGGGACGGATCAGCTTCGTAGGAAACAACGTTACCTACATTTTTTCCGTAGCTTGCGGCCTCAAAACTGAAGGCCAGCTGTGACATAGATCCAGCCTCGCATTTACCTTCTGAATGATCCATACACAAGCTCCACAATTCTTCAGCTTCAAAGGCGCCGGGATTCTAGACCCTTCACCACCAGTCCTTCAAGAGTCGACACTGCCTCCATCGAGATGCGAGCTACTGGTTCCGCATCCCTTAGAATCATTCGCCCATCCTTTTTCCGACCAGCGGGATGAGCTGAGAAAAATTTCAGGAATCGCGATGGCGCTACACCATCAAATGGAAGGACTCTCACCTTCGTAACATCGCCCTCGTTTTCAGTTATAGCATCCTGGTGGAGTCGAGTAGCGAGACTCTTACGATAGGGCTCAAGAAAAATCACCTCTTTGATGCCCGCCGCTACCAGATGTCGTGCGCAGGAGTGGCAAGGGTAAGTCGTTACAAACAGTTTACCGCGACGGATTTTACCCCCATCCGTAGCCCCCGCATTTAATAGCGCGTGCATTTCAGCGTGGACCGCTCGAGAAAACTCGATCAAGCTTTTAAGTTGTGTTTTCCCTCGAATCACCGCAAGAGCAAGCTCTTTCTTTTCCCTAGAAATCAGCTCGCTCTCAATTAACTTATCCACAATATAATTAGAGATAAATTTCTTTTCTTGGTCATTTGAGCAAACTCCTCCATCAAGATTCCAGCAGCGACGATCCTCATCAAAATTTAACCCATCCCCTTCAGTCTGGTACAAAGCTCCAAAAGCCTTGGGAACATCATTCCAACCTGTGGCAATAACGCTCCCATCTTCACTTGTGATGGAAGCACCAACTTGACGAGAAAGACATGCGGAATTTCTTGCTGCTGAAAATGCAGCATACATTGCTCTTTCGTTCACAGTAGGTGTCGCAACCATTGTCCCCAACATCAAATCCAGAAAGCGTTTGACCCTACTGATTCGATGTGAGTCTGTGGTCTTCTCAACTCTCAAAAAAAAGTCCGATTGCGGGAAAGTATCCTCAACCCTTTGACCGTGATCTATTTCCTCACCAGAGTCCCGGTCAATCAAGTCATGAATCCCGTCCCCCTTCAGCGCGACCTCTAGGCGGGCAACTCGCATTTCGATCGGCGAATATACACCTACCACATACAACATTTCTCCATAAATAGACCTCAAGAGCCGCAGTTCATCAACGTGCTTAATAGAGTCGATTATATGGCACCACTTCAAAGTAACGTTGGGTACAAGGCTATCATCGGAATCCGTGCTGAATAAATCCGGGTGTTCAGCTTTTTTGGCCTGAGCCGCTTTTTCCTGCTCGATAGCTCGCGCAATGCTGATCTTTCTTATCGCGAGCTTCGCGAGCACTTCATTGCCATGCTCTTTACGTAAATCATTACCTGCCTCAATCAAATCCTTTATAGAACAATCGCCCGGCAGGCTTGACTGCCTTCTAATTTCATCACTCAGTCTAATTATCTCTACATACTCATAGCCATAATCAGTACTTAGCAATAAATCTCTAAAGTTTTTAGCCACTTCATGCAATGGAGTTCCCAAAGGCCCACAAAGCGCAATTACAACTTGAGGTGTGAGAGTTCTTTCAATTGCGGTCACATCATCAAATCCCGCACCGGTCTCTACCCCTCCAACCACACGAAGACCAGAATCCACAGCAGCCATAAGAAGCATCCTTATCGAAATCTCCTCGCTAGATAATGGCACGCAAATCGAAATCTGCAATAAACCATTTTCAGCAGAATGCTCAGCCTTCTGGTGATAATGCTAGCGGCTGACTGAATGTGTAGGAGTACTGAAAGCGAGACGTACGATTTTACGCTGCAATATTTATGAATATGCGGCATCACGGACCAGCGATGACAAAAGGAGAATTTTTCCTACATCAATTTCAGACCGCTACTTCGACATGTTTTTTGTCCCTATCGGATCATCTACTCCACGTCCTCACTAGGAGGACTATAGTTTTTTCGTGCTTGGAATCAGTGCCCACCTCGTTTTTCGCTCAAGAACAGGATGACTCTGAGAAAGGTTGTAGGCAAAATCCGCGAGTTGCGTGTGAACAGGCGATTACTAAGCAAAGCAGCTGACTTCTGCCTTGTTGGCTCTCCTCTCGTCGGGCACTCTCCAGACATCGCTGCAAATTCAGCGGCCGGGCTTGGTAACCCGACGGAATTAAGCGCAACAGCGTCCCCATACAATTACGGTCGATATTCGTCCGTGGTTCTGCTTTATGGCGGCTGTGCGTGGGACGGCTTCGGCCGTGCCGGTTTCCTTGATTCCCCGGTTTACCAACCCGCGCATAGCTGCCACCTCATTCGCTTGGTATCGGATGCGGCAGCTCTACAAATCAAGGAGTTCCTTATGCACGACGCATCAGAAGAAAAAACCATCGGCTACACCCCCTTCCTCTACTGCTCGGACAATCCACTGTTCCACGTAAGCGCCGGCGTTCCCGTGCGCGAAGCACTGGCGCAGGCATCGGATCTGCTGGCCCTCGCCAAAGCCCTTGCAGAAGATGCGGCGTTTATCCGGGAAACCGACCGCTACGCCTGGGCCGCGCATTTCCTGACGGAGATGGGCAGGGCAGTAATCGATGATGTGATGAAGGCTGTTTCACCAGGTCCTGACAGGGAAATGGGCAAAGCAAAATAAACGGGTCGATCGTTGAGGGCGCTTTTTCAGCGCATACGAAAAAGCCCCGTAGCTTCTCAGCTACGGGGCTTTCTCTATGTATGGCGGAGAGATAGGGATTCGAACCCTAGGTACCGGTGAAGGTACAACGGATTTCGAATCCGTCCCATTCGGCCACTCTGGCATCTCTCCAACGGCGCGCATCATAACAACACTTTCGCTGAATGGGAAACCCCTAAACGAAATTTTTTCCGTGCTATCAGATGCTTGCGTCGATTAAAGCGGTACGCCCAGACGGTTGGCGACTTCTTCGTAGGCTTCGATGACGTCACCGAGGCCCTGACGGAAGCGGTCCTTGTCCATCTTCTTCTTGGTGTCCTTGTCCCACAGACGGCAGCCGTCCGGGCTGAACTCGTCGCCCAGGACGATGGAGCCATCGCTGAACACGCCGAATTCAAGCTTGAAGTCCACCAGCAGCAGGCCAGCGTCGTCGAACAGTTTGCTCAGGACTTCGTTGACCTTGAGCGACAGTTCTTTCATGCGCGCCAGTTGCTCGGCGGTGCCCCAGCCGAATGCCACGACGTGGGATTCGTTGATGAACGGGTCGCCCTTGGCGTCGTCCTTCAGGAACAGTTCGAAGGTGTACGGGTTGAGCTTCATGCCCTCTTCGACGCCCAGACGCTTGACCAGGCTGCCGGCAGCGTAGTTACGCACGACACACTCGACCGGGATCATGTCGAGTTTTTTCACCAGCACTTCGTTGTCGGCCAGCAGCTTGTCGAACTGGGTCGGAATGCCGGCCGCTTCGAGTTTCTGCATGATGAAGGCGTTGAACTTGTTGTTCACCATGCCTTTGCGGTCGAGCTGCTCGATGCGCTTGCCGTCGAACGCCGAAGTGTCGTTGCGAAACAGCAGGATCAAGCGGTCAGCGTCGTCGGTCTTGTAAACCGATTTGGCTTTGCCGCGGTAGAGTTCTTCACGTTTTTCCATGATGGGCTCCGCTTGCTAAGTAGATGGGCTAGGCGATGTGGCGCCAGTCGAGCCCTGAATCTTGATCGGCCAGTTGCAGCCAGTCCGGGTCGCACCCGAGGGTGTCGACAAAACATTGCCGGGCCAGCTGCGGCAGGTTGTTCTTGCTGCTCAGATGGGCCAGGACCAGGTGTTGCAGGCCTTGCCAGCCCAACTCGGCCACCAGGAATGCCGCCTGATGGTTGTTCAAATGTCCCAGCTCGCCGCCCACCCGCTGCTTGAGAAAGTACGGGTAATGACCGCGGGCCAGCATGTCTCGGCAATGATTGGACTCGATCATCAACGCATCGAGGTCCCGATAACCGTCCAGCACCCGCTCGCAGTATGAACCCAGATCGGTCAGCAGGCCGAAGCGTCGCTGTTCCTGATCACTGAAGACATACTGGGTCGGTTCCTGTGCATCGTGGGCCACGGCAATGACCCGGATGTCCAGAGCACCGATCTGCAGCTGCTCGCCGCCGGCCACGAAGCCTGCGGGTTCAATCGGTTTGCGCATCCCGCGCAGAGTGCCGCGACTGAGGTAGACCGGCAGATTGTAGCGCCGAGACAGCAAACCCACGCCATGCACGTGGTCGGCATGTTCGTGGGTCACGAGTATCGCGCTCAGTTGCGCCGGGTTCACACCCAGGCGCAACAGGCGTTTTTCGGTTTCCCGCAGGGAAAAACCACAATCCACCAGCACATACGTATCAGCACTGGCGATCAGCGTGCCGTTCCCTTGGCTACCGCTGCCGAGAACGGCAAAACGCATTGGATCAGCCCAGGTTGTCCTGAATCACGCTCAACACTTTGCGGGCCACATCGGCCGGCGCGACGGTGTTGATGTTTTTCTCGACGGTGACCTGAACGCTGTCACCAACCTTGCTCAGGCGAACCTGATAACGCTCGGCACGGGCTTCAACTTCTTCCTTGGTCGGCGCGCTGCCGAACAGGCTGCTGAAGAAACCAGGCTTCTCGTCTTTCTTCTCGGCCTTTTCGGCCAGGTTGATGTAGTACAGGCCCAGGCTGCGGTTGATGTCTTCAACGCGCCATTGACCTTGCTCCAGCGCACGACCGACGCTCGACCAGGCACGATCCAGATCCGAACCGACGTTCAACACCGGGTTGCCGCTGCCGTCTTCGCTGAGGGCGACACGGCTCGGGGTATCGAAATCACGGGATGCCAGCATCGACACCGAACCGCCCTTCTCGGAGGTACGGCTCATGCTCGCGAGCATGTCGTCGACCAGGGCAGCGTCCAGGCCAGTATTGACCGAACGGTTGGTGAAATCGACATTGGCGGTGCTGCCGGCAGGACGCTCGGCGCTGACTACGTAGATTTCACTGGTATTGCGCTGTACGCCTGGCTCGATGCGCACCCGCACGCGGGTTTCGCTGTCGGCACCGACGCCGGCGGCGCTCAGGCGCTTGGCCATGGCGGCGGACAGCTCGTCGGAATGCTGCCAGGTGGTGGTGAATTCGCCGGTTTGCGGACGCTGTTCATCCAGACGGAAACCGTTGTCCTGGAAGAACTGCACAGCCACTGGCCAGACTTCGGCCGGTGGATGCTGGCCCATGACCCAACGCGAATCACCGCTCTTCTGCAGCGAGTAATCGCTGGCGTCAGCGATTGCCGACAGCGGCTGAGGGCGCGGAACCACGTATTCGCCGGTAGCGGTATCGTCGGCGACGTTGCGCGGGATCGGCAGCAGCGGATCCAGACGCTTGGAGGTGCTGACACCTTCTGGCAGTTGCATCGGTGCAGTCTGTTTCGCTTCCAGGTAGTCGCTACCACGGTCACGGAAATAACCTTCCGGGCCCCAGATCCATCCGCAGCCACTGGTGCTGGAGATAATCAAGGCAAGTGCGGAAAGTCCGGCCATTCGCTTCATGCGTTGTACTTCCTCAATTAAACCAGGACGCTGCACTGGCGCAGGGCCGAGCGCAACGTTTCATGACAAGGAGCGCTCAGCCAGGTCAGCGGCAGGCGAATGCCTTCGTGCATCAGGCCCATTTCGACCAAAGCCCATTTCACCGGAATCGGGTTGGCTTCGATGAACAGGTCCTTGTGCAGCGGCATCAGTTTTTCGTTGATGGCCCGTGCGGTCTCGGCGTCGCCCTTGAGCGCGGCCTCGCACAGGTCGGCCATTTCGCGTGGGGCGACGTTGGCGGTGACGGAGATGTTGCCTTTGCCACCCAGCAGGATCAGTTCGACGGCAGTCGGATCATCGCCGGACAGCACGATGAAGTCCTTGCTCACGCCGTCGAGGATTGCCTTGGCGCGTTTCAGGTCGCCAGTGGCTTCCTTGATGCCGATGATGTTCGGCACGGTGGACAGGCGGATCACGGTCTCGGCCTGCATGTCGCAGGAGGTGCGGCCGGGAACGTTGTAGAGGATCTGCGGGATGTCGACCGCTTCGGCGATGTGCTTGAAGTGCTGGTACAGGCCTTCCTGGGTCGGCTTGTTGTAGTACGGGACGACCAGCAGGCAGGCATCGGCGCCGGCTTCCTTGGCGTTGCGGGTCAGCTCGACGGCTTCGCGGGTCGAGTTGGCGCCGGTACCGGCGATGACCGGAATGCGGCCTGCCACCTGTTTGACCACGGCTTTGATGACGGCAATGTGTTCTTCTACATCAAGGGTTGCCGACTCGCCGGTAGTACCGACCGCGACAATGGCATGGGTGCCGTTCTTGAGATGGAAGTCCACGAGTTTGCTGAGGCTGTCCCAGTCAAGACGCCCTTGTGCATCCATGGGTGTGACCAGTGCCACCATACTGCCCGCAATCATGAAACCGCTCCTGCCGGAAAAAGAGAGCGGTAATGGTACTGGCGCCAAGATGCTTGCACAAGCGAAGTACTGCGCCGCCATTCCCCTTGGCGCCGCTTTTCGCTACCCTTCAGACTTTGATCGGTACTGATCAGCTTGTGCGCCGGGTTCCTGCCCCCGTTTCGGCCTTCCAGACCCCGTTCCAGCGTCGCCGCCTTACGCTTCCTTATTATTGAAGCCGTGGCGACAGGCGAATCGGGTCTTCCGGACAGGTATGTCCCGGCACTCGACGCCTTCACTCTACCGACCGCTCATCGCTTTAGGAATGCTGCATGTCCACCCCCACAGTTCGCGAACAATTCCTTGTCATCAGTGCCCTCGGCGCCAATCCCATGGAGCTGACCAACGTCCTGTGCCGCGCCAGCCATGAAAACCGCTGCGCGGTCGTCACTTCACGCCTGACCCGCCACGGCGAGTGCAGCGCGCTGGTGCTCGAAGTCTCCGGCAGCTGGGACGCCCTGGCCCGCCTGGAAGGCAGCCTGCCGATCCTGGCCAAACGTCACTCGTTCACGGTCAACGTGGTGCGCAGCGCCGCCCTGGAAAACCGTCCGCAAGCCCTGCCGTATGTGGCTTACGTGTCGTCGGCCTATCGCCCGGACATCATCAATGAGCTGTGCCAGTTCTTCATGGATCACAACGTCGAGCTGGAAAACCTGACCTGCGATACCTATCAGGCACCACAGACCGGCGGCACCATGCTCAACGCCACGTTCACCGTGACCTTGCCGGCCGGCACCCAGATCAGCTGGCTGCGCGACCAGTTCCTGGACTTCGCCGACGCCATGAACCTCGACGCGCTGATCGAACCG
This sequence comes from Pseudomonas sp. 91RF, assembly GCF_003576265.1. Classification (NCBI taxonomy): domain Bacteria; kingdom Pseudomonadati; phylum Pseudomonadota; class Gammaproteobacteria; order Pseudomonadales; family Pseudomonadaceae; genus Pseudomonas; species Pseudomonas sp. 91RF. The sequence continues at coordinate 104,032 of NZ_QWFC01000034.1, forward strand.
TGGCGCCCACAGAACCCAATGTAAGGAAGCTTTCATGGCCGTAGCTATCGATCAACCGGTTGCCGACTTCGAAGCCCCCGCCACCAGCGGGCAGACCGTCAGCCTCTCGGCCCTCAAGGGCAAGCAAGTGGTGATCTACTTCTATCCGAAGGACAGCACCCCGGGCTGCACCACCGAAGGCCAGGGTTTTCGCGATCAGTACGCCGCATTCAAGGCTGCCAACACGGAAATTTTCGGCATCTCCCGCGACAGCCTGAAGTCCCACGAGAACTTCAAGTGCAAGCAGGAGTTTCCGTTCGAACTGATCAGCGACAAGGACGAAGCCGTCTGCCAGCTGTTCGACGTGATCAAGCTGAAAAAGCTCTACGGCAAGGAATACCTGGGCGTGGATCGCAGCACGTTCCTGATCGACAAGAACGGCGTACTGCGCCAGGAATGGCGTGGTGTGAAGGTGCCAGGCCACGTGGATGCAGTGCTGGCCGCTGCTCAGGCGCTGAACAAGGCCTGATCCTTTCGGCGCCCTGGCGGGCGCCGAATTGCTTTCAGAGCAGTGGCGCCACCACCGGCTCCTTTCGCGGCCACGCATCGAGCACAGCCTTGAACAGCGTCGCCAGCGGAATCGCGAAGAACACCCCCCAGAAGCCCCACAATCCGCCGAATAACAGCACCGCACAGATGATCGCCACCGGGTGCAGGTTGACCGCTTCAGAGAACAGCAACGGCACCAGCACGTTGCCATCCAGCGTCTGGATGATCCCGTAGACCGCCATCAGATAGATGAACTGATCGCTCCAGCCCCACTGGAACAGTGCAATCAGCATCACCGGCACCGTCACCACCACCGCCCCGACATACGGGACCACCACCGACACACCCACCAGCAACGCCAGCAGGGCCGCGTAGTTCAGCCCGAGGGCGACGAAGGCGATGTAGGTCACCCCGCCACAGATCACGATCTCGATGACCTTGCCGCGAATGTAGTTGGCGATCTGCCGGTTCATTTCCTCGGCAACCCGGGTGATCAGCGCCCGCTCACGGGGCAGATAGCCGCGCACCCATTCGCCGATCATCACCCGGTCTTTCAAGAAGAAGAACACCAGGATCGGCACCAGGACCAGGTAGATCATGATGTTCACCAGCAGCGGCAGACTCGACAACGAGAACGTCAGCGCCCACTGGCCGAATTTGCCGATCTCCCCGCGCGCCGCTTCGATGGCTTGCAGCACCTGTTCGTCGGACACCAGATGCGGATAGCGCTCCGGCAGCAGCAACAGCAGCGACTGCCATTTGGCGAGCATGCCCGGCAGTTCGTTGAACAGCGTGATCAATTGATGCCAGAGCAGCGGCAGCACCACGACGATGAATAACAGCAGCACACCCATGAACAGCGCGAATACCAGCCCCACAGCCGCACCACCGGGCATGCGCAGGCGTTCAAGCGTGACCACCAGCCCCTGCATCAGATACGCCAGCACCATCCCGGCCAGCACGGGCGCGAGCATTCCGCCAAGGGTAAGCACGGCGGTGAAGGCGAGAAACAACAACACCGCCAGCACCACCGCCTCTTCATCGGAAAAGTAGCGCTGAATCCAGTCGCGTAACACTTTGAACATCAATAATCCTTAGGTCTTTTACGCTGTCGATTTCAGGCTTTTTTCAACCAGTACCGGTAGACGCCCGCCTCGTCTTCTTCACGCAGCAGCGTATGACCGGCCAACCGGGCAAAGGTGCGAAAGTCGCGCTGCGAGCCGGCGTCAGTGGCGATCACCTTGAGCACTGCGCCACTGGGCAGCTTGTTCAGTTCCATCTTGGCCTTGAGCAACGGCAACGGGCAATTCAGGCCGCTGGCGTCCAGTTCACAGTCATGGGCTACAGCGTCGGTCATGCGTTACTCCGGTTCAGAGGGTCAGGCTGCCTAGAATATCTGGTCGCAGGCCCGGTGTCCGGCTACAGTAAGGTCTTTGTCGACTAAGGCTTTGTGCATGACATTTTTGCGCCCTACCCTGCTGACGCTCGCTTGCCTGCTCGCCTCACCGGGCTTCGCCGACGACCTGCCGTCACTCGGTGACGCCAGCTCTGCCATTGTCTCGCCACAACAGGAATACCAACTGGGCCGCGCCTGGCTGGCGCTGCTGCGCAGTCAGGTTTCACAGCTCAACGATCCGCAACTCAAGGACTACGTCGAGTCCAGCGTCTATAAGCTGGTGGAAACCAGCCAGGTCAACGACCGACGCCTGGAATTCATTCTGATCAACAGCCCGCAGCTCAACGCTTTCGCGGCGCCGGGCGGGATTGTCGGGGTCAACGGCGGCCTGTTCCTCAATGCCCAGACCGAAGGCGAGTACGCCTCGGTACTGGCTCACGAACTGGCTCACTTGTCCCAACGCCACTTCGCCCGAGGCGTCGAGGCATCGCAGCGGATGCAAGTGCCGATGATGGCCGCGCTGCTGGCCGGGATCGTCATTGCGGCCGCCGGCGGCGGCGAGGCCGGGATCGCGACCATCGCGGGCACCCAGGCAGCGGCGATCCAGTCGCAACGGACTTTCTCCCGCCAGAACGAACAAGAGGCCGACCGCATCGGCATCCTCAACCTGGAAAAGGCCGGCTACGATCCGCGCTCCATGCCGACCATGTTCGAACGCCTGATGCGCCAGTATCGCTACGACGCCAAGCCTCCCGAATTCCTGCTGACTCACCCGGTGACCGAATCGCGGATCGCCGACACCCGCAACCGTGCCGAGCAGGCCAAGCCCGGCGGTATCGAGGACAGCATGCGCTATCAACTGATCCGCGCACGGGTACAGTTGATCTACGAAGAAACCCCGGGAATGGGTGCCAAACGCTTCCGGGCACAACTGGATGAAAACCCGAAAAACGACGTGGCCCGTTACGGTCTGGCGATCGCCCAGATCAAGGGTGGCCAGTTGAATGAAGCGCGGGAGAATCTCAAGCAACTGCTGGAGAAATCCCCCAACGAGATCATCTTCAACCTCGCGCAGGTTGACCTCGACATCACCAACAATCGTCTGGCGGATGCGCAGTCGCGCGTCGACCGCATGCTGACTCAATACCCCGGCAACTACCCGCTGAATCAGGTACGCGTCGATCTGTTGCTGAAACAGAACCGCACCGCCGATGCGGAAAAAGCCCTGGAAGGCCTGTTGAAATCGCGCCCGGACGATCCGGACGTCTGGTATCAGGTGGCGGAGACCCGCGGCTTGTCCGGCAACATCATTGGCCTGCATCAGGCCCGTGCCGAGTACTTCGCGCTGGTCGGCGATTACCGCCAGGCCATCCAGCAACTGGACTTCGCCAAACGCAAGGCTGGCAGCAATTTCCCGCTGTCGTCACGGATCGATGCGCGTCAGCGCGAACTGATGGAGCAGGAACGCATGATCAAGGACATGATGGGATAAGCCCGATCCAGGAAAAACTCCGGACACAAAAAAACCGCCTCTTTCGAGGCGGTTTCTTTTTACTTAACCGCTACTGGCTCATTCAGCCAGCTTGAACGTGATGAAGCTGGCACGACCCTGACGCAGAACCCGCATCGATACCGAGCGATTCTTCGGCAGTGCCTTGGCGATCTCCCCGAACTCCTTGGCCGAACCAATGGCCTGATTGTTCAGGTGAGTGATGATGTCGCCTGGCTGCAGGCCGATCAGGGCGGCAGGACCGTCCTGCACGTCCTTGATCACCACACCACCCTTGAGGTCGTAGGTTTTCTTCTGCTCGGCAGACAGCTCAGCGACCGAAACACCGAGGCGATTGCTGTTGGTCTCGACACCGGATTTCGGCAGGGCATCCAGCTCCTTGTCTTCATCCGGAATGGCGCCGACGGTCAGCTCGATATTCTTGCGCTTGCCTTCACGAATCACTTCCAGATTGGCCTTGGCGCCAGCCTTCAGTGCACCGACCAGATGAGGAAGATCTGCGGACATGACGATCGGCTGACCGTTCATGCTCAGAATCACGTCGCCCACTTGCAGGCCGCCCTTGGCTGCCGGACCGTCATCCTGGATCTGCGCCACCAGCGCACCGGCCGGTTTTTCCAGACCAAACGACTCGGCCAGATCCTTGTTCACTTCCTGAATGACCACACCCAGCCAGCCACGGCTGACCTTGCCACCGCTTTTCAGCTGGTTGGATACATCCATGGCAACGTCGATCGGAATGGCGAACGAAACGCCCATGAAGCCACCGGAACGGGTGTAGATCTGCGAGTTGATCCCTACCACTTCACCGTTCAGATTGAACAGCGGACCACCGGAGTTACCCGGGTTGATCGGCACGTCGGTCTGAATGAACGGCACGTAGTTTTCGTTTGGCAGGCTGCGGCCAACGGCGCTGACGATGCCCTGGGTTACCGTGTGGTCGAAGCCGAACGGCGAACCGATCGCCACGACCCACTGGCCGGCTTTCAGATCCTGGGACTTGCCGAGCTTCAACACCGGCAGGTCCTTGCCTTCAATTTTCAGCAGGGCCACGTCGGAGCGCGGGTCAGTGCCGATCAGCTTGGCTTTCATTTCACTGCGATCCGCCAGGCGAACGAGAATTTCGTCAGCATCGGCAATCACGTGGTTGTTGGTCAGGATGTAGCCATCGGGCGAGATGATGAAGCCCGACCCCAGCGACTGCGCTTCACGCTGGCGATCACCACGCGGCGAACGCTGTTGCGGCGGCATGCCCCGTTCGAAGAACTCGCGCAGCATCGGTGGCAAGCCTTCCAGATCAGGCATCTGCTGGTTCACTTTGCGATCCGGCAGCTTTTGCGTGGTACTGATGTTCACCACCGCAGGCGAGGCCTGTTCGACCAGCTGGGTGAAATCCGGCAGGTTGACCGGACTGGCCGCATCAGCCGCCTGGACTGCAGGAACAGCCTGACCGAGCACCAGCACGGTGGCGACAATGGAGAGATAAGACTTCAAGCTTGGTATCGACATACAGCTCCCGTTACGACGAGCAGGGTTAAGCGATATGGAGCAAGGAACACCGGAAACTACAGGCCGGCATTTTTGTTCCGGGAACAACAAAACAAGGCCAGAGCCGTGAGGCTCTGACCTATAAAAAATTTTTGGATTATTTGCAAATGAAAATGCTCAGCAAACATTTCATGTCTCGAACACGAAGTGGAAACTGCTGAAATCAGCTCACTGCTTGCTGGTTGCAGCGCCATCGTTGCGTATCGACAAGGCAATCCGCTCGGCAGTACCGATTGGAATTTCGCCGACCACCGTCACCATCATCTCGCCCTGTGGCGTCGTCAGACGGCGGGATACGGCAACCGTTGGCCCCAGCTGAGTCCGTGTATCCGTGACGACGGCACCGTTCAGTGGTTCCAGGAACACCGAGAAACGTGCCAGGCCATCGTCATACAGCAGGCTGTTGACCTGGGTCTTGGTGTCAGGATCCTTGTGCGAGGAACTGCTGGTGAGTTCAAAACCCGGCGGCAACCAGTCTGATCGCCAGACCTGTGCGGTCTTGACGGCTGAAGCCTTGTCACTGTCGAGGTTGACAGGCTTGCAGTCGGAGGCGGCCTGAAGATCCTTGTCGGATGGAACCTCGGCAGTATCCAGGCGAGTGAACTGGAACCGCTCGAGCAATTGGCCCTTGTCGTTGAGCAACAACGACTTGAGTGGCAGCCCCGTTTCCTTGTCCAGGTGCAGTTCGAATCCGTAGCGATACTGATCCCGTGGCGTCAGCGATACGATGACCGCGTCACGCCCGGCCACACGCGACTTGCCGATCACGGCAAGCTCATACCAATTCTTCAGCTTCTGTGGATCGAGTGGACGAGCGGCAGAATTTGGAGAATCTCCCAGCCCCGCAATCAGGGTGCCGCTGACGCATTGAGTATGCCCGTCAATGCGTACGACTTCCTGTGCCGAACCGTCGAGCTGGAGCAACCGCTCGCGAACCTGCCCGTTCTGGACGCGATGCCAGATGCTGTGGGTAGAAAAACTACCGTTACGCTCGTAAACGAATGTGCCGTGGAAGCTTTGCTGCTGCTCGGCCTGGCCCAGGCGGGTCAGCCAATCCTGGGCCTCATCGGCATGGGCTGGAACGATGAACCAGCCACTGAGCAGAAGCGAAAGTAGAGGTATGGCGCGCATGATCCTCCTTAACGGTTTTCCAGACTGGCTGCTCGTGCATAAGGCAGTGCGCTTTCAGTACCTTTCAGCGCAGCTTGCTGAGCATGTTGACGCAGGTACCCCGGCAAACGCTGATCGTGCCAGCCTGGCTGGCCTTGCAGCACACCATTGGCCATAGGACCCGTGGCTTCAGAACTCTCATTGTAGCCTGCCAGTACCGCCGGCCCCTTGACCTGAGGTGTCGCCAGCACTGGCTGATTGGACTGTTGCGCCAGTTCGACACCGGCAATTTCGTCATGGTTATACAGACGAACGCCTGCCAGAACGGCAACGGTCACCGAGGCTGCAACGGCCAGACGACCCAGGCTGCGCCATGGACCGCGGGACACTTTGGCTGGAGTGGCTTCATCTTCCAGCGCAGCAGATACTGCCGCAGCGAGATCCAGGCGTGGGAGCAGCAGATCCTTGTGCATGGCTGCCCGAGCGATCTGGTAACGAGCCCAGGTTTCGCGGGTTTCAACATCATCCAGTGCGTTGAGCACTCGACGCAATTCCAGTTCGTCCGCTTCGTTATCCATCACTGCGGACAGCGATTCCTGCAGGGCTTCCCGACTCATGGCGTTCCTCTCTTGGCTGTCGCCGCTGTCTTTAGTTTTCCTGCAACAACGGCTGCAGGGCTTTATCGATGGCCTCCCGGGCGCGGAAAATCCGGGAGCGCACGGTACCAACCGGACATTGCATGACGCTCGCGATGTCCTCGTAACTCAGACCGTCGAATTCGCGCAAAGTTAATGCCGTGCGCAAATCTTCTGGCAGTTGCTGAATGGTTCGATGGACAGTGCCTTCGATCTCATCCCGCAGCAATGCGCGTTCAGGGGATTCGAGATCCTTCAGGCCGTGATCGCCGTCATAGAACTCTGCATCTTCGGAACTGACATCGCTATCCGGCGGCCGACGGCCGCGTGAAACCAGATAGTTTTTCGCCGTGTTGATGGCGATGCGGTAAAGCCACGTATAAAACGCACTGTCTCCGCGAAAATTTCCGAGTGCCCGGTAAGCCTTGATAAAGGCTTCTTGAGCAACATCCTGGGCTTCATGGGTGTCGTGCACGAAACGCACGATCAACCCGAGAATTTTGTGTTGATACTTCAACACGAGCAGATCGAAAGCTCGCTTGTCACCGCGCTGAACGCGCTCGACCAGCTGCTGATCCTCTTCCTGGGTTAGCATGAACACTCCTCGATAAACTCGGAGGAAGCTTGCATGGCTAAACGACCGGACTTGCAAACATAGACTCGGGCTTTTCGCAAAAGTTCTCCCCCTCCAAGCAAGTTTCCTGCGGGCTCTGATTTGGCACGCACGAAAAACGCAGCGCGGGATAAACCGGCTGCGCGAATAATCTTTTCATCGGCTCGCCGGCTAGAACCCAACCGCAGGTTCCGCATTGAAGCCGACACTGTCCCTTGTTTCGGGCAACTGTCTATTGATCTTGGGCCTCTGGCAAAAGTTCCAAATATTTATAGACGGGCCACGCCGACATTGGGCAACCGTGAGCGGAAAAAGCATGTTTCATCTGCGATACAGTCGCTTTTTCCCAAAACCGGCGGAAAAAACTTCCGACAAAGTGTCGGCATTTCAGCGTCACAGTAGTTTCACAATGCCATATCCACCCGGCTATTGTGCCGCCCCACCCCTCTATATACTAGTGGGCTGTGTGGCTGTCTCGACTCGCCCATCCGCCTGTCTTGCGCCAACCCCGACCCGGGTCGCATTGAGCGGAATCCTGAAATGAGCCAACAGTTTCAACACGATGTTCTGGTGATTGGCAGCGGCGCTGCCGGTTTGAGTCTCGCGCTGACCCTGCCCGGTCACTTGCGCATCGCCGTACTGAGCAAGGGCGATCTCGCCAACGGTTCGACCTATTGGGCCCAGGGTGGCGTCGCGGCCGTGCTGGACGACACCGACACTGTCGAATCCCACGTCGATGACACCCTCAATGCCGGTGGCGGTTTGTGCCATGAAGATGCGGTACGTTTTACCGTCGAGCACAGCAAAGAGGCGATCCAGTGGCTGATCGATCAGGGCGTACCCTTCACCCGTGATGAACAGTCCGGGACTGAAGACGGCGGATTCGAGTTTCACCTCACCCGCGAAGGCGGCCACAGCCACCGCCGCATCATCCACGCCGCCGACGCCACCGGCGCCGCAATCTTCACAACGTTGCTGGCCCAGGCAAAACAGCGCCCGAACATCGAGTTGCTGGAACAGCGAGTCGCCGTCGATCTGATCACCGAACGCCGCCTGGGCCTGGACGGCGACCGCTGCCTCGGCGCCTACGTGCTCAATCGCAAGACCGGCGAAGTCGACACCTACGGCGCCCGATTCGTGATTCTGGCGTCCGGCGGCGCCGCCAAGGTCTACCTCTATACCAGCAACCCCGATGGCGCCTGCGGTGACGGCATCGCCATGGCCTGGCGTTCGGGTTGCCGGGTAGCGAACCTGGAATTCAATCAGTTCCACCCCACCTGCCTGTATCACCCGCAGGCCAAGAGTTTCTTGATCACCGAAGCCTTGCGTGGCGAAGGCGCGCATTTGAAGCTGCCCAACGGCGAACGCTTCATGCAGCGTTTCGATCCGCGCGCCGAACTGGCACCACGGGACATCGTCGCCCGGGCCATCGACCATGAGATGAAGCGCCTGGGTGTCGATTGCGTCTATCTCGACATCAGCCACAAGCCCGAAGCCTTCATCAAATCGCACTTTCCGACCGTCTACGAGCGCTGCCTCGGATTCGGCATCGACATCACCAAACAGCCAATCCCGGTCGTCCCGGCAGCCCACTACACCTGCGGCGGCGTGATGGTCGACCAACAGGGCCGCACCGACGTGCCCGGGCTGTACGCCATCGGCGAAACCAGCTTCACCGGCCTGCACGGCGCCAACCGCATGGCCAGCAACTCGCTGCTGGAATGTTTCGTTTATGCCCGTTCGGCAGCCGCGGATATTCTCGAACAGCTGTCCGACATCGCCATTCCCCGCGCCCTGCCCGCCTGGGATGCGAGCCAGGTGACCGACTCCGATGAAGACGTGATCATCGCGCACAACTGGGACGAGCTGCGGCGCTTCATGTGGGACTACGTCGGCATCGTGCGCACCAACAAGCGCCTGCAACGGGCACAACATCGCGTGCGACTGCTGCTGGACGAAATCGACGAGTTCTACAGCAACTATAAAGTCAGTCGCGACCTGATCGAGTTGCGTAACCTGGCACAAGTAGCGGAACTGATGATTCGCTCAGCCATGGAGCGCAAGGAGAGCCGAGGCTTGCATTACACCCTCGACTACCCGGATCTGCTGCCCGAGGCGCTCGACACTATTCTGGTACCGCCCACCTACGCCGGCTGAACTTGAGGCGTACCCGCAGGCGTCGGTGCAGATCCGCCGCCTGCGCATCCCGGGGCACGCAGATCGACCTGACCCGACGCTCGCCGCGCAACCGAAAGCGCAGCACCACGATCAATGGCAGCGCCAGGCTGTCCGGGCGCAACTGCACCGGCTGCCATCCATCGGCCTGATTCCACAATTGCCAGCCATCGGCGTCACGACGCAATCCGCAGAATGCCTTGGGATGACTCAGCAGAATCTGCCGGGGCAACACCCACGCCGCATGGCACAGGCAGCCGATCGCACCGAGCAGGCTGACCCAGAAAGGCATGACAAGCAGAAACAAGGCGCACAGGGCGAACGCCTGGGCCAGGAGATACGCCGCCAGCAATTGCCGTGAGGCCTGCCAGCGGCATTCGAACGTGTTACTTGGGCTGGACACGATCCAGAATCATGCGAACCATGCGTTGCAGCTCGGGATCTTCCGATTCGCTGCGTTCCATGAACCAGCCGAACATATCCTGATCCTCGCATTCCAGCAGGCGGACATACAGCGCGCGATCCACCTCGTTCAGATTCGAGTAGACCTCTTTCACGAACGGCACCAGCAACACGTCAAGCTCAAGCATGCCGCGACGGCTGTGCCAAAAGAGGCGATTCAGTTCAACTTGTTCGACCATGGAGCGCTCCTCAAATAGGCCGCAAGTATACAGGCCCGAGACGGGTCGAACAGTCGGCTTTGGTCGGGCACCACCGATCCTTTATGAACTACCCATTTCAACACCACCCCCTTATGATGTGCCCCAGTCTATTTACCCTGCGATGACCCATGGCCGATTCTGCTTTTTTCTGCACCCTGTCTCATGAAGGCGTTCTCGCGGTTCGCGGCGCGGATGCCGGCAAATTCCTGCAAGGCCAGTTGACCTGCAATATCAATTACCTGAGTGACGACCGGGCCAGCCTCGGCGCCCGTTGCACGCAGAAAGGCCGGATGCAGTCGAGTTTCCGCATTGTGCTCGAGGGTGACGGCGTGCTGCTGGCGATGGCCGGCGAACTGCTGGAGCCACAACTGGCGGATCTGAAAAAGTACGCGGTGTTTTCCAAATCGAAACTGACCGACGAAAGTGCCTCATGGGTGCGCTTCGGTCTGGAGCATGGGGACGCAGCCCTGAGCAGCCTGGGTCTGGAACTGCCGGCGGACACCGACAGCGTGGTTCGCCACGAAGGGCTGATCGCGATTCGCGTCTCCCCCGGCCGTGCCGAACTCTGGGTGCCAGCCGATCAGACCGACGCCATCAAAGGCAAGCTGTCTGCACAACTTACCGAAGCCGAACTCAATCAATGGCTGCTGGGCCAGATCCGTGCCGGTATCGGCCAGGTCATGCCGAGCACCCGCGAACTATTCATCCCGCAGATGCTCAATCTGCAGGCCGTCGGCGGCGTGAGCTTCAAGAAAGGCTGCTACACCGGCCAGGAAATCGTTGCGCGCATGCAGTACCTGGGCAAGCTCAAGCGTCGCCTGTACCGCGTGCAACTGGACGCCAGCGAATTGCCGGAGCCTGGCACCCCGCTGTTCGCCCCGAGCCACGGCAGTTCCATCGGCGAAGTGGTGTTGGCCGCCCGCGCCGAGAAAAATATTGAACTGCTGGCGGTGTTGCAGGCCGAAGCTGCCGACGCAGGCGATTTGCATCTGGGCACGGCCGAAGGTCCGGCGCTGCACTTGCTCGACCTGCCTTACGAACTGGATCGCGACCGCGAAATCCAGCGTTGATCGCAGCATTTGTTGCAACACCCTAGAGAAATGACATGAGTGATCTGGCGGATAAGGTCCAACAGGATTTGGTTGAGGCCATCGATAACGATGACCTGGTTCTGCCAACGTTACCGGAAGTGGCCCTGCAGATTCGCAAGGCCGCCGAAGACCCGGATATCAGCGTCAGCGACTTGAGCAAAGTGATCGGCCGTGACACGGCGCTGTCGGCGCGCCTGATCAAAGTGGTCAACAGCCCGCTGCTGCGCGCCACCCAGGAAGTCACCGACCTGCACACCGCGATCACCCGGCTGGGCGTCAACTACAGCAGTAACCTGGCGATCGGTCTGGTGATGGAACAGATCTTCCACGCCCGCTCCGAAGTGGTCGAACAGAAAATGCGCGAAGTCTGGCGCAAGAGTCTGGAAATCGCCGGGGTCAGCTACGCCCTGTGCCGTCGCTATACCCAACTCAAGCCCGATCAGGCTGCGCTGGGCGGACTGGTGCACCAGATTGGCGTGCTGCCGATCCTGACCTATGCCGAAGACCATTACGAACTGCTGTCCGACCCCGTCAGCCTCAATCATGTGATCGACCACATTCATCCGCTGATCGGCGACAAGTTGCTGCGGGTCTGGGAATTCCCGGAACGACTGGTTGAGTTGCCGGGGTTGTATCAGGATCTGAAACGCGAATCGCAGCAGGTCGACTACGTGGATCTGGTGCAAGTGGCCAGCCTGTATTGCCACAAGGACAGCGATCATCCCCTCGCCCGGATCGACCCGCTCAGCGTTCCGGCCTTTCGCAAGCTCGGGATCGACATCGACAACAAAGCGTTGTGCGCGGATCTGGAAGAATCGCGGTCGATGTTCTACTGAGTCTCAACCCGCGATAAAACTCACCCGCACCTTCAACCCCACCTGCTCGCCGTCATGCAGCGTGATCTGCGCCAGATGCGCGCGGCAGATTTCCCCGACGATCGCCAGACCCAGGCCGGAACCGGCGACCTGCTGATTGCGTCGGTAAAAACGCTCGAACACCCGGTCACGCTCATCCAGGGGAATGCCCGGGCCGTCGTCTTCAACCTCCAGCACCGCCGGCGACTTCACTCGCAGAATCACGTTGCCCCCCGACGGCGTGTGCGCCAGCGCGTTGTCCACCAGATTGCTCAGCAGTTCGTTGAGCAAGGTCGGCTCGCCGCGCAGCCAGACCGGTTCGTCCGCTTCCAGTGCCAACGCCACGCCGCGCGCATGAGCCAGCGGCGCCATGGCCATGCCCAGCTCCCGGGCCAACTGGCTCAGATCCAGTAACTGCGCACCGCCCTCGGCAATCGCCCGGGCGCCGTTTTCCACCCGGGCCAACGACAGCAACTGGTTGGCCAGATGGGTCAGGCGATCAGTACTTTGCGCCGATGATTCCAGCGTGTCGCGCCAGGTCTGCGGCTCGCTTGAGCGCAGGCCCAACTCAAGACGCGCCTTGAGCGCCGCCAGCGGCGTGCGCAGTTCGTGGGCCGCATCGGCGATGAATTGCGCCTGCCGCTCGAACTGTCCGCGCAGACGCTCGGTAAAGTGATTGAGCGCCCGCACCAGCGGCCACAATTCGTGCTGCACTTCCACCAACGGCAAGGGCCGTAGATCGTCGGGCTGACGCTCTTCGACCGCGGTGCGCAAACGCTCGATCGGACGCAATGCCGCGCTGACGGCAAACCACACCAGCAACAATGCTCCGATTGCCAACATGCCCAATCGCAGCAAAGTGTCGGCCGCCAGACTGCGGGCCATGCTGACGCGTGCTTCGTCGGTTTCGGCGACGCGGATTTCCGCCATACCGTTCATGTTCGGCTCGGTCACCGCTTTCAACAGACTGACGACGCGCACGTTCTGCCCCTGATACGTGGCGTTGTAAAAGCGCGCGAGTGCCGGATAGCTGTCGGTTCGCGGCGTCCCCGGCGGCGGGCCCGGCAGGTTTTCGTAGCCGGAAATCAGTTTCTGATGGATGTCGTTGACCTGGTAATAGATGCGTCCCGCACTGTCGTAGGCGAAGGTGTCGAGGGCCACGTAAGGCACGTCGGCACTGAGGCTGCCGTCACGCTGCGAAAGGCCGGCGGCGATGGTCCGGGCCGACGCCAGAAGTGTGCGGTCATAAGCGGTGTCGGCGGCTTCGCGACCGTTCCAGTAAGCGCTCAGGCCGCTGGCCAGCATCAACACCACCAGCAGCAGTGCAAGGTTCCACAGCAACCGCCAGCGCAGACTGCTGGGCTTATGCATCGCGGCTTTCCAGCAGATAACCCAGGCCACGGAAGGTCACGATGGCCACCGCATGGCCATCGAGTTTCTTGCGCAGGCGATGCACGTAGATTTCGATGGCGTCGGGACTGGCTTCTTCGTCGAGCCCGAAGACCTGGGAAGCCAGTTGCTCCTTGCTCATCACCCGACCAGGGCGGGCGATCAGCGCTTCGAGCACCGCTTGTTCGCGGGACGTCAGTGTCAGCAGTTCTTCACCGAGTGTGAAGCGCCGGGTCTCCAGGTCATAGGCCAAAACGCCACAGCGCTGGATGCGTTCGCCGCCAAGCACACTGCGACGCAGCAGGGCTTTGACCCGCGCCTCAAGCTCGGTCAGTTCGAACGGTTTGGCCAGATAATCGTCGGCGCCGAGGTTGAGCCCGTGGACCCGATCCTTGACGTCGCTGCGTGCGGTTAGCATCAGCACCGGCAGGTTCTTGCCCCGGGCCCGCAGACGCGCCAGCACTTCGAATCCGTCCATGCGCGGCAGGCCGACATCGAGGATTGCCATCGCGTATTCCTCGCTGCCCAGCGCCAGGTCGGCGGCCACGCCATCGTGCAGCACGTCCACGGTCAGACCGGTGCTTTTGAGCGCCTGGGCGACGCTTTCGGCCAGTTGCAGGTGGTCTTCGACGAGCAGAACACGCATGGATCTCTACCTCATTCAGGGATGGCCGGCGCCATTCTTTGCCGCGGAGTTTACAGCCGCAACCGCCGCTGTGAAGCCCGAAAACGCGTTAAACCCCGCTGAAAGGTTAGCGAAAGGTTTGGCCGATAGAGTCGGGTTACGGAATGTTTCGGCTTCCGTCGCTGCTGCCACACAGCGATACGAAAAACGCCTCGAAGCGTTTTCGACCAATAAGAACAATAAACGGAGTACACCCCGCATGCCGTCCTTGCAGACCAAGGCTCCTACGCCTGTCCGTCCTTCCCGTTTCAGCCACACCGCCCTTGCCAGTGCCGTCGCCCTCGCCGGTTTTGCACCGATGAGCTACGCCGATTTCATCGAAGACAGTTCCGCCACCTTCGAAACCCGCAACATGTATTTCAACCGCGACTTCCGCGACGGCACCAGTGCCCAGCAGTCCAAGCGCGACGAGTGGGCCCAGGGGTTCATGCTCAATCTGCAATCGGGCTACACCGACGGCACTGTGGGGTTCGGTGTCGATGCGTTGGGGATGTTGGGGGTCAAACTCGATTCGAGCCCGGACCGCACCGGCACCGGCCTGCTGCCGACCCACGATGACGGGCGCGCGGCAAACGAATACTCCAAGGTCGGCCTGACCGGCAAAGTGAAGATCTCCGCCACCGAACTGAAAATCGGCAGCCTGATTCCGGAACTGCCGATCCTCAAGCCGAACGACGGACGCATCCTGCCGCAGACTTTCGAAGGCGGTTTGCTGACCTCCAAAGAGATCAAGAACCTGACCTTCACCGGTGGACGCCTGGAGAAAGCCAAGGACCGCGACAGCACCGATTTCGAGGACATTGCCCTCAACAACAAGAACGGCCGTTTCGCCGGCACCGTCGCCGGCAAGCACTTCGACTTTGCCGGCGTGGACTACAAGTTCACCGACAAGATCACCGGCAGTTACCACTTCGCCCAGCTCGACGACGTCTACAACCAGCACTTCTTCGGACTGGTCGCCTCGCGGCCGATGGGCCCGGGCACCTTCGCCACCGACCTGCGTTTCGCCGTCAGTGACGATCAGGGCGCAGCCCGTGGCGGCAAGATCGACAACCGCTCCCTCAATGGTCTGGTCAGTTACGCCCTGAGCGGCCACAAGTTCACTGCCGGTTATCAGCACATGTCCGGCGACAGCGCGTTCCCGTATGTCGATGGCAGCGACCCGTACCTGGTCAACTTCGTGCAGATCAACGACTTCGCCGGCGCCGAAGAACGCTCCTGGCAGGCCCGTTACGACTTCGACTTCGCCAGACTCGGCATCCCCGGCCTGAGCTTCATGAGCCGCTACCTGAGCGGTGACAACATCAAGCTCAAAAACGGCGATGAGGGCAAAGAGTGGGAGCGCAACACCGAGATCAAATATGTAGTACAAAGCGGCGCCCTGAAGGACGTTGCCATGCGTTTGCGTAATGCCACTTACCGTTCCAACTACTCCGCTCGCGATGCCGATGAAGTGCGTCTGCTGGTGAGCTATAGCGTTGCCCTTTGGTAATTCAGTACGTCCATAACAACAACTCCCAAGGAGACATAGATGAACTTATCACTGCGTAAAGTCGCTCTGGCCGCTGGCGTCATGCTGTTCGCCGGTCAACTGATGGCTGAACCGAAACGTCCGGAATGCATCGCCCCGGCCTCCCCCGGCGGCGGTTTCGACCTGACCTGCAAACTGGCGCAAAGCGCGCTGGTCAACGAAAAGCTGCTGACCAAACCGATGCGCGTGACGTACATGCCCGGCGGCGTCGGCGCGGTGGCGTACAACGCCGTCGTGGCGCAGCGCCCGGCGGACGCGGGCACGCTGGTGGCCTGGTCCAGCGGTTCGCTGTTGAACCTGGCACAGGGCAAGTTCGGCCGTTTCGATGAAACCAATGTGCGCTGGCTGGCGGCCGTTGGCACCAGCTACGGTGCCATCGCGGTGAAAAGCGATTCGCCCTACAAGACCCTTGATGATCTCGTTCAGGCACTGAAGAAAGATCCGAGTGCCGTGGTCATCGGTTCCGGCGGCACCGTCGGCAGTCAGGACTGGATGCAGACCGCACTGATCGCCAAAGCCGCCGGGATCAACCCGCGCGACCTGCGTTACGTTGCCCTCGAAGGTGGCGGCGAGATCGCCACCGCCCTGCTCGGCGGCCACATCCAGGTCGGCAGCACCGACATCTCCGACTCCATGCCGCACATCCAGAGCGGTGACATGCGCCTGCTGGCCGTGTTCGCCGAAAACCGCCTCGACGAGCCGGAAATGAAAGGCATCCCGACCGCTCGCGAGCAAGGCTACGACATCGTCTGGCCGGTGGTTCGCGGTTTTTACCTCGGGCCGAAAGTCAGCGATGAAGACTACGCCTGGTGGAAAGGCGCCTTCGACAAACTGCTGGCTTCCGACGAGTTCGCCAAGCTGCGTGATCAGCGTGAACTGTTCCCGTTCGCCATGACCGGACCGGAGCTGGACACCTACGTGAAGAAGCAAGTCGCGGATTACAAAGTGCTGGCCAAAGAGTTCGGCCTGATCCAGTGATCGTCTCTGTCTAGCGGCCATGGCCTCGCGCATCGAGGTCGTGGCCCAGGAGTTCCTCATGCTGATTCAACGCATTTTTGCCTCGGTGTTGCTGCTGGCCTGTGCCGGCCTGGCACTGATGGCGTGGCCCTATCAGGCTGCGTTTTCCTACGAGCCGGTTGGCCCGCGGGCGTTTCCCCTGCTGATGCTTGGCCTGATGAGCCTGGCGCTGCTGTACATGGTGTTTCGCCCGGCACCGATCAAACACAGCGAAGACGAGCCGCCGCTGGATCGTGAAACCCTGACCAAGATCTCGATCTGCGTCGCCCTGCTGCTGGTGTTCGCCGGCTTGTTCGAACCGCTGGGCTTCATCCTCAGCAGCATTCTGATCGGCATCCCAATGGCGCGCCTGTATGGCGGCCGCTGGTTGCCCAGCATCGTGGTGACCACGCTGATGGCCATCGGTCTGTACCTGCTGTTCGACCGTCTGATGGACGTACCGCTGCCCCTCGGCCTGCTCGACGTTCTGGAGAACTGATATGGATACGCTCGGATATTTGGGACAGGGCTTCGGCGTCGCGCTGAGCCCGTACAACCTGGTCACCGCGCTGACCGGTACGCTGATCGGCACCGTGGTCGGCCTGTTGCCGGGCCTGGGCCCGATCAATGGTGTGGCACTGTTGATTCCGATCGCCTTCGCCCTTGGCCTGCCGCCGGAGTCGGCGCTGATCCTGCTGGCGGCGGTGTACCTGGGCTGCGAATACGGCGGCCGGATCAGTTCGATCCTGCTGAACATTCCCGGCGAAGCCTCCACCGTGATGACCACCCTCGATGGTTACCCGATGGCCCGCCAGGGTCTGGCCGGGGTCGCGCTGTCGCTGTCGGCGTGGAGCTCGTTCATCGGTGCGTTCATCGCCACTTGCGGCATGGTGCTGTTCGCCCCGCTGCTGGCGAAATGGGCGATTGCCTTCGGGCCCGCGGAATATTTCGTACTGATGGTGTTCGCGATTGTCTGCCTCGGCGGCATGGCCGGCGACCGACCGCTGAAGACGTTCATTGCGGCGTTGATCGGTCTGTTCTTGTCCAGCGTCGGCATCGACGCCAACAGCGGCGTGTACCGTTTTACCGGCGACAACATTCACCTGACCGACGGCATTCAGTTCGTGGTGCTGGTGCTGGGCCTGTTCTCGATCAGCGAAATCCTTCTGCTGCTGGAGAAAACCCATCGCGGCCAGGAAGCGGTGAAAGCCACCGGGCGGATGATGTTCAACTTCAAGGAAGCGGCGTCGGTGTTCGTGGTGAACATCCGTTGCGGCCTGCTCGGTTTCATCATGGGCGTATTGCCCGGCGCCGGCGCGACCCTGGCCAGCGCCGTGGCCTACATGACCGAGAAACGCATCGCCGGTACCGACGGCAAATTCGGTGAAGGTGACAAGCGCGGTCTCGCCGCCCCGGAAACCGCCATCGGCGCATCCGCCTGCGGCGCGCTGGTGCCGATGCTGACCCTCGGCGTTCCGGGTTCGGGCACCACGGCGGTGATGATCGGCGCGCTGTCGCTGTACAACATCACCCCGGGCCCGCTGCTGTTCCAGCAACAACCGGACATCGTCTGGGGCCTGATCGCCTCGCTGTTCATCGCCAACATCATGCTGGTGATCCTGAACATCCCGATGATCCGCATCTTCACCCGCATCCTCGCCGTGCCGAACTGGGCGCTGGTGCCGGTGATCGCGATCATTACCGGGATCGGCGTGTACGCGGTGCATGCAACCACGTTCGACCTGTTCCTGATGGTCGGCATCGGCATCTTCGGCTACATCCTGCGCAAGCTGGATTTCCCGCTGTCGCCAGTCCTGCTGGGGTTCATCCTCGGTGGCCTGATGGAGCAGAACCTGCGTCGTGCGCTGTCGATCTCCAACGGTGCGCTGGAAATCCTCTGGTCGAGCCCGATCACCTTCGGTGTCTGGGTGCTGACCGCACTGATGCTGGCGTTCCCGCTGCTGCGCATCTGGCGCCGTCGCTCCGCTGCCCGGAACGCGATTGCCGATGTTTGATCGCTCCTCGTTGAAACAGTGGTGGGGAACCCCGCTGGTCGGTCTGCTTGGCGGTTTCATCGCCAGCCAGATCGGCTGGCCGCTGCCGTGGATGGTCGGCTCGTTGCTGGCGATCATCCTGGTGCGCTGCCTGACCCCGTGGCAACTCACCGAAATCCCTGGCGGCCGCAAGTGCGGCCAGTGGATCGTCGGGATCGGCATCGGCCTGCACTTCACCCCGCTGGTAATGGAACA
The DNA here is from genome assembly GCF_003576265.1 of Pseudomonas sp. 91RF. Lineage (NCBI taxonomy): Bacteria > Pseudomonadati > Pseudomonadota > Gammaproteobacteria > Pseudomonadales > Pseudomonadaceae > Pseudomonas > Pseudomonas sp. 91RF. The sequence goes on from NZ_QWFC01000034.1 coordinate 123,004, forward strand.
GGTGCTGAGCCACTTCGGCCTGATCTTCTTCGGGGCGCTGGTCACCAGCCTGTCGGCGGTGGTCGGCGTGTGGCTGATGCGCCGCACCGGCGAGGATCGCGCCACGGCGTTTTTCTCCAGCATGCCCGGCGGTTCCGGCGAGATGGTCAACCTCGGCGCACGCAACGGCGCGATGCTCAGCCATGTCGCGGCCGGGCAGAGTCTGCGGGTGCTGGTGGTGGTGCTGTGTGTGCCGGCGGCGTTCAAATATCTGCTGGGCGATGGAGCCCCGATTTCTCACGCCGGCAGCGTCGACTGGCGCTGGCTGGCGATTCTGTTTCCGGCGGGCGGCTTGCTCGCGTGGCTCTGGCAACGCCTGCGCCAGCCCAATCCGTGGCTGTTCGGGCCGTTGCTGGTCAGCGCGGCGGTGAGCATCGGCTGGGATCTGCATATCGGTCTGCCCAACGGCGGGAGCCAGATTGGTCAGTGGCTGATCGGCAGCGGACTGGGCTGCCACTTCAACCGGCAGTTCTTCCGCCGCGCGCCGTCGTTCATGGGGCGCACGTTGATCGGTACGGCGCTGACCATGTTGATAGCGACACTGGCGGCGTTGGGACTGAGTGCAATGACCCATCTGGATCTGCGTTCGCTGACCCTGGGCATGATGCCCGGCGGGATCGCCGAGATGAGCCTGACGGCGGAAACCCTGCAACTGTCGGTGCCGCTGGTGACGGCGATGCAGGTGATGCGGCTGTTGTTCGTGTTGTTTCTGGCGGAACCGTTGTTCAAATACTGGAACCGCCAGCCCTGAGTTTCAGACCACCGACGGCAGGCGCCACTCGATCGGCGCTTCGCCGTTCTGCTCGAGGAACTTGTTGGTACGACTGAAGTGCCCGCAACCGAGGAAGCCGCGATAGGCCGACAGCGGCGACGGGTGCACCGAAGTCAGCACCAGATGCTTGGTGGCGTCGATCAGCTTCTGCTTGCTCTGGGCATGGGAGCCCCACAGCATGAACACCAGATGCGGCTGCCGCTGGCTGACCACTTCGATGATCCGGTCAGTGAAAAACTGCCAGCCCTTGTCCTTGTGCGCGTTGGCATTGGCGCGCTCGACGGTCATGGTGGTGTTGAGCATCAACACGCCCTGATCGGCCCAGCTCTGCAGATAGCCATGGTTGGGGATGTCGATGTTCAGGTCGCGCTTCAACTCTTTGTAGATGTTGACCAGCGACGGCGGCGCCGGCACGCCCGGTTGCACCGAGAAGCACAAGCCGTGGGCCTGGCCCGGGCCGTGGTACGGGTCCTGGCCGAGAATGACCACTTTTACCTTGTCCAGCGGCGTCGAGTTCAGTGCATTGAAAATCAGCGGTCCCGGCGGATAGATTTCCTTGCCGGCCGCCCGCTCCTGCTGCAAAAAAGTGCGCAACTCTGCCATGTAGGGCTGGTCGAACTCAGCACGCAATGCCTCCTTCCAGCTCGGTTCGAGTTTGATACGGTCGTCAACAGTCATGGTCATACCCGGCAAAAACAATGGGGCGAACCCTAGGAAAGCCGACCACGCTTGTCAATTGATCTGACGCAGATCCGGCACTTTCCCACACAGCGATCATACTGATCGTTCAAATTCCCGATCGAGGTCACGATGAATCTGCACTTCGAAGAACTGACCAGCACCGACGGCGCGCGCATCGGCGTGGCCACTCTGGATGCCGAAAAGTCGCTCAATGCGCTGTCCCTGCCGATGATTCACGCCCTGAGCGACAGACTGAACGCCTGGGCCAAGGATCCACAAATCGTCTGCGTGCTGCTGCGCGGCAATGGCGCCAAGGCCTTCTGTGCCGGCGGCGAGGTGCGCAGCCTGGTGGAAGCCTGTCGCGCCCATCCCGGCGAGGTGCCGCCGCTGGCCGCGCAGTTTTTTAACGCGGAATACCGTCTCGACTACAGCCTGCACACCTACCCGAAACCGTTGATCTGCTGGGGTCATGGTTATGTGCTCGGCGGCGGCATGGGCCTCTTGCAAGGTGCGCACATCCGGATCGTCACGCCGAGCAGTCGTCTGGCGATGCCGGAGATCAGCATCGGCCTGTACCCGGATGTCGGTGCCAGTTGGTTCCTGTCGCGCCTGCCGGGCAAGCTCGGTTTGTTTCTCGGACTGACCGGCGCGCACATGAATGGTCGCGATGCGCTCGATCTGGACCTGGCCGACCGCTTCCTGCTCGACGAGCAGCAACAGGAACTGATCGATGGTTTGCTGCAACTGAACTGGCAGGAACAGACCGCGATGCAGCTCAACAGCCTGCTCAAGGCGTTGCAGCAGGAAGCTGTGGCGCAAATGCCTGAGGCACAATGGCTGCCGCGTCGTCAGGCAATCGATGATCTGCTGGATGTCAGCGACGTGACCTGTGCCTGGAAAGCCATCAGCCTGCAACGGGACAGCAACGACCTGTTGATTGCCCGGGCAGCGAAAACCATGAGCGAAGGTTCGCCACTGACCGCGCATCTGGTCTGGGAACAGATCGTCCGCGCTCGCCACTTGTCACTGGCCGAAGTCTTTCAGATGGAATACACCCTGAGCCTCAATTGCTGCCGGCATCCGGAGTTCAGCGAAGGGGTTCGCGCGCGATTGATCGACAAGGATCACAAACCGCACTGGCATTGGCCGGACATCACGCGGGTCCCGGAAGCGGTGGTCGAGGCGCACTTTCACAAGGTCTGGGAGGGAAGGCATCCGTTGGCGGATCTCTCCAGTTACTGAAATTCGGGCATAAAAAAAGCGGCGCTCAATGCGCCGCTTTTTTGCGGGGGGTTACCAGCGGTTACCGCGCCAGTGATCGCCGCGTCCGCTGTGACGGTCATAGTCGCCACGACCGCGGTGATCGTCCCAGCCACCACGACGGTGGCCATCCCAGCGTCCGCGATCATCGCCGTGCCAGCGGCGGCTCTCGTAGTAGCGCGGGGCCGGTTGGTAGTACCGGGGCGCCGAGTAATAACGTGGCGCCGGTTGGTAATAGCGTGGTGCTGGCTGGTAATAACGCGGGGCCGAGTAATAGGTGCTGCCACCGCTGTAATAAGTGCCACCGCTGTTGTAGTACGACGGAGATTGGGAGGTGTAGACCTCTGAGGTGTAGTAGCCGTCTCCGTAGGAGTAAGGGACGCAACCGCCAATCGAAAAAAGCATCACGGCAAGCAGTAGAATTCGGCGATACATGGCGGCCTCCTGGACCGCGGGTAGCCACACCAGCGACGCTGGCAGGCGACAGTCTTTCATTCGGCGACTGACGAAACATCTGACAGCGTTTTCGGAATCTGGTGCGTTTCAGTAACAACTTGAAACAAGTGATTCATGAAATCTTGTTCATCCGCAAACGCTGCCATTCAGCCGCTGATTAGTGGTGTCCACCGTGGTATCCACCGCCGTGATAACCCCGTCCGTAACCGCCGCGATAGCCATAGCCGCCGTAGTAATAGCGGCCGCCACCGTAGTAGCGCGGGCCGTAATAGCCACCGTAGTAATAGGGCGAGTAATAGCCGGGATAGTAATAAGGCGGGGAGTAAACGTCGTAGCCGCCACCGTAGTAATAACAGCCGGACAGCCCCAGACCGAGCACCGCTCCCAGCAGCACCCGACGCAGCAATTTTGCAGTACTCATGACGGCCTCCTGGAAGACCTGTGACAGCAGTCGGCACAGACCGGCTGACAACAGATTTGACTGGCTGACCGCTGCCGAGTGCCAACGTCCAGCGCCCGTCGGATCAGCGGCGCAACAGGCTGCTCATTTCAGGCAAATATGCCGCAACCTTTTCCCCGTCACTGCCACTAGAATGCTGCCATCGGGCCACCGTCAACGGAATTGCCAATGCCGCTCAGATCTGCGTTTTACTCCCAACGTTCGCTGGTATTGACGCTGGTCGCCCTTCTCGGCGCAGGCTTCCTCGCCACCTCGCTGCTCAGCTACTACGCCTCGCGGGCCTCGATCCGCGACAACATCGTCAACACGGAACTGCCGCTGACTTCCGACACCGTCTATTCGGAAATTCAGAAAGACCTTGTCAGACCGATCCTGATTTCCTCGATGATGTCCCGCGACACCTTCATGCGCGACTGGGTCGTGAACGGCGAGAAAGACAGCGATCAGATGACCCGCTACCTCGACGAGGTCATGACCCACTATGGCGCCTACACCGCGTTCTTCGTCTCCAACAGCAGTCACACCTACTACCACGCCAAGGGTGTGCTCAAGCAGGTGAAGATCGACGAGCCGCGCGACGCCTGGTATTTCCGTGTGCGCGACATGAAAGATCCCTACGAGATCAACGTCGACCCGGACCTGGCCAACAAAGACAACATGACCTTTTTCATCAACTACAAGGTCTTCGATTACAACGATCGCTTCATCGGCGCCGCCGGCGTGGGACTGACCGTGGATGCGGTGATCAAGCTGATCGACAAGTACCAGCAGCGCTATCAACGCAGCGTTTACTTCGTCGACACATTTGGCCGACTGGTACTGACCGGCGCCGAAGGCGGGCCGGAAGGTGCGCGGGTCGGGAAAAGCCTGACGGATCTCGACAGCATGAAAGGTCTGGTCAGCCAGCTACCCAAGCCCCACAGCGGCAGTTACGAATATTCCGCCCACGGCCAGGGACATTTCCTCAACGTGCGGTTTATTCCGGAGCTGAACTGGTACCTGTTCGTCGATAAACGCGAAGACGGTGCACTGAGCGAGATTCGCCAGTCGCTGTACCTCAATCTGCTGATCTGCCTGCTGGTGACGTTGATCGTGCTGGCACTGGTCAATCGCCTGATCAAACGCTATCAGGACAAGATCCACGCCCAGGCAACCCTCGACAGCCTGACCGAACTGCCCAACCGCCGGGGCTTCGATCTGCTTGCCGTACAAGCCCTGCACGAAGCCCACCGCGAGCCGAAACCGCTGACGGCGTTGCTGCTGGATCTGGATCACTTCAAGGTGTTGAACGACACCTACGGACACATGGCCGGCGATCAGGTTTTGATCGGTTTCGCCCGGGACCTGCAAAGCTGCCTGCGGCATTCCGACATCGTCTGCCGTTGGGGTGGTGAGGAATTTATCGTTCTGCTGAAGGACACTGACGGTGAGACCGGTCAGAAGATTGCCGAGAAGATCCGCCAGCACGTCGAACAGCATGAATATGCCTACAACGGTCACACCCTGAATCTGACGGTCAGCATCGGAGCCACCACCCTGCAACGGGATGACACCTTGCACAGCCTGCTGTCCCGGGCCGATCATGCGATGTACCGGGCCAAACAGACCGGCCGCAATCGCATCTGCGTGGAAATGCATCAATCGACCTATGCCTGAGCCCCATGAACAAACCTGACCTCTGCCCGGCCTGCGGCGCACGCAACGACTGCACCCTGGCCGACCCGCGCACCGCCGACCGCGCCTGCTGGTGCTACGGCGTGTCCATTGACCCGGCGGTGCTCGAAGCCCTGCCCGCAGAACTGCGCAACCAATCCTGTCTGTGCCCGAGTTGCGCCCGGGTCGAGGCGCAACTGCAAGCGGCAAAGCCATCGATCCCGTAAGATGCGCGCCCCGCTCTCTGCCGATTCCTGATCATGCGTGTCGACCGTTTCCTCAGTAACCTGCCCCGCTTCAATCGCAAGCAGGTTCGCCTGTTGCTGGTGGAAAAGCGCGTGCGCATTGACGGAAAAGTCGTCAGCGATCCCCACAGTGAAGTCCTGGAATTCAGCCGCGTCGAAGTCGACGACGAAGTGCTGCAAACGGGGAAACCGGCGCGCTACTTCATGCTGCACAAACCCCGGGGCTGCGTCAGCGCCACCCGCGATCCCGAGCATCCGACCGTGCTCGACCTGATCCTTGAGCCGGACAAGGACGACCTGCACATCGCCGGGCGTCTGGACTTCAACACCACCGGGCTGATGCTGATCACCAATGACGGCAGCTGGTCTCGGCGCCTGACCCAGCCGCAAACCAAACTGCCGAAGGTCTATTACGTCGAGACCGAACAGGACATCGGCCCGGAATATGCGATCAAGTTTGCCGAAGGGATCTACTTCGCCTTCGAGGACCTGACCACCCAACCGGCGCAGCTGGAAGTGCTCGGCCCACGAACGGCACGGCTGAGCATCGTCGAGGGTCGCTACCATCAGGTGAAGCGCATGTTCGGTCACTTCAACAACAAGGTGCTGCGCCTGCACCGCGAATCCATGGGCCTGCTGCACCTGGATAACGCGCTAAAACCGGGCGAATACCGCGCCCTGCGCACCGAAGAGATCCATTTGTTCTAAGCCGCCGACCGCTCAGCAGAAGTTGTCGAACAATTTACCAACGGCACTTGCGCGATCCGGATCCCCCTGCTTGAATCAGGACGTCGGCCAAATTGTGACCGATGAGTCACACATTGCATCCAAGAAACCTTTTGCCGGTAGAGAGCCCTCAGGGCTCCGCCTCAGCCGGCAGATTGCCCGCCAATAACAATACCCGTCGACCTGCCGTTCCGGATCGACATGGGCTCCAAAATTCCAGGCGTATGCCTACCTGTCACAAAGCTCGTGCAATCTCTATTTGCGCGCATACCCGCTTGCCAGGAGTCTTATGACATGAGGCCAGAAATCGCTGTGCTGGATATACAGGGTCAGTATCGGGTTTACACGGAGTTCTATCGCGCAGACGCCGCGGAAAAGACCATTATTCTGGTCAACGGCTCGATGGCCACGACTGCGTCGTTTGCACAGACCGTGAAAAATCTGCACCCGCAATTCAACGTGGTTTGCTACGACCAGCCCTACGCGGGCAGGTCGAAAATCCACAATCGCCACGAGAAACATCTGACGAAAGAAGTCGAAGGCCTGATCCTGCTGGAGCTGATCGACCACTTCGCCGCCGAACATGTGCTGTCGTTTTCCTGGGGCGGCGCCGCGACCATGGTCGCTCTCGCGCACCAGCCCCGGCGCATCGAAAAAGCCGTGATCAGCTCGTTCTCTCCGGTGGTCAACGCGCACATGCTCGACTACCTGGAGCGCGGCGTCGAATGCCTCGGCAAACGCGACGGCGACCGGGTCGGCCATCTGGTCAACAACACCATCGGCAAGCACCTGCCGTCACTGTTCAAGCGCTTCAACTATCGCCACGTCAGCAGCCTCGCCGAGCACGAATACGGGCAGATGCACTTTCACATCAGCAACGTGCTGAACAGTGATCGCCAGTGCTACCTGAACGCGGCGAAAAAGATCAACGTGCCGGTGCTGTTCATGAACGGCGAATGGGACGAATACACCGCCGCCGAAGATGCCCGGCTGTTCGGCAACCACGTGGCGCAAAGCACCTTCACCACCCTGCAGGCCACCGGGCACTTCCTCGACATGGAACACAAGTCCGCTTGCCGGGACAGCCAGAACGCCCTGCTCGGCTTCCTGAAACCTGCACAGCAGCCTATCAGCCGAACGCGTCACCCGTTTACTCAGGATCACCATGCATTGGCCGTTTGAAACAGTGTCGTCGCGAGCAAGCCTGCGGGTCTGAGATAAAGCCGTCCTCCAGCCCGCAGCGCTTGCCCGCGATTGACCGATCCGGCTCTGATTCAGGCTTTTCCGCTCGCCACACGCAAAGAAAACTTCAAATCCGTGGCCGAGTCTGGTACAAAGTCAGCCGCTCTGAGCGGGTGTCGTATAATGGCATTACTCCAGCTTCCCAAGCTGATAACGAGGGTTCGATTCCCTTCACCCGCTCCAATCGAATTCATGTCCTGCGTCGTGGTTTGACGGGGGATGCGCAAACAGAAAAACCGGCCTTGATGGCCGGTTTTTTTGTGTCTGGGGTTTGAGTTTTCATCGGTAAATCCAAAGATCGTTACCGTCGGCGCCATCGTGATCAGCTTATCGCTGCAAATTCCGCATACGTATGATCCTTCTCCGACGGCGAAGTCAGGTTTAAACCCTCATAAGCAACGCTCCGTTTTCAGGCCAAAGAAGCCGGTAACCAACCGGCACAGGGATTGACCATGAACGACACTGCTATTCCCGAGGGCTTCACTCCGCTGACCCGCAGCAGTCCGCTGCTCGACTTGCTTGGCCCGATCTATACCAGAGGCAGCGGCCTGCAACTTGAAATCGGTCTGCGGACAGACTCACGACATGCCAATGGACGGGGCACGTTGCATGGCGGTGTATTGGCGACATTGGCGGACGTCGGCATGGGTTACGCCATGGCATTCTCCAGCGACCCTCCCCTGCCATTGATCACGGCGAGCATGACCCTGGACTATCTCAGCGCGGTGCAGATCAATGAGTGGCTCGAGGTACGCGTTGAGCACTCCAAGAAAGGACGGCAACTGGCGTTTGCCACTGTCGGGTTGCATGTCGGTGATCGAATGGTTGCCCGTGCCAGCGCAGTGTTCGCTGTGCCGCAGTAGTACCCCACCCGAATCCAAGCGGTCTTGATGACCGGTTTTTTGTGCCAGTTTCATTTCGCAGCAACGGCCTGCAATACACTCCCCATCCCGCTGAAGTATCCCCCCCTAGACTCCTTCGTGAACACCAGCCCCATCAAAGGACGATGACCGCTCGGTGGTGATAGTGTTGATCGAGAAAAAATCGTGGGTATAGTACCCACCAAGCACACCACAAGGAGGTGTTGTGAACAGCCGTTTTCTAATTGGCCAGCTCGTCGCAGACGGTTGGTATCTGGTGCGCATCAGGGGCAGTCACCATCACTTCAAGCATCCGACCAAACCTGGTCTGGTCACAGTGCCTCACCCGAAGAAGGATCTGCTCAAGAAAACGGCCATCAGCATTTTGCAACAGGCGTTGCTTTGACTCGTTCGGTCAACTGCGCCGTGGAGGACGACATATGCTTTACCCGATCGCGATTTCAGTGGGTGATGAAGGGCATGCCTGGGGAGTGGAGGTGCCGGATATTCCGGGCTGCTTCTCCGCTGGAGATGACCTGGACGACGCAATGGCCATGGCTCGCGAAGCCATCGAAGGCCATTTCGAGATTCTGGCCGAGGACGGTTCCCCGATCCCGCCAGCCAACAAGGTCACGCTGCATGCCGCCAATCCAAAATACGCTGGCTGCACGTGGGCGTTGGTGGACATCGATGTAACCAAATACCTGGGCAAAGCCCAGAAACTCAACATCACATTACCGGGCTACCTGCTGAACCGTATTGATGAATACGTGTTGCACCACCCGGAAGAGAAAAGCCGCTCCGGATTCCTGGCCTCGGCGGCGCTCAAGGTGTTGCAGCAAGGTTGAAGCTAAATTGAGAAACCGGTCCTGATGACCGGTTTTTTAATGTCCGTTTTTGATGAGCCCTCAGGCCGTCATTCCTTGATAAATAATTCAGATCACATGCTTCAACGTGGGCCCCTACGCTTACGACAAAGCGACTCACCCGCTTTGCTCAATGGATATCAGAGATTGCATCTCTGTTAGGCGAAGACTACTATCTCCCAAAACGGGAGGAGGCATGGATGCGGATAATTGCAAGAGCAACCTTGCGGGAATTTTGGGAGAGCAATCCAGCTCATCTTGATTCCCAGACCCCGCTGGTTGAATGGTATCGCCATATGGAAAAGGCCCTCTACCGCACGCCACAAGAGATCAAGGCCGAGCTCAGAACAGCCAGCATCCTCAAGGGTGCAAGGGTTGTCTTCAATATCGGTGGAAACAAATATCGAGTGATTCTGGCAATTGATTACCAGCGGCAGCTTGGCTTCATCCGGTTCGTCGGCACCCATGCCCAGTATGACCAGATCAACGCGGAGACCGTGTAATGAACATCAAGCCAATTCGTAGCCAGGAAGATCTGGCTGCGGCGTTGACACGAGTAGAACAGCTCTGGGGAGCCGAGATCGGCTCGGCTGAAGGTGATGAACTGGAAATCCTCGTGCTACTCATCGAGAAGTACGAAGAAGAACATTACCCAATACCGCCGTCTGATCCGATTGAGGCAATTAAATTTCGCATGGAACAGCAAGGCCTGACTCCGCGTGATCTGGAGCCTTTCATTGGTACCAGCGGACGCGTGTCAGAAGTACTGAACCGCAAACGAAAATTGAGCCTGTCGATGATCAAACGCCTTCACGATGGATTGCGAATTCCTTATGAAAGTTTGCTTTCGGGCGTTTCCTGACAGAAATCATCCAGGGATACGAAAACCAAAAAACCGGTCGCGATGACCGGTTTTTTTATGCCTGCCAGAACAGCTGCAATTCAGCGCTTCACCTCAACATGATCCAGCGCCTGATTCACCGCCAATTCCCCCAGCATCACGACCTGCGCGATCCCCAGTGCTGTCTTGCGATGGGACGGATCGAGCACGGCGGCGAAGTTGCTGAGCATTTCGCTGGCCGAGCCCAGGGATTCGCAGGCGTTGGCGAGCAGGGATTCGGTGTTGTAGGCCGGGTTGGCGAGGAACATCGGTTCAGGCTGGTTGGTCGTGCCCATGACATGGGCGCCGGGGCAGAGGTAGTGATCGAGGGCGCGGTTGGCGGCGTCGTTGAGTTTTCTGGAGTCGATTGAGGTGTAGGGGGAGGTTGGATCGGTTTCGACTTCGGGTGGATTCGGCGTTGGTTTGAACATGATTTCATCTCTCAAAGTACAAGTTTGAGCTGACCCATTCGGTTCCACGCGAAAGGAGGCAGCTGTACGCAGGTTGGAACCCGGGGAGAGACAACCCGGCAGACCCGAAGGTCTCCCGCGCACAGCCGCCATAACAGAGTGCACACATTCAAGGTGCGCAGCATACGTCATGAATAACGATTGTACGTTCCAACTCTCCTCGGGGTTCCAATCCCGATCGCCGATTCATCAGCGACCGTCACAGGCTAGAGCCCGCACTTCCGACGGACAACCTGAAAACCGTGTGGGAAGGATCAGCAAACTGGACCCACTCTTTAAACATCCCGAATCGAAAAACCGCGTTTACAGATCCCCAACACTCCGTCGGTTCTCACGCTCGCCATGACCCGCTAGCATTTCCCCATCACCCACCACCCTCCCCCTGCGCGGCCATCGACGAATACGCGCCATCACGTTTCGAGGGACTTCAAATCGTGGCCGTTGAGCCACCCGAATCAAATTCAGACGAGCACCAAACCATGACCCAGAACATCTACGACGACCCCGATTTTTTCCAGGGCTACAGCCAGATGAACCGCTCCATCGGCGGCCTCGATGCCGCGCCGGAATGGCCGGCGCTGAAAGCCTTGTTGCCCTCCCTGCACGGTTTGCGGGTGGTGGATCTGGGCTGCGGCTACGGCTGGTTCTGCCGCTGGGCCAGCGAACAGGGCGCAGCCGAAGTGCTGGGGCTGGATGTCTCGGAGAAAATGCTCGAACGGGCGAAGGAAACCACCTCGGCCGCGAACATTCGTTATGAGCGTGCCGACCTGGAACAGCTCGACTTGCCTACGTGCACATTCGATCTGGCCTACAGCTCGCTGGCCCTGCACTACATCAAGGACCTCTCGGGGCTGTTTGCCAAGCTGCATGCGGCGCTGAAACCCGGTGCGCACTTCGTGTTTTCCATCGAGCACCCGATCTTCATGGCGCCGCGCAACCCGGGCTGGCTGGTCGACAGCGAGGGCAACAAGCGCTGGCCGCTGGACAGTTATCAGATGGAAGGCGAGCGGGTTACGAACTGGCTGGCGGACGGAGTGATCAAACAGCATCGTACGGTCGGCACGCTACTCAATGCGTTGATCGGCGCAGGCTTCACGATTCAACACGTCAACGAATGGGGCCCGAGCGATGCAGAAGTGGCCGCACAACCGGCGCTCGCCGAGGAGCGCGAACGGCCGATGATGATGCTGGTCGCCGTACAGCGCTGACCGCAAAAGGAAAGGGCCGATCCAATCGGCCCTTTTTTCATTTCAACGTGTGGCGACGATGAACAACCGCGGAAACGGCAACAACACCGAACCATCCGCCAGCGCCGGATAAGCCTTCGCAACCTCCGCCAGATAGTGCGCCAGATACTCCGCCCGCTCCGCTTCCGTCAGCGGGCTGAGGAACGGAATCAAACCGCTGCCCTTGAACCACTCGACCACGCCTGAAGCCCCGCCCGCCAACTGATGGTGATAGGTGGTGCGCCACACATCGACCCGCGCGCAATGCGGACGCAGCATCGAAAAATAAGCACTGGCATCCGACATCTCGGTCCGCTGCCCCGCCGCGCCTGCCAGTTTGCTGGCCCAGGGCCCGTTGGCAGCAACCTCGCGCATCAACCGATGGGACGGCTCGTTAAGGTTGTCCGGCATCTGAATCGCCAGACTGCCACCCTGCGCCAACTTGCCCGCCAGCGCCGGCAACAACGTCCCGTGATCCGGCACCCACTGCAACACCGCGTTGGCGAAGATCACATCGAACGGCCCTGCATCGGCCCACTTATCAATGTCCGCCACCTCGAACTGCAACTGCGGCAGACGCTTGCGCGCGGCCTCGATCATGTCCGGCGAGCTGTCGAGCCCCTGCACTTTCGCCCCCGGAAAACGCTCCACCAGCAGCTCGGTCGAGTTGCCGGGACCACAACCGATATCGACCACGGAGCGCGCCTCCCCCGTGGGAATCGCCGCCAGCAAGTCACGGGCCGGGCGGGTGCGTTCATCTTCAAAAGCGACGTATTGCTTGGCGGACCAGGTCATTGCGTTCTCCTGTCAGGACTTTTGCAGTGGTTCGCTACGATACATCGACTCCCTGTGCATTCCCTATCCGACTTAAGACGCGGCGGCATTGAGTGTTTCTTTTCGAGGACCTCGCTTCCATAAAAAAACCGGCCGATGGCCGGTTTTTTGAAAGACTCCACACTAGTCGTAATAGCCAACTGTCTTCTTCAACTGCTCCGAATACTCGTAGATATCGTCTACCGAGCTAATGGGATGGCGAGTTTCGTTTTTCTCTTCGTCGAAAATGCCAATGTACTTTTGCGAACGATTGAAGTGCAGGCGACAAATCGGTTTTCGGTTGTTGTCATCGAGCAAGATTCCGAAGTAACTCTGGGTGTCACGCTGTACGATTCGTTTGGCATCGACAATTGATCGAACGACTGCCCGAACAATGTGATAACCCTCCAGCTCTTCCAGAGTGGTCATGATCTTGTCGTCTGACTCATCACGAGACTCGACCGGATCTGTTCCACTGGCTACCGTCGGAATAGATGCCAACGCCGGCTGGATCGCTCCACTCATGGCGGACTTGAGACGGTCATTGATCTGATCATTCAGGAACTGTACGACTGCCTTTCTCGTCAGCTCATGAAACTGATCCCGCACCTTCTGCGTAATAACCCCGTCGTAGACTCGGGAAGCGAAAACTTTAACGAAGTCGTCATCCGGTTTGCTGACCTGCGAGGCGATGACCTTCTTGATCTGGCTGACGTACTTCAACTCACCTGCGGCATTGATGATCGACTCGACGTCGAATGCGGACTTGGTGAGTTTGATGAGTTCTGGCACCGAATACTCATCGATATCCAGAAGATCCAGTTCAAGGAAGGGCTTCTCATCCATCTTGTTCGGCGCATCCAGATCGGTGAAGAACTTGTAGACCTGGCCATTGGTGAGAATGGAAATTCTGGCACTGGTGACGTGGAAATAACGGAACAGCTGCGAGGCGTGATTGATGTGCAAGGGCTCGCCGATCTTCTTGCACTCAATGAGGATCTGCACTTCGCCTTCTTTCATGATCGCGTAATCGATTTTTTCGCCCTTCTTCGTGCCGATGTCGCAGACAAACTCCGGCGTCACCTCTGTCGGGTCGAATACGTCGTAACCCAGAACCGTACTGATGAAGGGCATGACAAACGCATTTTTTGTTGCCTCTTCAGTCTGAATTGCAGCGCTCTGCAACCGGACTTTGGCGGCAAGACTGGCTAATTTTTCGAAGAATTCCATGAGCGGCCTCTGACTGGGTTTCTATCCGTGCACTCGCATGCTGGCAAATTGATTGCCATTTGATCGTAGACGCAAACCCAGACAATGAAAGTCTTCCCGCTAAAACCCTGATGCAGGGCAATCATTTCCCATCGACCGCAAGCATCGGTAGACAGAATTTTCCTCCCTCCCCCGCTGTCTGAATTTCAAGCTCCCTCCACAAGGAACACCGCCATGAAATTCGCAAAGATTTCCCAGACGCTCGCACTCTGGGCCGGCAGTCCGAAGACGTTCATGGGGGCTTTGATTCTGATCGGGCTCTGGGGGTTGAGCGGGCCGATTTTCGACTACAACGACACCTGGCAACTGATCATCAACACCTCGACCACGATCATCACGTTCCTGATGGTGTTCCTGATCCAGAACACCCAGAACCGTGATACCGACATCCTGCATCTGAAAATCGACGAGCTGCTGCTAGTGACCAAAGAGGCGCAGAACGCGATGCTCGGGCTGGAAGCGCTGGACCTCAAACAGCTTGAGGCATTGCGCAAGCACTACCGGATGCTGGGCGAGGGTGAAGTTTTCAATCTTGAGGGGCTAGGCGACAAGAGCAAACCAAAGCAGGATCTGAACGAATGTTGAAGCAAACAAAAACGGCGCCATGAGCGCCGTTTTTATTGCTGCGGTTTCAGCGACTGGCTTGCAGCGCCCGCGCCATTTCCAGGTGGCTTTGAAGCTTCGGCAGGGTCTCGTCGGCGAAAGCCTTGATCTCCGGCACTTCGGTTGTCTGAGCTTCCTGCTGGATCTGTTCGATGGCTTCTTCCGTGGCTTTGACCTGGCTGGCGGCGTATGCCTGATCGAAAGACGCGCCGTCCTTCACCTCCGGAATCAGCGCCTTGGCCTTGTCGGCGATTTCTTCACGAGGGGCGATGGGCAGGTCCAGTTTCTTGGCGATTTTCGCCAGATGCTGGTTGGCCGTGGTGCGGTCGTTGATGACCACGATGGTGTAATCCTTGACCTCTTTGGATTCGGCCTTGCTGTGGGCCTGGCGGCTGGCCTCGATGTCGGCCATGCCTTTGGCCGAGGCTTCGTTGATGAAGTCGGCGGGCGACTGGGCAAATGCGCTGCCGGCACTCAGGCCCAGCAGGGTGACAAAACCGATGTGGCGTACTCGGGTGGCCATCCGGCTCATGGTCGCGCCCTCCTTCTCGGCAAATTCAAGCGGGAGCTTGCGCCCCCGCCTCTCAATCAAAACAACCTTCGCCGACTACTTCGATTTCTGAGCGGGCTTGCGGCCCATTTCAGTTTTAGGTTCTTTATCGACAGTCGTGGTGGTGGTTTTCCCACCCTTGCGACCGGCTTCAGAGGCCTTCGTTCGATCGTTGGCAAAGTTTCCCGAGTTCGAGTTTCTTGAGTTAGGCATGATTCTCTACCTCTTGGTATTGATCGTAAGCGAGCTGTTGCCCGCCTAAGTTGAGAAAAAGGCAGCCCTCAAAGGTTTAGAAAAGTTGCCGTTGCCGCGACGAACGGCGGCCGCCAGTCAGATGTCCCGCGCCCGATGATTTTCCCGTTTGGCGGCGTACATGGCCTGATCGGCGTGGCGAAACAGTTGCTGCTCGTGATGGCCATGCTCGGGAAAACGGGCGACACCGATGCTCGGCTCAATGTGCAGGTTGTGCCCATCCAGACGCATGGGTTGCACCAGCACCTGTCGGATTTTTTCCGCCACGCTGTCGGCATCGTCGGGGGCGTGGACGCTGTGCAGCAGCACCACGAACTCGTCACCGCCGATCCGCGCCACGGTGTCGGTCTCGCGCACGCAGCCCTTGAGGCGGTTGGCCACGGTCTGCAGGAGCATGTCGCCAACACCGTGGCCGAAGGTGTCGTTGACTTGTTTGAAGCGATCCAGATCGACATACAGCAGCGCCATGTGCCCCGAGGTTTCCCGAGCGCTGGCCAGTGCAGCCTTCAGTCGATCACGCAACAATTCGCGATTGGGCAATTGGGTCAGTTGATCGTATTGCGCCATGCGCCGCAGGCGGGCGTGCAACTGCTGGCGTTCGATGGCGGTGGCGACCTGGGCGCAGACGTATTGCAGCAGTTCCTTGTCGCGCTCGGTGTAGCGCTCGCCGCCGGGCAGGCTTTTGACGATCAGGGCGCCGATGGTGCCGTTTTTTGAATTCAGCGGCACACCGAGCCAGCACGGTGATTGCTGCCCCGCCACCAAGGCTTCGAAGCCTGCCGGGGCCTGCGGGCAATCCGGGGTCAGCAGGATCGGCTGGCCGCTGCGGATCACTTCGGCGCACAGCCGACCGGTCACGGTGCCGGGTTGCTCCGGTTGCAACTCGTCATCGTCGACGTGGTAGGGGAAATTCAGTTTTGCGCAGTGTTCGTCATACAGCGCCACGGAGAAATTCAGCGCCGGCAGCCACTCGCCGATGATCGTGTGGATACGTTTGAACAGCGCCAGCAGATCCTCCGCCGCATGGGCCGCTTCGGAGATCGCATACAACGCGGCCTGACGGGACTCGGCGAGTTTGCGCTCGGTAATGTCCCGGGCCACGGCGATGCGCAGTTGATCGACTTCCGACCAGCGTGCCGACCAGAGGATGTGCACAAGGCTGCCGTCCTTGCGCACGTAGCGGTTTTCGAAATTGTGCTTGGGCTCGCCGCCCATGATGTCGCTGGCGGCGGCCAAGGTGCGTTCACGGTCGGCGGGATAGACGTAGTCGATCATCGACTGGCCGATCAGCTCGTCAGGGGTGTAGCCGAGAATCCGCTCGCAGGCTGCGCTGACAAAAACGAAGCGACCTTGTTTGTCGACCGCACAAACGGCGTCCAGCAACAGATCGATGTAACTCGCCAAGGGCGCAGAATTTCGGCTTTCCATGGTTCAGCGTGGGTGTCCGGGCAATGCAGCACTGATCAACCGTCCCTGACCTCGACCTCGCATCCCGGCGATTTTTTTCAAGTCTTGCTCGGCATCAGCCCCGGCAACGCGTGCACCAGAGCATTGATGGCGAAACCGATGAACATTACCCCGCACAACCGGGTGATGGCCAGTTCATGGCGTTGATACAGCGTACGCACCTGACGGGCGCCGACAACGCCAATGAGAATAGCGTAGGCGAGCAATCCGCCCAGGAAGCTCAAGGCGATCAGCATCGGCAGCATCGACCAGTTGAGCAGTTCGGCGCGGCTCGACAGCAACGCGGTGAACGTCGCCACCGCCACCGGGTAGGCCTTGGGGTTGGTCAGGCCGAACAGGATGCCGTGCCAGAACGGCTGACGCGCCGCGCCCTGGGGTTGATCGCCGTTGCTGCGTTTGGCCCGCACCGCGCGCCAGCCGAGCCAGAACAGGTACAGACCGCTGAGTACACCGAGCACATCGAAGGCGGTGCTGCCGATTTCCCGGGCGCCGACAATCGCGATCAGCGCGGTGCTGCACCAGATCACATCGCCCAGCAGATGCCCGCACAGGAATCCGGCCCCGGCCCGACGACCGCGCGCGGCGCCAATGCCGAACACCGCCAGCACACCCGGTCCCGGCGTGATGCCGTAGATGAAACCCGAGGCCAGCACGGCCATAAGCAACGATGGAGTCATGGAAAACCTGCAAGCGCCGGAAAACGTGGCCGCCAGTCTATCCCAGCGGTTTGTGAATATTCACGACTCGTTGAAAAAACGCATCCCCGCGTAGGGCTTTTGCCGACACGCGGCCAGTCGCGAGGCCAGATCGCCGACATGGGCTTCGAGCTTGTGGCCGTCCGGATCGAGGAAGTAGAACGACGAACCTTCGCTGCGGTTGTCGCGCCACTCCTGCACGTTCGCGGCACGAAGCTGTTGCACGAACAGCGGGAAATCCGCCGCGCCGAGGCTAAAGGCGTAGTGGGTGTAGTCGGCGGCGGGCTCGGGTTGGCGTTGCGCATCGAGCGACAGGCACAACCACAGGCCCGGGAGCGACAGGTAGGCACCGGCGTCCCACGTGGCTTCGGCTCGCAGCTTGAGGACATCGCGGTAAAACGCCAGGCTACGGTCCAGATCGGTGACGGCGAGGGTCAGGTGGTTGAGACCGGTAAGCATCTGTCAGTAACCTCGCAGGTCTTCGGGGAGGGTGTATTGCTTGCCGTCGTAGGTCAGGGTGATTTGGGTGTTTTTCAGATCGGTGGTTTTGGAAACACACTCTTTGCCTGACTGGGTCGAGGTGTACACCACACCACTTGAGGAAACGATCAGGTCAGCGAAGCCATTATGGCTGGATGGGCCGATTTCCACGGTCCTGAGGATTTTCGTGTCTTTGGTATCGCACTCACCGCTACCCTCACCAAATTCCTTGCGAATAACCAGACCTTCCAGCACCGGCCGCAATTTGCTGCCTTCGCGTACATACAGCGCCAGATCGGTTTTCGCGTAGGGATTGGCTCTTGAGAGATGGTCGGCGAAATCCGAACGCAGGCCAAAAGCGCGAACGTCCGACGCCAGACGGTATCGAGCGGTATCGATCTTCAAGTCATCGAAGCTGATCGCGTCGGAGTTGTAGGCGCCAGGCTTGACGTAGGTTGCCAGCGGTTTGGCATTGGCAGCGTTCAGGAGCGACAGTTCCAGGTCGAACACGCCGTCGTGGTCACCTTCGGAGTCGGACACGAATGTGGATTTTGCCGAGATAGCCTTGTCCGGGAAAGCTGGCCACACTTTGCAGCGTGACAGGGAATGCCCGTCGAACTTTTTCACCTCACAGGCGGCGTGGGCCTGGTTGGTAATGGCAAGAAAGCCGAGGGCGATGAGAAGTCGGGTCGGGGTGAGCATTGTTCTTCCTTGAAATAAGTCGCGTTGGCTCTGTATCACTCGATGGCCTGGAAACCTTTAGGCAAGACGTAGGATTTTCCGTCGTAGTGAAGGGTTGTCAGCACAGGTTTACCGGTTGTGGTTTTCTCTTCACAAGTGCCTGGATCACCTTTTCCAACAACTCCCGTCGTCACCGATTTGACGATCAGATCGGCGTAACCATGAGAACTGGTCTTTCCAATTTCGATAGTGCGCAGGGTACTGGCGCGTTCGCCCGCACAATTTCCATCCCACTCTCCGTTGTAGCGATACATCACAAGCCGATCCAGAACTGGCCGTAACGTGTCGCCCTCTTTCACGTAAAGGGACAGCGAAGTCTCATCCATGGGATTGATGCGGGAAGAGCCTTTGAAAACGAACCGTACACCAAAAGCCCGAATTTCAGGGGTCAATTTGTAGCGCGCGGTATCGAACTCCACACTTTCCAGCGCGAAGGCATCGGACAAGAATGCAGAAGGCTTGTAATAGGTGGCCAGAGGTTCTGAAACCTCGACCGAAACGACAGAAAGAGCAAGGTCGTAACTACCGACATCACCGGTTTTGCCATACACCGGATCCGGCTCAAACTTCGAAACCGCATTCAGCGTCAGTCCGGGATAAGCCGGCCAATCCTTGCAAACAGAAAAATCCCGCGGGTTCGCCACCGGCGCAGGCACACAATCAGCCAACGCCTGCCCCGCCAGCAACGCCCCACACAGCGTCAGCCCCAACATCACCCCAGACTTCACTGTCACGCCCCGCTCCTTAAAGTTTCAGCCGCGCACTATCCCCTCCCCGATCCGCCGATTCAACCAGTTCAACGCCTGATCCCCGCCCCGCCGCTTGTGCCATGCCGAGACAAAGGTAAATGGTGCGATCTCGAACGGCGGCGGCACGATGATCAACGAGTCGTCATCCACATCCTTCAGCGTCCGCGAGGCCACGGTCAGGATCAGATCTGTGCCGCTGATGAACTGCGGCGCAACGCTCCAGTGCGGCAGGCTGACGGCAACGCGGCGGCGCTCGCGCAGGGCGGTCAGGGTACGTTCGATTTCCGGCGTGCCGCTGCCGCGCATTTCCAGCAGGACGTGGGGACGGGAAAGGTAGGTTGGCAGGTCGAGAACACCTGAGGCGGGAAGGCTTTGGCGATCCAGCAGGCAGACATAACGCTCTTCGAACAGCGGCGTGCTGCACAACTCGCCGGGCAATTCCGGGAGCACACCGGCAGCAAGATCAATGTCGCCGTTGAGCAGCCCTTCGACCATGCCCTCGCGGCTGGCGTGTCTGATTTGCAGATCAATGCCCGGAGCCTCCGCGCGCAACGTGCGGATCAGGCCGGGCAAGATGATCGCCGCCCCATAATCCGACATCGCAAGCCGAAAGGTCCGGCGGGCGCTGGCCGGGTCGAAAGTGTTCGGCGCCAGCAGCGATTGCACCTGAGCCAGGGCTTCGGCCAGCGGCGCAACCAGTTCCAGCGCCCGTGCGGTGGGCGCCAGTCCCGCACCGGCCCGCACCAGCAGCGGATCCCCAAGCAAGTCGCGCAACCGGGCCAAAGCATGGCTGACCGCCGGTTGACTCAAGTGCAGACGCTCGGCCGCACGGGTGACGTGCTGCTCGCTGAGCAAGGCGTCGAGGATCACCAGCAGGTTGAGATCGATGCGCCGAAGATCATTCATTTGATGCATGTTCCGCATGACAAAACAGAATTTAAATCTGCGCGACGAATACCCTAGAGTCCAGCAAAACCTTGCTGGAGAACGATCATGAGTACGTTGCAGTGGGCCGGCCTGTTGCTGCTGGCGGCAGTGGCCGGGGCTGTCGTCCCGTTTCAAAGTGCAATCAATACCAATCTGGCCCGAGGGTTGGGCCATCCCTTGTGGGCGACTTTGGCGTCCTTGCTGGTCAGCGTGCTGGTGTTGTTGCCGGTGATTATCGCGCTGCGCTTGCCATTGCCATCGCTGGCATTCATCGGCAAGGCGCCGCTGTGGATGTGGGCCGGTGGCGCGTTCGGGGTGTGTTTTGTGGCACTGGCGGTGGTGCTGGTGCCGAAACTCGGGGCATCGGGTTTTGTCGCGCTGGCACTGGCCGGACAGGTGCTGGCATCGATGGTGCTGGATCACTTCGGGTTGTTCGGGCTGCTGGAGAAGCAACTTACGTTGCCCCGGGTATTCGGCGCAGTGTTGCTGATGGCGGGCGTGGTGCTGATCCAGTTTTCCCCGGCGCTGGAAAAAAGCGCCACCGCCGCGGGATAACAGGGCAACGGCAAGCCCTTCACTACCAGGGTTGTCGGGCATTTCACCGCCTTACAACCCTGCGGGGTATCGCCCTACAAGCAAAACTCCAACAGCCCTCAGCGCTATCGGATATGGCCGATTCTGACCCGAAGTCGCGCTCTGTAAAGTCTGGCAACACACACAAATTGCAACACCCCATGGATTGCCATGCTCAAGGAGAGCTGCTTTGAACCATCTGCCCGATACCACCGCCCATACCTTCACCAACTACCGCAAAGTCATCGCGCTGGCCGACCACGACTGGGAGGCCGCCGAAGCCGGAAAAATCGCCGCCCTCAATGTCGAAGTCAAAGGCTGCAACCAGTTGCTCGATCAGCACGGGCGCCAGTTCCATCATTTCTGCACCACGTCCTATCTGGGTCTCGATCACCATCCCGCCCTGCTGGAAGGCGCCATCGCGGCGTTACGGGAAACCGGCACACTGCGCGTTGCCAATTCGAAAAACCGCTGCAAACTGGCGCTGCTCGACCGATACGAAAGCGAGCTGTCGCAATTGTTTGGAGCCGTGTGTCTGAGCACTCTGTCCTGCAGCGCCGCGAGTGCGGGGATCCTGCCATTGCTGGCCAGCGGCGCGTTTACGCACAACCGTCCACCGGTGATGGTGTTCGATCGTCTGGCTCACTATTCGATGAATCACCTGAAGGCCAGCTGCGCCGATGAAACCCGCGTGCTGACCTGCCCCCACAACGACATGGATTTTCTCGAAGCGGTGTGCCAGCGCCACACCACCGTCGCCTATATCGCCGACGGTGCCTACAGCATGGGCGGCGTGGCCAATCTGGACGGTCTGCTGTACCTGAAAGAACGTTACGGCCTGTTTCTATATCTCGATGACTCCCACGCGTTGTCGGCGGTCGGCAGCAATGGCGCCGGTCTCGTACGGCCGAGAATGCCGACGCTGGATGAGGACTGCCTGATCGTCGCGTCACTGGCCAAATCGTTCGGGGCCAGCGGTGGTCTGGTGATGCTCGGGAATGAGCGGCAGCGGAAACTGATCCAGCGTTACGGCGGGCCGAGCAACTGGTCGCAAAGCCTCAATTGCGCGGCCATCGGTGCAGGCCTTGCCTCGATCCAGCTGCATCGCAGTGCAGAGCTGCGCGCGTTGCAGGTTCGGCTCCAGGCCAATATTCGCCTGTTCGACAGTCTGTTGAGCACCGAACAGCACGGCAGCTCCATGGCCATTCGCCTGATTAACTGCGGCGAGGCCGCGCTGGCCACTCGCATCGCCATTGAACTGGCCGAACACGGCTTTTTCACCAGCGCCGTGTTCTTCCCGGTGGTGGCTCAAGGTAAAGCCGCAATCCGCGTGACCCTGCGCGCCGACATGGAATCGACACTGATCCATCAATTCTGTGATTTGATCACCGGACTGTTACTGACTCACCGCGGCCATCGCGACCGCTGAACCTTCACGGACGACTCATGACCCCCGGCCTCATCCTGCTCATCACCTGCTCCACCGTGTTCCTCGCCCAGTTGGGCATGAGCATTTACCTGCCGGCGTTGCCGCAGATCGCCGGCCATTTGCAAGTCGATGCAACGCAGGTGGCCTGGGGCTTGTCGCTGTACCTGATCGGCATGGCATTGCCAATGTTGCTCTGGGGCAGCCTTGCACAACGGATCGGGCGCAAACCGGTGTTGCTGGCGGCGCTGGGGATTTACGGGCTGGCGAACCTGGCGTTGCCGCTGGGTTCGACGCTGGAGTCGTTCCTGCTGTTGCGACTGCTTCAAGGGATCGGCGCCAGTGGCATTTCGGTGATGGCGCGGGTGCTGATCCGAGACAGTTTCCGGGGCGATCTGCTGGCGAAAGCGTTGTCGTGGATTTCGATTTCGTTTGTGGTCGCGCTCGGGATCGGCCAATACGCCGGCTCGCTGATTCAGGTGACGCTGGGCTGGCAGGCGATTTTCTATCTGCTGGGTGCGGTCAGCCTGTTGATGGCCGCGATTGTCTCGCGCCTGAACTTTCCGGATCTCGTCGAAGTCCCCGCAACCGTGTCGCCCTGGGCGGTCTACGGAAGGATTCTGACTCACCGGGCGTTTCTTCTGCCGGCGCTCGCGGGTGGTCTGGGTTATGGCGTGATCATCGCGTTCAACAGCGCTGCGCCGTTGATTCTGCAAGGCCCGTTCGGTTGGTCGACGACCGACTACGGGCTGCTGGGCTGGCCGATCAGTGCGGCGTATTTTCTGGGGGCGCTGGCGGTCAATCGCTTTGTGCTGCGTACCGGTCAGCATCGGTTGATGGCGTCGGGTGTGGGCCTGGTGATGGCCGGAAGCGGGGTGATGCTGGCTGGCAGCCTGTTGGTCAGCTCCCTTGCCTGGTTGCTTTGGTTGCCTTACTGCGTCGCCGTGTTCGGCCAGTCGCTGAACTATCCGATCAGCCTGTCACGGGCCAATGATGGAGCGCCGATTGCCGGCGCTTACGCAATGGCCCTGAGTGGTTTCATTCATCAATTGATGGCCGCGTTGATCGGCGCGGTGGCCAGCCTGTTGGCCGGTCCACACGCGTGGCCGCTGTCGCTGCTGTGTTGCGTTCTGGCGGCGGGCGCGGTGCTCTGCACGAGGTTCACGCCCGATCGTCAGTCCGCTTAAAACGCGCTGCGGAAAATTTCCTCGATCTGCCGCTGATCCGCCGCCCGTGGATTGGTGAAACCGCAGGCGTCTTTCAGGGCATTGGCGGCAAGAACAGGGATGTCGGTGCATTTGGCGCCGAGGTCACGCAAGCCGCCGGGGATGTCGACGTCTTTGGCCAGGCAACGGATTGCGTCAATCGCGGCTTTTGCGCCCTCCTCCGGACTAAAACCACGGATGTCGGCGCCCATGGCGTGGGCCACATCGGTGAGGCGATCAGCGCAGACCAGCGCGTTGAACGTCTGCACATGGGGCAGCAACACCGCGTTGCACACCCCGTGAGGCAGGTCGTAGAAACCGCCCAACTGGTGCGCCATCGCATGCACGTAACCGAGGGATGCATTGTTGAACGCCATGCCGGCGAGAAACTGCGCGTACGCCATGTTTTCCCGCGCCGCCAGATCGCTGCCGTCGCGTACCGCCAGACGCAGGTTGTTGCTGATCAGGGTCATCGCCTTCAGCGCACAGGCGTCGGTAATCGGGTTGGCGGCCGTGGACACGTAGGCTTCGATGGCATGGGTCAGCGCGTCCATGCCGGTGGCGGCGGTCAGGCTTTTCGGCATGGCGACCATCAGCGCCGGGTCGTTGACCGACAGCAGCGGCGTGACATTACGGTCGACGATGGCCATTTTCACATGGCGGGTTTCGTCGGTGATGATGCAGAAGCGGGTCATCTCGCTGGCGGTGCCGGCGGTGGTGTTGATGGCAATCAGCGGCAATTGCGGCTTGGCCGATTGATCGACGCCTTCGTAGTCACGGATCTGTCCGCCGTTGGTCGCGCACAGGGCGATGCCCTTGGCGCAGTCGTGGGGTGAGCCGCCGCCGAGTGACACGACGAAATCACAGCGACTGTCCTTGAGCAGCGCCAGCCCGGCCTCGACATTGGCGATGCTCGGGTTGGGTTTGGCACCGTCGAAGATCACCGAATCGATGTCCTGCATCGCCAGTTTCTCGGCGATCATCGTCGCCACGCCAGCCTTGGCCAGGCCCGCGTCGGTAACGATCAGCGCCTTGCGAAAACCATAGTTGCGGATGGCATTCATGGCTTCGTCGAGGCAGCCGCTGCCCATGATGTTTACGGCGGGAATGAAAAAGGTGCTGCTCATGGCGCGTCTCCTGACAGGGGCCGGATCGACTCCTGCGATCCGGCGGATGCATACAGGATCGACCGATCGGTCACGGCGGATGTTGATCTGGCTCAATGCCCGCTCGTGATAAAGTCGCCGCCCATCTGCCCCTTGTTTTGAGACGTGCCTTGCAATGACCGATTTTCTGGATGTCGACGCCACCCTCGAAGACTGGAACGCGTTACGCGCCACCACCAACTTCAGCGGCTTGCTGGTGGGCAACGGCGCCAGCCGCGCGGTGTGGGACGATTTCGGCTACGACTCGCTGTTCGAAAACGCCCGCACGGTGGAAGAAAAGCCGCTGAGCCCGTCGGAGCTGAGCGTGTTCGATGCGATGCAGACGCGCAGTTTCGAGCAGGTGCTCGGCGCGCTGAAAACCACCAGCCGGGTCAACAAGGCACTGGCCGTCAGCTCGGCCGCGCCGCGCAATCGCTACTACGCGATCAAGGAAGCGCTGATCAACGCCGTCCACGATTTGCACATTCCGTGGCGACTGGTCGAAGCGTCGACCCTGACGATCCTGAACCGCGAGCTGGCCAGTTATCGCACGGTGTTCACCACCAATTACGACCTGCTCAACTACTGGGCCCTGCAACACCGGGGCGAGGCCATCGACGACCTGTTCAACGGCCCGGACGCCAGCTTCGATCTGTGCGAAAGCAGCACCGACAAGCCGCGTCTGCTGTACCTGCACGGAGGTCTGCATCTGGTGCGCAACCAGGACGGCAGCGCCCGCAAACTGACCGCGACCGAAGGCACGCTGCTCGGCAGTTTCGCGATCAACAACACCCTCAAGACCCTCGACGACGTGCCGCTGTTCGTCAACGAAGGTCCGAGCGCGGACAAGCTCAAGACCATCCGCAGCTCCGATTACCTGTCGTTCTGCTACGACCAGTTGCTCGAACATGGCGACAGCCTGTGCATCTTCGGCCACGCCCTGGGCGAGCAGGACAGCCACATCGTGCGTGCCCTGCGGCTGGCGAAACCGAAAACCGTGGCGATCTCGATCTACCCGCGCAGCGCGGCGTTCATCCAGCACCAGAAGCGGCATTACGCGAAGGTGTTCGAGGGCACGGGCGCCGAATTGCGGTTCTTTGACTCCAAGAGCCATGCGCTGGGCCATCCGAAGCTTTCGGTGCCGGTCGAGGTCTAGTGGAGACGCTTATGGCGTCATCGCTAGCAGGCTAGCTCCCACAGCTGGAATGCACTTCCCGGTGGGAGCTAGCCTGCTAGCGATGGCGTCCGTCCAATCAACTCAGTCTTCGCTGCTGTGCACGACTACCAGCAGTTGTGCCTGCTCCTCGCCCACCGAGCGGATCCGGTGCGGTTTCTGCGCATTGAAGTGCAGCGCGTCGCCCCGCTCCAGCAGTACCCGTTCGTTCATGAAGTCCACTTCGACCCGGCCTTCATGGACGAACAGAAACTCCTCGCCCAGATGCTCCTTGAAGGTCTTGTCGGTGAATTCAGTCGGCGGATAGATGATGAACGGCAGCAGGCTGCGTTCGCTGACCTGATGGGCCAGCACCGCGTAACCGGGGCTGTGATCGTTGGCCGCCAGTGACTGGCGTTCGTGGCTGCGCACCAGGCTGTAGCTGTCGAGGCTGACGTTGTCTTCGGAGAACAATTCCTCGACTTTCACGTTCAGTGCTTTCGCCAGTTTCAGCGCGGCGGCAATCGACGGCGTGTTCAACCCGCGTTCGACTTTCGACAGGTAACTCTTGGTCATGCCGGATTTCTCGGCCAGGGCCTCAAGGGTTATGCCAAGTTTTTTTCTCAATAATTTCAAACGGATAGACATGCGAAGCGATTAATCCAGCAAAGGAAAGACGATTTGTCCTTGCCAATGACACAAAGTGTCATATAGCCTCTTAAGTGTCATCCATGGCAACCACCACAGGACACGGATATGGCGAAGACATTAGCACTACCCAAAGACGAACTGGTCAAGCAAGCGCTGACCCAGATGCAAAAAAGCCTGGCGGATAATACGTGGACGGACCGGCAAAAGCTGGCCCTGACCTGCCGGATCCTCTTCGAGAACGGCCACGATTCGGGCCTGGCCGGGCAGATTACCGCCCGTGGCCCGCAGCCGGGCACTTACTACACCCAGCAACTGGGGCTGGGGTTCGATGAAATCACCGCGAGCAATCTGCTGCTGGTCAACGAAGACCTGGAAGTGCTCGAAGGTCACGGCATGGCCAATCCGGCCAACCGATTCCACAGCTGGGTGTATCGGGCCCGGCCAGACGTGAACTGCATCATTCACACCCATCCGACGCACATTGCCGCGCTGTCGATGCTGGAAGTACCGTTGCAGATTTCCCACATGGACTTGTGCCCGCTGTACGACGACTGCGCGTTCCTTGAAGGCTGGCCGGGCGTCCCGGTCGGTAACGAAGAAGGCGAACTGATTGCCGGGGCATTGGGCGACAAACGGGCGATCCTGCTTTCCCATCACGGTCAGCTGTCGACCGGGGCGACCATCGAGGAAGCCTGTGTCATCGCGCAATTGATCGAGCGCGCCGCCAAACTGCAATTGCTGGCCATGGCCGCCGGGACGATCAAACCGATCATTCCCGAACTGGGTCGCGAGGCCCATGACTGGGTGTCGAAGCCCAAACGCCACGCCGCTGCCTTCAACTACTACGCCCGGCAGAACCTGCGCCAGCACGCCGATTGCCTGAACTGAACACCTCATCCTTGCGGAGCACTCTCATGTCCAATATTCACGGCATCATCGGCTACACCATCACACCGTTCGGCGCCAACGGCGAAGGTCTTGACCTGCCGGCCCTCGGCCGTTCGATCGACCGCCTGATCGCCGGCGGCGTACACGCCATCGCGCCGCTGGGCAGCACCGGCGAAGGCGCCTACCTGAGCGATGCGGAGTGGGATCAGGTCGCCGAATTCAGCCTCAAGCACGTGGCCAAACGGGTGCCGACCGTGGTCAGCGTGTCCGACCTGACCACCGCCAACGCCGTGCGCCGCGCCCGTTTCGCCGAAGCCCATGGCGCCGACGTGGTGATGGTGCTGCCGGCGTCCTACTGGAAGCTCACCGAAGCGGAAATCCTCGCCCATTACCGCGCCATCGGCGACAGCATCGGCGTGCCGATCATGCTCTACAACAACCCGGCCACCAGCGGCACCGACATGTCGGTGGAGCTGATCCTGCGCATCGTCAACGGCGTGGAAAACGTGACCATGGTCAAGGAGAGCACCGGCGACATCCAGCGCATGCACAAGCTGCAATTGCTCGGCGAAGGCCGGGTGCCGTTCTACAACGGCTGCAACCCGCTGGCGCTGGAAGCCTTCGCGGCCGGGGCCAAGGGCTGGTGCACGGCGGCGCCGAACCTGATTCCGCAGCTCAACCTGGATCTGTACGAAGCCACGCTGGCGGGAGACCTGGGCAAGGCGCGGGAGCTGTTCTACCGCCAGTTGCCGTTGCTGGACTTCATCCTCAAGGGCGGCTTGCCGGCGACGATCAAGGCCGGGCTGCGTGACACCGGGCTGGAAGTGGGTGATCCACGCCTGCCGGTGTTCCCGCTGAGCGAGGCCGGGCGTGATCAGTTGCAGGCCATTCTCAAAACCTTGCGCTGATTTCAAGCCACATATCAACCTTGTGGGAGCGAGCCTGCTCGCGATGACGGTTAATCAGTCGACATCTTTGTCGGAACTGATGACCTCATCGTCGGATCGCCGCCCGGAGCAGGCTCGCTCCCACATTTGGATCTTCAGTGAACTCAGAGGACAGGCAGGGTTTTGTCCTTGATCACCTTGGTCGCTCCATTGGCCTTCACGGCAGCAATGCCCTTGGCACACGCGGCGTCCGAAGAATAGGACTCGCTGCTACCGATGATCTGGTGATTGGCCGCCTTGAGGTTGAAGTAGGGATGGCCGTCCTTCGTCGTTTTCTTCTCGTAGCGCTCATCCAGCGGACTGTTGCCCTGCACCGCAGCGATACCGTTTTCGGCGGCACTGTGAGAGGTGTACAACTCGCTGGTCAGAATGGTTTCGGCATTCGCCGCTTTCAGCACGAACCTGAACTGGCCGTTGCTGCTTTTGCTCAACTCATACCATCCGGACATGCTGCGTCTCCTTATCGATGGGTCACAGGGTGATTTTAGTCCCGAGCAACCCCAGGAACCCGGCCAGCCATTTCGGATGCGCCGGCCAGGCAGGCGCGGTGGCCAGATTGCCCTGGACATGGCCGTCCGTGACCGGAATATCGATGTAGGTGCCGCCGGCCAGCCGCACTTCCGGGGCGCAGGCCGGATAGGCGCTGCATTCGCGTCCTTCGAGAATCCCCGCCGCCGCCAGCAGTTGTGCGCCATGACAGACGGCAGCAATCGGCTTGCCGGCCTTGTCGAAAGCCCTCACCAGTTCCAGGACTTTTTCGTTCAGCCGCAGGTATTCCGGCGCACGACCACCGGGCACCAGCAGTGCGTCGTAATCCTTGGCGTCAACCTTGGCAAAGTCGAAGTTCAGGGCGAACTGGTGACCGGGTTTTTCGCTGTAAGTCTGATCGCCTTCGAAATCATGAATCGCGGTGCGCACGGTCTTGCCGGCGGCTTTATCCGGGCACACGGCGTGCACGGTGTGCCCGACCATTTGCAGGGCCTGGAACGGCACCATCACTTCGTAGTCTTCGACGTAATCGCCAACCAGCATCAGAATCTTTTTCGCGGCCATGGACAGGACTCCTCTGGTGAATGCACAGGAGTATTCAAAGTAGTCCAAGAGCCGCGCCAGCGTCCGCAAACTGTATGGATAACTCTGCGCCTGACTGTAACAGCACGATTGGCGCGCTTTGTGGCTAGATGAATGCACCTCCCTGCCACCTTCGAATCTGGTTGCCATCATGTCTTCGCGCGAAAACACCGGCATGGCCCTCGGCCTGCTCGGCGTTGTGATCTTCAGCCTCACCCTGCCCTTCACCCGCATCGTGGTGCAGGAACTGCATCCGTTGCTCAATGGCCTGGGCCGGGCACTGTTCGCGGCGATTCCAGCGGCATTGCTGTTGTTGTGGCGACGGGAAAAGTGGCCGACCTGGCAACAGGTCAAAGGCCTGAGCCTGGTGATCGCCGGGGTGATTCTCGGTTTCCCGGTGCTGTCGGCGTGGGCCATGCAGACCTTGCCGGCGTCCCACGGCGCGCTGGTCAACGGTTTGCAGCCGCTGTGCGTGGCGCTGTATGCCGCGTGGCTGTCCCATGAACGTCCGTCGAAAGCCTTCTGGGCCTGCGCCGCGTTGGGCAGTGCATTGGTGCTGGGTTATGCGTTGTACACCGGCGCCGGCAGCATTCAGGCCGGTGACTTGCTGATGCTGGGTGCGATTGCGGTGGGTGGTCTGGGATATGCCGAGGGCGGGCGTCTGGCCCGGGAGATGGGCGGCTGGCAGGTGATCTGCTGGGCGCTGGTGTTGTCGACGCCGTTGCTGATCGGCCCGGTGCTGTATCTGGCATTGCAGCATCAGGGCGCGGTGTCGACGAAAACCTGGTGGGCTTTCGGTTATGTCGCGCTGTTCTCGCAATTCCTGGGGTTTTTCGCGTGGTACGCCGGGCTGGCCATGGGCGGCATTGCCCGGGTCAGTCAGATCCAGTTGTTGCAGATCTTCTTCACCATCGCGTTTTCCGCGCTGTTCTTCGGCGAACACGTGGAGCCGATCACCTGGCTGTTCGCCTGCGGGGTGATCGCGACAGTGATGCTCGGGCGCAAGACCGCGGTGCGCCCGGCTCAACCGGGCACGTTACCGGCCGGGGTTCAGTTCAAGCCTTGAGCGGCAGCAAACCATCGGCGAGCAGCAGCGTTTCGAGGCAGTGCTCGCTGATGTGGTAGAACGCCTTGAGTTCCTGAATCTTCACCAGCAGCTGGGCCGGGTCCACCGGCTCGGCGCGCTTCACGGCGAGGATCATCTTGTTCTTGTTGGTGTGTTCCAGCGAGATGAACTCGAACACCTTGGTCTCGTAACCGCAGGCTTCGAGGAACAGCGCACGCAGGCTGTCAGTGACCATTTCCGCCTGCTGGCCCAGATGCAGACCGTATTGCAGCATTGGCTTGAGCAGCGCCGGGCTCTGGATCTGCAGGCGAATCTGTTTGTGGCAGCACGGCGAGCACATGATGATCGAGGCGCCGGAACGGATGCCGGTGTGGATCGCGTAGTCGGTGGCGATGTCGCAGGCATGCAAAGCGATCATCACTTCCAGCTCGCTCGGCGCCACGCTCCGCACATCACCGCACTTGAACACCAGCCCCGGGTGGTCGAGTTTCTGTGCGGCGGTGTTGCACAGCTTGACCATTTCTTCGCGCAGTTCGACGCCGGTGACTTCGCCCTCGGCCTTCAACGTGTTGCGCAAATAGTCATAGATGGCGAACGTCAGGTAACCCTTGCCCGAACCGAAATCCGCCACCCGCACCGGTTTGTCCAGGGCCAGCGGCGACGACGTCAGCGCGTGGCTGAAGACTTCGATGAACTTGTTGATCTGCTTCCACTTGCGCGACATCGCCGGGATCAGCTCGTGTTGCGCATTGGTCACGCCCAGATCCTTGAGGAACGGACGGCTCAACTCGAGGAAGCGGTTTTTCTCGCGGTTATGCTCGGCGGACGGCACCTCACGCAATTGCTGGGGTTTGCTCATGAACAGCGAGCTCTTGCCCTTTTTGCTGTATTCGAGCTGGGCTTCGTCGGTCAACGTGAGCAAATGCGCATTCTTGAACGCCGTCGGCAGCAGCTCGGCAATCATCGCCACCGCCTCGTCCAGCGGCAGGTTCTTGGTGATGTCGCGGGTCTTGTAGCGATACACGAACGACAGGTTCGGCTGCGCCTTGACCGTCACCGGTTTGATGATGATCCGCTGCAGGTCCGCTTCTTCGCCGACGTACTTGGCCAGCACCAGTTTGATGAAACCGTTCTGTTCGAGGCTGGTTTGCAGCAGCTCGATGAACCGGGCGTGGTGATCGGGGGTGGAAACGGCGGTGGCAGACATGCAGAAAACGGCCTCGGACGGGCAAATCGGGAATGGCCGCTAGTTTAGGGGGGATGGCGTTCGAGGGCACGGCTAATTTCCCGAACGGCTTATCCCAGCACCACCAGGCGATTCGGCAACTCATTCCTCACCTGCGTCACCGGCACATGCACCTTGAGCAACTCGCCGCACGCCTCGATGCAGGTCACGAACCCCTGCAACGTCTGGCCCTGGCGCACCTGCTCGGTAAACGCCGCGACAATCGCGTCCCAGCTCTTGTCGTCCAGCCGTCTGGAAATCCCTTCGTCCACCAGAATCTCCACATAGCGCTCGGCCTCGCAGACAAAAATCAGCATGCCGGTGCTGCCCACCGTGTGATGCAGGTTCTGTTCGAGAAACTGCCGCCGCGCCAGGTTCGAGGCGCGCCAGTGGCGGACATGGCGCGGGATCAGATGGGTGGTGACTTTGGGCAAACGAAACACCAGGCACAGCACGACAAAACTGATCCACTGCACCAGCAACAGGCTGTGCATGGTCAGCCACCCGGTCAGGTAATGCAGGATACCCGGCACAACCAGCGCCAGCAGGCTGGCCCACAGCAACGGAATGTACGCGTAGTCATCGGCGCGGGCCGCGAGCACCGTCACCAGTTCGGCGTCGGTGTCGCGCTCGACCCGGGCGATGGCCTCGGCGACCTTGCGTTGTTCGTGTTCAGTCAGTAATGCCATGTCGTGAAGCTGTCTCTTATACACATCT